>JAHEHE010000053.1 GCA_024644725.1 Flavobacteriaceae bacterium | reverse complement strand
AACAGTAGATTGTTTTTACTTTGTACCATCAATAAAAATTAATGTCATGAGTATCAAAAAACAGTTTTTAAAAAGTAAGCCTGTATGCAAGGTCACTTTCTCATTGAAAGGTGAAGAGGTGGAAAATGCGGACAAAGTACAGTTGGTGGGTGATTTTAACGAATGGAACGTGAAAGAGGCTATCGATTTAAAGAAATTCAAGAACGGTACCTTCAAAACAACCCTGGATCTGGACACTGAAAAAGAATATCAATTCAAGTATTTGATTGATAACGAAAGATGGGAGAATGACGGAGAAGCAGACAAATACGTCAACAATGGCGTGAGTGCTGAAGACAACTTTGTCGTTGCTCTTTAAGAGACTTCATTTTTTTACCCTTTTTTACAAGCAAAACCCCTTTGCTTAATATTTGCGAGAGCGTAGTCGACGAACTTTCCGAGATTGCGCTTTTTTTATGAATAAAAAAAGAGCTGATTCAATTTGAATCAGCTCTTTTGTCTTAAGGTACATCCTCTCACGAGATCTTTCGTCTCCATTCTTCGCAGGGTATTGTTTCATCTATTCCCCCTCATTGAACCATTCCCTGCTCGGCAATTCCCGAAAAGAGGATATATCCTTTAATTTGTGATGATCCTGTCGATCAGACGTTCTTCTTCATCATTGAGATCGCATCCTTTTAAGGAAACCAATAACCTCGTCATGCGATCCCTGTCTTGCAAGGGCACTTCTTCCACTTCATGGTCGATCTGATTCACCAGCTCCATCACTGTTTTAACCGCAACCAGGCTCTTCTGCTCCCGGTATACCCGGTCTCTTACTTCTTCTTCGATTGCGATCAGTATCTCCTTGATCATCACTTAAATTTCTACAAAATTAAGGGGTTCAATTGCTTTGTCTTACGACATGAAATGTCATGTGGATAAAAAACCCTTTCAAACCCATTATTTCTTAAATTTACAGAGAGGGCGCGGATCCTTTAGCTTCAGGCTCAGGACCAGGTCAAACCTGATATCATGAGAAAATACAACGACATAGGGGAGTTATTTACAGATTTCAGGAGAATCAACAGCATGTCGCAGTCAGACTTTGCAGCGGCACTTGAAGTTGACATCCGAACTGTCCAAAGATGGGAAAATGGAGCGACTCTTATTAAGTCTGAGAAGGAGGAAGATATTGTGATGCTGACCTTGCTTCCTTATCAGCTTATCAGGAATCTCAACGCGAGTGTCCCTATTCCAACTTTTTACGATTTTAGCCTGAGAAAGTATGCCCTGAACGAACTCGATGATAGCTTGCCTGAAGCTTCCTGGTTCAAGACAAACCTGGAAAAAGCAACAAGACGAATTCGTACCCTGGATCACGAATCAGACATTGACTACTTGGAGCGCTACATGCAGTTTCACAAAAAGATCAAACGGAACATCAGTGAAGTCATCAAAGAATCGACCCGGCTCCTTCCGGAGATGAATTTGATCATCACCGATGATTCGGGATACTACTCGGGCCATTCGTTGATATTTCCGATCAAGGAGAAGACTTATGAGCGAATTCGTTCTCGAGATATGGATGAGAGTGAGCTCACCTTAGATGACTTGATTCATCCGAAACAGATTAAAAGACCGATCTACTTCGGTTTCGACATTACAGCAGACTGCAATGACAATATCTTTTATATTGCTGCGCATCTAATGCGTATTCTCAGGGAGAAACCGGACAAGGACTATTTGTATTGTGCTATTCCGTTTCGTTATGACAATTTTCATGTCAATGAAGAACTGGGCCTTGAGATCATTTGGGAAGGGGAGAAAGGTGTGAATCAATACGGATTGGAGATGGCCCCGCGATTCCAGGAGGGCAACTTTCGGGACTTTCTAAAAAAATAGTCCCAACCTTGCGAAAATCCATAGCACTTAACGTATACTAGTAAATCCTTATATCCCCCTTGATTTACTAATGAACAGGAAATCCACTTCGGTTGGGACGTTCCTCAATTGATCTAATCTATTTCGGTGTCTAACCTCTTATCTTGGCAAATAAATACAAGATGTCTCAATTTCGGACTTTGATTAATAACTCCTAATCCGGTGCAAAAATACGACCGTGGCAGAGACAGGAATACGACACGTGATGTCCTGATCCTCATTTTATGAAAACTCTAACATTTTTTTCAGGAAGATTTCATCAGCAGACATAAAAAAAACCCTGAATTTTCAGGGTTTTTTGGAGGATCCGGGGACCCCTATATATAGAGAAATTAAGTTTCTGTTTTCAGACGGTCTGGTTGAGCTGTCTCTTATTCTCTTTTTTTAGTAGGAGTAGGTTCTGTAATCAGACCACTGGATTCTTTTGCTGCGTTTAAAGGATGTAGTTCTCATAATGTTGGTTTTTTAAGTTTTCGGGGGTTAAAGGTCTTTTCTGTTTGCAATCAGAAATGTTATGAAGTTTTTACTGCATAATGTCTGTACTCTGACCACTGGATTCGTTTGCTGTTTCTAAATGCTGTAGTTCTCATGATTGGTTTTTTTTTATTTAATGCTTTAAGACGTTATTTTTAATTTGGTTTACACTTATAAGACGACCCATCTGAAGTATTTGTTACAGTACTATGTATAACAAAGTACTATTTTAACAAATATTTAATACTGAAAATAAGTTAAAAAACAGATATACAGATACTTAAGTAAAATGAAAAAAATCTGAAATTTTTAGAATTTAACAGATATTACGAGATGAATTAGCAGAAAATTCATCTTTTTTAGAGCTGATTCCGGGTTGAGTTCGACCCGAAAGAAGAGAATTTCTGAAAAAAAGAAGCAAAAATCTAAAAAGCAAGAAACCTTTAAGGATGTCATCACTCATCCTAAAAGGTTTCTTGATCCTATCAAAATTAATAACTGCTACAAATTTATGAGGTGTTCTGATCCTTAACCATGATTTTTGTCAGGTTACAGCGGGAATGGAAAAAATTCGTGATTATGAGCCCGAGGCTATCGGTCTATCCTGAAACTGTCGAGTTTGATGTCGTCCATGCCTTCATCGTCAAATGGGTACTCGAGCTGATTTTGAATATTGTACAGCGAAATGAGGATGAACTGGCTTACCAAAACAATAAAATAAGTAATCCAGCTTCCTTTGTCCGGGCCTACCCTGTGGATGATGGTTGGCGCATAGATCAGCGGGAAGATGTAGATGAAAACGAGGCAATAGGCCTTCAGGCTGATCGGGGTGCGATGCGTGTTGATGGCATGAACATTTTCAATCGTTTCATGAAGATCCTTCATGATTCGGAAAAGACGCTCCTTGGATTTGGAGGAGATCTTGTCTTCTTTTGAATTCACATACTGGTAAAGATCATGCATGCGGGCGTCGATATCGGTAGTATCCTTCTCATTGCTTTTCAGATGGATCATTAACGTGTTACTCAAACTGAGCATCAGCTTCGTGGCTTCTTCCTGGTCTTCCTCGGTCAATTTCACATTCGACATCAGGAAATAGGAGAAAGTCTTCAGGGTGCTTCTGAATTCACTCAAATGCTCCAGGGCTTTTTCGCGTCTTCTGAAGGATCCCCGAATAGTGAACACCAGGGGGAAGATGATCGCGATACTGATCAGGGTGAGTTCCATATCGAATTCAACGTTGTACCTAAAGGCAAGGTAGGGCACGACCAGCGCTATGATCATGGCGATCCAGGTTCGGTGGTTGATGATGACAAGGTATTGTTTCACGTTTCCTTTTCGATAAAGCTTAGTTAAATGTACGTAAAATCAATATAATAGAACAAAAAAAAGACCGCTTTTCGGCGGTCTTTTCTTTCTTCATTCGAGTTGGGGGAATTAAATGAAAAAGGGGGATTAGAATTCCAGATCGGTTACGAGATCGAATTCATCGTAAATCGCCTTGTCTTTGAGGTCGTCAAAGAAAGCTGTTGAACCATAGCGAATGTCATAGATGGTTCTGTCAATCTTTACATTCGCAGTAGCTTTGTTACCGTATATTGACATTTCAAAAGTAACAGGAGCTGATTTTCCTTTTACGGTAAGGTCTCCCGTCACCTCATAAGAATTCTTGCCGGTGCTTTTTACTTTCGTGAAAACGAGCTTAGAAGTAGGATATTTTTCTACTCCAAAGAAATCGTCGGATTTCAAATGCCCTTCGAGCTTTCCTTTGTATTCTCCTTCCAGGTCGTCTGTGACGATGGTAGTCATGTCCACTTCGAATTCACCCCCTGTGAGCTTACCTTCGTCAAAAACCAGGTGCCCTGATTGGAGTGCTACGGTTCCGTAATGAGATCCGGTCACTTTATAACCTTTCCAGGTCACTGTGCTATTCTCTGTTTTGATCTCTTTTTTCTCACCTTCTATCGTGGTGAAAGAGAAAGTTACCACCGCCATAAGAATTACGGCAGCTAATGTTGTTACTTTTTTTGTCATGGTTTTAAAGTTTAATGTTTGTTCGATGAATAATATATATTAAGATTAATTTCCGAAATAAAATTTTTCTTTCACAATCTGACCATTCTTCCATTCCTGAACGGCTACTTGCGTGTACTGCTGTGCTGTTCCTTCGATTGACTCGTAAGACACCTGCCACTCTACCATGGTGGTTCCTTCTCCAACGGCAACTTTCAAGGGTTTCACACATCTGATCGCCTTGATGCCCGCGAGAAAAGCTTTTTTCGCCTCAATGGCGTTGTCTTTGCCCCTGACAGGATCCTTGTCATTTTCCTGCACCTCCACACCCGGGTCGTAGAACTTTTCAAGCGCCTCGATTTGTTGACCCTGCAACAGCATGTCATTCAAGTCTCCAACATTTTCCAACAAGGTGTTCATGCGATTAACTTTTACAATGCAAAGATCGCTCAAAGAGAAGCCTTGAAAAATAATGTAGTTTATAAAATGAAGTTAAACTAGATTAACATGAGTGGTATATCGAACTCGGAGGACCTATTGCTCCTGGATGAGCTGACTTTTGATCTTGCTCAGGAATTCCTTGGTGATTCCCAGGTAGGACGCGATGAGGTACTGGGGGACGCGCTGCTCGATCAAAGGATACTGTTTTCGGAAATACAGGTAACGGTCCCGGGCAGACATACTCAGGTTTCTCACCACTCTTTTTTGAGAGGCTACAAGGGCTCTTTCGATTATTTTTCGAAAAAACCGCTCAAGTATCGGAACCTCTTCGAGAAGTTTGTCATGGGTCTCATAGGGGAACAGGACAACCTCTGTGTTTTCAAGGCATTGCACATTGAAGTCCGAAGGAGTCTGTGTAATGAAACTAGCCAGGTCCGAGGTCCACCAGTCTTCAATCGAGAACATGATCACGTGCTCCTGACCCTGGTCGTCCAGGTAAAAGGTCTTGGTACATCCCTTAAGGACAAAGGCACTTACGGAACATACATCCCCCTGCTGCAAAATGTACTGGCCTTTGAGGTATCTGCGTGTCTTTATTCCAGACAGAAGGATTTGCTCCTCCTCCTCACTCAGCTCAACGATTCGATTGATATAGTCAATAAGGGGTTGTTCCTTTCTACTCATTACTCTTTTCGGTTCTGCTCCAGATAGCTCAGTACAAAAACGGCCGGGGCGTTCCAGTTGATGCAAACCTCGTTGGATGCAAAGCTGGGCTCCACGTCCTTGTAGGCTTTGGCCGGATGCTCGGAGCTGTATTCCACGTCATGCTGGTCCTGGCGATCGTGATTCGGACCTCCGATTACAAAACCGGGAACGGGATCCTCAATTCCGTCGGCCCCGCTGGGTCGATGATGTGGAAACATCACGCGCTTGCTTCCAAACCCTGTCAGGAAGCAGTATCCCGTCGCATTTTTTCCAAAGATATAATCATTTATCCTTTCGGCCCCTGCAATGTATTTTTCGTCTCCCGAAAGGCGGTGAGCTACGCAGAGGATCATCGCCTGGTTTAACACGTCGCTGTTGGATCCCCATTCGTAACGGTCCAGGGCCACATGATAGGGATTTTTGTCGATCTTGACAAGGAGACTATCTGCCAGTTTCAGGTGATTCGAAACCATCGAGCTAGCTGTTTTTTCGGGTAATTTATCGCGATTCTCAAGCAGCGAGTGAAAGGCGTTGTTGCGCACAAAGAACTTCCAGCTGTTGGTCAGCTGGTGCTGATAAGGCTCCGGATGGCTATCCAGGTATTTCAAGTATTTTTTTTCGCCGGTGGCGATGTAGAGCTCGGCTGCTGCCCAATAGAAATCATCTGAAAAAACTGTGTCGTCGTATTGGCCGGTGCTGACATCCTCAGGATTGGAGAAAGGCACGTTCTTGTTGCGAAGCGCCCACTTCCAGGCTTTTTCTGCTGAAATGATGGCCTCTGCAGACCAGACTGGGTCAGCAGAAGTATACAAGCGTCCGGCTTGCGCCATCACAGCCGCATAATTCAGGGTTGCCGCGGTTCCCTTTCCGATGACAAATCGCTCCAGGTCATAGTTCTCTGGCATGATGAATCCCGAAAAGTTTTTGGCGGTGAGTTTGTGATAGACTCCTCCGTCTCGATCCTGCATGGTTCGGATCCAGTTAAGCTCATAGAGCAGTTCATCCCAAAGGTCACTCTGCCCATTGCCACTTTCAGGGATGTTGAGCGAAGCATCCGGGATCGCATCCGGGTATTGCTCGAGAAGGTGGAGCATTTGCCCCGTGGAAACGGCTGCATTGACGATGTACTTTCCGTAGTCACCGGCATCGTACCAGCCGCCAGGAGAATTGAGCTGTCCCTTTTTATGGCGCGAGGAAGCATGATAGGCACACGCACTGTCCGGGTGGCCAGCGGCCCGTTTGTAAATGCCTCCGTAGGTCTCTTCTATGGGCATCGAGGCCCGCTGAAAGTAATAGCTTTTGATCGAGGCACTCAAGGCTTCCTCGTACACGCCTTTCTCAATAGAAAATGGATGGGAAGCGCCTATGCTGTCAATTTCAATGATGTAAGTTCCCGGGGTTTTGAGATCACTGAAGTCGCCTGACATGACCTGCTCTCCAGAGGTATCCCAGGTTCCGCGGTCCTGGAGCTTTCCTTTGAAAACAAGCTCTCCCAGGGTATCCATGACCCGGAATGTACTCGCCTTATGGTCTGCAAGAATGAATTCCTTGACAGAGCTCGGATAATAGCCTATCTGGTTGAGCCGAATGTTTTCTGAAGTTTCCAGGGGCAACTTCTCTGTTTCGCATTGGACGGATAGAAAAGTACAGAGGGTGAGGTAAAGACATTGTTTAAAGGTCATGCGTCTGTTTTTACTGAATGGATCGGATGCCTCAAATATAAAGTATAGGAGTCTTCCTTTTGTTTAAAATCTTTCCAAAGATAAAAATGAACACATTACAAATTGCTGACCAAAATCATTCCACGGCGGGAGTAGGAGGAGCCGCACGTTTAAAAGGCTGCCATTTGAGATAGGTACCACATCGCCAGAGCCATTCAAGTGGTCCATACTTGTAGTTTTTGAGCCAGTATTTGCTGAATACCGTCTGCATGATGATCACCCCGATACCCATCAGGAAGCAGATCAGGGCTCCAAACTGCCCTATGTATCCTAGTCCCCAGCCGAAGTAGATAAAGGTTCCAATGATCGATTGCATGACGTAGTTGGTCAGCGCCATGCGTCCGTATGGAGCGAAAAAAGCCAGTCTGCTCTGCCAGGAATCCTTCTGGTAGAGCATTAAAAATCCGCATAAAATAATAGAAGACATAGATACGCTGACCCAGTCCATGAAATTCATCCCCAATGCAAACCTCCAGGTGGAGAAGTCGATAGGTTGTGGCGCTGTAGCAAATGTCGCGACCACGAGCCCAAAGCTGATGATCAAGGCCCCGATCGACCAGAGCATGATGTCTTTGATCTGTTTTGAAAAGGCGGGAAGGTCTTTGAATAGCCCGGTTCTGCCCAACCACAATCCGATCAGAAAATAGGCAAACGTATAATAGAACCTGCCAAAAAAGGAGACCTGGAAGTCGATCTTGGTCAGCATCCCATAGGTGGCATTGAGATAAAACACCTCGCCAAGGCTGCCGTTCGATATCGTATCGATGTAGTTTTTCACCAACTCGTGGTTGTTGTCCATCATGGGATGCACGCCGGTTACGCTCTCGGCCCCAAATATGGCAAAAGCGATAAACCGGGGTATTCCGAGAAAAATAAGTCCCGCGGTGATTAGGAGCCACTTGGAGGAAACCTTATAAAACGGGATGATAAAAGGTGCCAGAACCGCATATATGGTTAGAATGTCCCCTCGGTAGAAAAGCTGGTGAACGCAACCGATTACAAATAACAGGGCTGCCCGCCAAATGAACCTTCCACTGAATTTCTGCCCCCTGTTTTGGGCCGACTCCATCTGGATGGAAAAACTGAGGCCGAACAAAATCGAGAAAAGAGCGAAGAATTTCCCGGTAAAGAAAATGCTGATGATCACCTGAATGATCTGGTCGGGAATCCCGTTGACCCCCTCCATGAAACCTTCCGGGTGCGGGCCCGCGATGTATTGCTCAACCATGTGCACCAGGGCCACGCCGGCCAGTGCAAAACCTCTGAGCGCATCAATGGAGATGATTCGATTCTTCGCTGGGGATGGCAAGGGTTGGGAACTGGCAGTCATGGGTAAAGGATTGGGTCTACTCTACTAGACGCCAAACGGAAGGGATATGTTACGGTCTGAAAGGAGTTTTTGAGCAAAATCAATATTTTCGCAGAATGGATCGAGTAGTAACTTCATGGAGACCCATGACCTTGTCAAACTGGCTTTAAATATTATCAGGGGCCTTAAATAAAATCTTTATAATCCTGGATCAACGCCTCGAGCCTTGATTCCAAATACGCATTGCCCCCTTCGAGCTCCTGAAGGATGAGTTTAGCCACCTGACGATAGTGTTTCTTTTTCTCCTGGTTCCAGGTATTTGGCGGTTCCTGCATGTTTGAGATGCGATCGGCCAATTTTACGGCCCAGACCTCCTTTCGCAGGGCTTTGATCCGCATCAGACTGTCGGGGATTTGAATGTCTGCAGGCAATTCTTCATTTTTAGTCAGAGCCAGAACCGCTTCGGCGATTTCGGGAGAAAAACTTTCGACCACTTCTTCAAAAGAAGCCGGGGTGTCCTCGAGAACATCATGCAACAGGGCCACCTGCACCGCGAATTCCAGATCAAAGTCACGGGTATGTCTTTCCGCGAGGATCACCTCCATGGCCACATTTGAAAGGTGAAGGAGGTAACTGGCCTTTGAAGCCGGCATCTTCTGGTCAGCATGTTTCTCCCCGGCAAACCGGATTGCTTTTTGATAAGTTTGTTGAATATCGAATGGAGGCGTATTTGTTTTCATGGTAAATTCTCTGCCTAAAAGTGTTAATTTACGGATTTTGGGAAAAATCCAAATCAAATATCTTTACGCCTCAAAACCAAAGTACCATGAAACTATACAGAGAGTTTAAAAATTTTGCAGTCAAAGGCAACATGCTGGACATGGCCGTTGGTATCATCCTGGGGGCCTCCTTTAACAAAGTCATCAATGTGTTGGTCAAGGAGGTCATGATGCCACCCCTGTCTCTTCTATCGGGAAACATGAATCTCGATGATCGAAAAATTGTGCTGAAAGATCCCGTTTTGGATGCACAGGGAGTCATAGTCAATGAAGAGATCGCCATCGGTTATGGGGCCTTGATCGAGGCTTTTGTGGACTTTTTAGTCATCGGCTTTACTATTTTCATCGTGGTGAAGTTCATGAATAAAGTGATAAAGAAAGCGGAGGACACGAAGGACATCACAGTCGAAACCCCAAAAAACATCGAGTTGATGACGAAGATGACCCAACTGCTCGAGGAGCAGAATGAATTGCTGGGTGCCAAGGTTTCAGGTCAAAAATCCTAGGGGAAAGGATTCCAAATTCAGCCGAGTTGAAGTTCGTAGCGAGGTTTGTCGTTTTCGTACTCGAAGAGCTTTGAGATGTCCATGACATTTACCACTCCGTCGAGATCGCACAGGTATTCCACTACGGCACAAAGCCCCCTGTACTGGGCCTCTTTGTCTTTGGGGTTCACTTTTTTCTCGCTTCTCCTGAAGGGAAGACTGTAACCGCAACCTTGCAGAAAAACGGTTTCAATGGTCAACAGTTCGGAGGGGCTGTAGCCATTGATCTTTCTTCCGGCAACTTCATTCAAGCGCCCCAGGTAACTCAATTGCGTGGAACCGTGTTTATCCGTCAGGTGCTTCCAGGTATCGAGGTTGTCGCAAATATTTCCCACGGCACAGTGATGGCAGTTCTCGGGATCCAGGGATCCAGAGTGAAATGCGGTATACAACTTGGTGATGGCCCGCTCGAGTCTGTAGGAGGTATTCATGGTCTCTGTCTATTGGTTCGCTTCTGTCATTTAGCACCGGTTAGGGATCTAGTTGAATCGTGCAATTTTTTGTTTTATAAAAATACGCATTATTTTAAAGAGTGTCAAGACAGGTTCAGATGCGAATAGTTTTGCTCGATTCTGCCTCTTCCTTAAATTGGAAATACCTATCTTGATGAGCTCAAAACAAGACTGTAATTTAAAGTGAACACAATACGCAAGGATCAATATGCCCTGATCACGGGAGCCAGCCAGGGTTTGGGCAAGTCTTTTGCCCTGGAGCTTGCGGAGAAAAACATCAATACGCTGCTTGTCAGTTTGCCCGGAGAGAATTTGTCGGTCGTGAACGAGGATATCAAGGAGACTTATGGCGTCGATTCCCACTTTTTCGAGCTCGACATGACAAAACCTGAAGAGCTGGATGCCTTTACCCAACAAGTCAATGAGCGGTTTGAGGTATTCCTGTTGATCAACAATGCCGGAATTGGAGGGACCATGAAGTTTGACCACGCCGAAACCCGCGACATTGACAGTATTATCAAGCTTAACGTTTGGGTGGTTTCGGTCATGGCGCATAAAATACTGCCAAATTTATTGAGGCAACCGAAAGCTTACATGCTGAATGTCTCAAGTATTGCAGCGGGTTCCCCTATGGGATATAAGACAGTCTATCCGGCTTCGAAAGCCTTTGTCTATTCTTTCTCTCTGGGCCTCAATGAGGAACTCAAGGATACCAACGTGAGTGTAAGTGTTGTGAATCCGGGGCCGATGGCCACAAATGAAGAGGGGAGTTCAAGGCTGAACAAACACGGATTGTTCGCCAGGATGATAACCCTGAAGCCTGATGAGGTGGCCCGGTATTGCATTGTTCATGTCTTTAAAAGAAAAAGAATCATCCGCGTGAATTTCTGGAGCTGGCTGCTCATGAACAACGTTCCCGTTTGGATCAAGCTCCCGCTGCTGACTGAAGCCGTGCGAAAAGAGATTGCCTGATGAAAACCGTTTTTGTCACCGGAATCAGCGGTTTGCTGGGGACCAACCTGGCAATCGACCTGCTTGAAAACGGACATAAAGTTCTGGGCCTGGTCAGAGACAAGAATCGATACAAAGGCGTTTCCCACCCCAACCTGGAATTGATCGAGCGCAGTCTGGAGGACGATCTCGCGCCCTGGTTGGACATCGCAGAAGTCGTTGTGCATGTGGCAGCCGAAACGAGGCAAAATCTTACGGCCTATTCCGATTATTTAAAGATCAATTTCGTCGCTACGCAACACATTTACAATTCGGCGGTTCGCAACGCGGTCAAAAAATTCGTATTTGTAAGTACGGCAAACACCATGGGCTATGGGTCTCTTGAAGATCCGGGCCACGAGAGCAAGGAAGTACGGTTTCCCTTCTCAGACTCCTTTTATGCCCGGAGCAAGATAGAGGCCGAAAACTATGTTTTGCGCAATGAGGGTGAAATGGAAACCATAGTAGTGAATCCGACCTTCATGCTGGGGCCCTATGATACAAAGCCGAGTTCCGGAAAGATCATATTGATGGGATGGAAGAAGCGTTTCATATTTTATCCGCCGGGAGGCAAGAATTTTGTGCATGTTAAGGATGTTTCGCTCGGGATCATAAAGGCCCTGGATTCGGGCAGGCACGGGGAGCGTTATTTGCTGGCCCATGAAAATCTGAGCTATCGGCAATTTTATGAAAAGCTGAATACCGTTGCGGATCAGGACGCCCGGTTGATAGAGATTCCGAAACCGGCATTGATGCTCCTGGGGCATTTCGGGGATCTCCTGCGCAAATTGGGAATCCGTTCGAGCCTGTCTTCGACCAATACGAGAATTCTGTGTGTAAACAATTACTATTCCAACCAGAAGTCTCGAGAGAAGCTCGGCCTCAACTACAGTTCAACGGACCAGTCGATCCGGGATGCGATTGACTACTTTGGCCAGGAGGAATGAGCCTTGTATTCAGATTTTAATAATAGGCCTGATTGTCATCTTCATCCTCTTCAATGTCCTCATTGTCAGCATAATCGTCTTCGTCTGGATCATGGTCATCCTCATAATCGCTCATGGCATTTTCCAGTCGTTTGCTGACTTTGACCAGGTAAATTGTGTCTTCAGTGCGCACTTCAGCGCAGTCGACCCATTCGCCTGCCGCATTCTTGAAACGGATAATGTCGCTACTGCTGTAACCGTATGGGTATTTTGAAACCAAAAGCTCAAGAATTTCGTCATTCAGTTTCTGAAAGTCGACAATTACGCGTTTCATTGTTGGTTTTTGATCGGGTTTCATAATCACATGTTTAAGAGATAGGCGAATATCAAAGGAGCGACAATGGTGGCGTCACTTTCGATAATGAACTTTGGGGTATCAATATCGAGTTTCCCCCAGGTAATCTTTTCGTTTGGAACGGCACCCGAATAGGATCCGTAACTGGTTGTGGAATCACTAATCTGACAGAAATAGTTCCAAAAAGGCGTATCGGTTCGTTCCATGTCCTGGTACAGCATGGGTACTACACAGATAGGAAAATCCCCGGCTATGCCTCCTCCAATTTGAAAGAAGCCGATTCCTTCTGAAGAGTTTTCAGTGTACCAGTCAGCGAGTGAAGTCATGTACTCAATTCCTGATTTCATAGTGGCTGCACTGAGCTCACCTTTCATGACGTAGCTCGCAAAAATATTGCCCATCGTGCTGTCTTCCCAACCGGGTACGACCATGGGTAAATTCGCTTCTGCAGCGGCGTACATCCACGAGTCTTTCAAGTCGATCTCGTAGTATTGCTCCAGAACCCCCGAGAGCAGGAGCCGGTACATAAACTCATGTGGAAACAGGCGCTCATGGTTGTCTTCTGCTTCCTTCCAGATCTTGAAAATATGCTTTTGCAATCTTCTAAAAGCCTCTTCCTCTGGGATGCAGGTGTCAGTCACGCGGTTGAGTCCTTTTTCCAACAATTCCCATTCCTCCTCAGGGGTCAGATCCCTGTAGTTCGGAATTCGTTTGTAATGGCTGTGGGCGACCAGATTCATGATGTCTTCTTCCAGATTGGCTCCGGTACATGAGATAATGTGAACTTTTCCTTTCCGGATGATTTCAGCAAAAATCTTTCCCAGTTCAGCCGTACTCATCGCACCGGCCAGCGAGACGAGCATTTTCCCCCCATCGGCTAGTTTTTTTTCATACTCCTGGGCTGCGTCTACGACAGTAGCTGCGTTGAAATGAAGAAAGTATTTCTCCAAAAAATGCGAAATGGATCCTTTAGAACTCTCCATCTTCATACTCTTGATCGGTGTCATGCTTTTTCATTTTTGCATGGGAAATTTCTTGATTGTCAAATTCGAATTCACCTTGTTCGCTCTCAAATTTGTAGCTCAGCATTTTGTAGTACAGTTTAGCTGCGGTAAAGGCTGAAGGTTTATAATCTCCCGTTGGGCAGAGCTCAACCAGGTCAAAACCAACTACATTCTTCTCGGCAAAGACGCGGCGGAGAAATTCCAAGGTCTCGTACCATTGCATCCCGCCGGGTTCAGGAGTTCCTGTCGATGGCAACAAAGAAGGATCGAAGGCATCCAGGTCAAAGGTTATGTAGACATTTTCCGTCATCAGATCGATGGCGGTGTCCATCCAATAGTCATCTTGAATCATCTCATGGGCAAAGAAGACCTGATCTTTTTTCATTACGGTCTTTTCAATGGCGTCCATGCTCCGGATACCCACTTGAATCAGGTTGGTTTGCTCATTGGCCTCATAAAGTGCGCAGGCATGATTGTACCTCGATCCGTTGTATTCCTTTCGCAAATCGGCATGTGCGTCTATTTGCAATACGGTAAGGTCATTGAAAGACTCGTTCATGGCTCGAATTGCTCCAATCGAGATCGAATGCTCCCCTCCAACGAGAGTTGTGAACTTTTTGCGGTTCACATATTCTTTTGTCACTTTGTAGACTTCTTCCACCATAGCTTCAGGACTGCTGCCTTCCTCTATTTTTGGTGCCAGATAAATTCCATGCGTGTAGACCTCGGTTCCGGTTTCGATGTCGTACAGCTCCATGTTTTCTGCAGCTTCCAAAAGGGCTTCAGGACCCTTGTCTGCTCCTTTCCCCCAGGTGCTTGTGCCGTCAAAGGGGACAGGGATCAAAACGATGCTTGCTGTGCTTGATTTGCCGCATTCCTCAGGAATGCCTGCAAACGTTCTTCTGGTGTTCATACAATTTGATTTGATATGGATTTGTCGTTGTTTTTGTTTTTCCAGGAGATTTCCAGTTCCTGGGATTTGTTCAGAGGAGTATCGTAACCCAAAATCTGGAGAAACTCCTCCACATTTTGTTGGGGTCGAAAAACCTCGGTTGTCAATGCACCCTGGTCATCATGACGAACCAGGATGTGCTTCGGTTGAGGGATCAAACAATGCTGAAGCCCGCCGTAACCACCCAGAGTTTCCTGATAGGCCCCCGTGTGAAAGAAACCGATGTAAAGCGGCTTTTCGGTCGAAAATTTGGGCAGGTAAATAGCGTTGGTATGCTGCTCACTGTTGTAGTAGTCATCACTGTCGCAGGTCAGTCCGCCCAGCAACACCCGTTCGTAGTTGTCATTCCAACGGTTGACCGCCAGCATGATGAATTTCCTGTTGATGGCCCAGGTGTCGGGTAGTGTGGTAATGAAAGAGGAATTGATCATATTCCATTTCTCCCGATCGTTCTGTTGTTTTTGATGAAGAACCTCGAAGATGGCTCCACCGCTTTCGCCAACCGTGAAGCTTCCAAACTCCGTAAAGATATCAGGTACAGGAACCTGTGCTTCCTCACAGACCAATTTGACCTGGTTGATGATTTCGGAGACCATGTATTGGTAGTCGTAGTCAAACGCCAGGGAGTTTTTGATCGGGAACCCACCTCCTATGTTGAGACTGTCCAACGAGGGGCAAATGCGTTTCAGATCGCTATAGACCTTAAGGCATTTCGTCAATTCGTTCCAATAATAGGCGTTGTCATTGATACCCGTGTTGATGAAAAAATGCAACATTTTCAGATCTACTCTGGGGTTATTGGCAATTTTACGTTTGTAAAAGGGAACAATATCCTTATAGCCAATTCCCAGTCGAGAGGTGTAGAATTCGAATTTGGGCTCTTCTTCCGATGCTATTCGTATACCCACATTTAGGGGTCCTTCAACAGCCTCCTCTAGAAGATCCACTTCGTCAAAATTGTCGACAATCGGAATGCACCGGGAATGCCCGGTATTGATGAGCCTTGCTATATTCTGTATGTATTGATCTCTCTTGAAACCATTGCAGAGCACATAAGTGTCATTCGATATTTTTCCTTCGTCTTTCAGACGCTCAACAATGTTGATGTCAAAAGCAGAAGACGTCTCAATGTGAATGTCATTTTTAAGAGCCTCGTCAAGAATGGGTTTGAAATGGGAGCTTTTTGTGCAGTAGCAATAGTGATATTTTCCAGCGTATTTGTGCGATTCAATAGCATTTGCAAACCAGAGTTTTGCGCGCTGAATGTTTTCTGAAATCTTTGGCAGGTAGGTGAATTTGAGAGGTGCCCCATACTTTTCAACGAGTTGCATGAGATCAATACCCTGAAATTCAAGTGTGTTTGACTTGCTGACCTTGAATTCCTCCTGAGGAAAGTCATAAGTCTGTTCTATTAGATCAATATATTTGGTTTTCATTTGTGTCTGTGAATTGGTTGTAAGAGCTGTCGGAGACAACCTAGGCGAAAGAACAAACTGGTTCATGCCCGCTTTCAGGAAAATTGCTGTAAAACGGATGAACCCAACATTATACCTATACCCGGTAAATGAAAACAGTGTAGGGACTGAACAGTGTCCCTTTCAGAAATTGCAGTAATAAGACTATTTTAGAAGTCAGCCTGGTAATTCGGTTCCTCATCCCTGAGGCGGCCTTCGGAGTAGACTTCTTTATCCTCCTGAGCCCGAATATGAAAGAAGGTTTCATTTAAGTAGGCAATGCGCAGGGAATTGACCTGCTCATTCATTTAAGGATCAAACATATAAAAAAAACAGATATGTCAAATCTTTTTTTGATTCTTGTTATAATCTCTATTCTTGATGTGAATCCGAGAAAAACTTCTCCAGGCAAGTACTATGATCTTCCAGGAACTCTTCGATTTCTTCCAAGAATTCCGGGTGTTTCCTTTTTCGATTGATAGTCAAATGAATGACTACGGAATTACGTTCCGGAGGGTACCCGGTGGTAATGGTCCAGCACAGGGCATTGGGGCATTCCACCAAAGAAAAGCGGATTCCGCCTTTGATCACCGCCCTGTTCAATGTGAATTCACCCCAGATTCCTCCAATTTCAACTTCATTGCCCTGGGGCTGATCCAACGGGAATATCTCATTTGAAAAATTTTCCAACGCACTTAAAGTGAGGTGCTCCCGAATCGATTCTTCGTTGGTTTTTACCTTGACTATTTTAAAGAACTCCATAGCTTTTTCATTTCAGTATTTTTACGATGCGTTTGTAGACAATTTGAGACAAATTCCAGGTGTACCCACTGAAATTGGTCGTATTCACGAATTGGATCACTACGGTGTCAATGTCTTTGTGATATTCGGCGATGCTCTGGTAGCCGGGAACCAGTCCGGCGTGGTCGTATTGATAGATCGAGGAATAGATTTCCTGTTCACCTTCAAAGAAGACGGAACCATCATTCAAGGCACGAAGAAAAATGCCAATATCCTCCGCCGTGGCGATCATCGAGCCATAGTCGGCCGTTTTGATGTCTTCTTCTATGCCCACGTAATATCCGCTCATAAGGTCGTCAAGATTAACCTGGTCGAGGGAGCCAAAAGTGTTTTTTAAATTCAGCGGATCAAGAATTGCCTCTTTGATGAATTCGAACTTGCTTTTACCTGTCACTTTTTCAATGAGCAGGGTAATCAACAGATAGTTTGTGTTGGAATATTCGTAGTCTTCATCCGGTTGAAAGTTTGCCGGCTGATCAAGGATGAGGTCCAGAGCTTCCTGATCGCTCTTTGGCGGATCTACCCAAAAGTTTGGGGTATCGGTCAAATTGGGAATGCCTGACCGATGCCGCACCATCATCCTCAGGGTTATTTTTTCGGCGTTTTCAATTCTCCCGGCAAATTCAGGAAAGTAATCAGCGACTGTTTTGTCCAAAGAAAGACGCTTGTCATGAACCAGCTTAGCAACGGAAACAGCATCATATAGCTTGCCGATGCTGGCTATTTTGAACAAAGAGTGCGGATCCGCCGGTATGCTGTTCTCCCGGTTCTTCCAGCCGGCCGCATAGAATTGCGGATCCTTTCCTCCCTGATCCACATAGACGATGATACCGTCAAAACCGAGATCGATGGACTCATCCAATTGTTCCTGTACCGTATCCGGCAAGGGCATGATCCAGGCTTTCACAAGAATCCAGGGCACAAAATAAAGGGAGACGACGGTGCCCACCAAGAGGGCGATCCGGAAAATTTGTTTCTTTCGGTTTTTCATGGTTGTGAAAGTCTTGGGCCCTTGCTAGTTTTTATAATCAATTTTGGCCTTGAACTTGCCTTCTCTGTACGAGTCGTCTTTTGATTTACAGGTCAAGATTTAAAGATTTTCCTTGCGAATCCACTTGCCTCCTTGAGGCGCCTTATATGCCCGCATTCTGACAAGCAGATCATCAATGTTGTCGCTTATCAATATCATTTCACGATTCGATTCTTTTAAAAGCCCTTTTTGGACCATGGAGTCGAGGAAGCTTATCAATTCATCGTAGTAACCGTTGATGTTTAAGATGCCCATCGGTTTTTCGTGCAGCCCAAGTTGTCCCCAGGTTAACATTTCAAAATATTCTTCGAGGGTTCCGAAACCCCCGGGCAAGGCAATGACCCCGTCACTGAGATCATTCATCCTGGTTTTTCTCTCGTGGAGAGTCTCTACCAGGATCAATTCAGTGAGCCCGTCGTGGGCAATTTCTTTGGCCTTTAAAAAAACAGGCAAAACCCCTATGACAGTACCGGATCTTTCCAGGGCGCCATTGGCAACAGCCCCCATCAATCCCACTTTGGCCCCGCCGTAGACCAATCCAATATTTTCAGAGGCCAGTTTTCGTCCGAGCTCTGACGCAGTTGTCTGGAATTCTTTGTCCGTTCCCGAACTTGAACCGCAAAAAACAGAGATGCTCTTCATTTTAATCTCGAGTTAGTTTTGAAATTATTTTCTCATGTTCCGGGAACAAAGAGATGAGCTCCGGCCTGGATCTCATTTCAAAATCCCTGAAGTCAAATCCCGGCGAAACCGTGCATCCGACCAACGAAAAGGCGCTCTCATTTAAAACTTCTGCCGCGAACCAGTAACCGGCGGGAACGACAAGCTGAGGTCGTTCGCCCAAGTCGATTTCACGGCCGACAAGATGGGTGGAATATTGGCCTGAAGGTGCTATCACGTGTAATTGAATCGGGGAACCGTCATAAAAATGCCAGATTTCATCCTGTTTTATCCTGTGAAACGCCGAAAAGTCATTTGACGTCAAGAGAAAGTAAATGCAGGTTGAGTAATTTCTTTTACCCTCGAAGCTCGATCCCAGACTGTCTTGTTTTATCTCACCCGTGCTTCTATAAGTCTCTTTGAAATAGCCTCCTTCAGGATGAGGTTCAAGTTCGAGTTTTTCAATTATTTCAGAAATTCGACGAATCATTCTCTAATCATGATGAGGAGCATTTTGAAGGGGGATACCGCTTCCAATGCATGTGAGACATTGGCAGGCATGGTGATCAACTGCCCTTCAGACAAAAGATGGGGCTCACCTGCTATAGAAATCTCGCATGTGCCTTCCAAGATGAGCACTGAGGCGTCGAACGGAGCTATGTGCTCACTGAGGTTTTGGCCTTGGTCAAAAGAGAAAAGGGTAGTGGAGCCATTCTTGTTTTTTGTAATGATTTTACTCACGGTAGCTCCTGAGGAGTAGTCAATACTGTCTTTCAGAGTGAGAACTGTTTCCATTGGAAATTTTAGTTAAT
>JAHEHE010000112.1 GCA_024644725.1 Flavobacteriaceae bacterium | reverse complement strand
TGGGAACGGTAATCGGTATGATTAGCGCCTTTGACTCGATTGAAGCAGCCGGTGACATTTCACCAGCGGTAGTTGCAGGGGGTATTAAAGTGGCCCTTTTGACAACGGTATTCGGTCTTGTTGTGGCTATCATCCTCCAGATCTTTTACAACTACATCATTTCCAAGATCGACGGAATCGTCAACAACATGGAAGATGCTTCGATCAAATTGGTTGACTTGTTGATCAGAAATAAATAATTCAGCTATGAACAGTACTGTATCTAAAATATTATCTCTGGTATCGGGATTGATCGGTTTGATTGCGATCTACTTCCTGGCCAGGATAATCATGGAAGGCGATGACGCTGTAAAAGAGAGCCTGGACCTGCAAAACAGCCTGGTTTCTCCTTTCGTGTCATTCGCGCGAATTATACTGATCATTACAGCAGTCATTGCCATTGTGTTCTCCTTGTGGAACCTGATCAGGCAACCTAAATTGCTGAAAAAATCGTTGATCTCTCTTGCTGCTATGGCAGTGCTTCTGATCATTGCTTACGGAATGGCATCGGATGCGGCCGTGACAAATGCCTCTGGCATGGTGATCAAGGATGGAGAGGCCGGATCCGTTTCAAAATGGGTCAGCACAGGGATCATCTACTCTATGATCCTCGGAGGAATCGGTTTGGCATTCTTCTTGTGGGATTTTGTGAAAGGACTCGTAACAAAGTAAGATTATGGCAAAAAGAGATGTACCGGAAATCAATGCCGGGTCAATGGCCGATATTGCATTCCTACTGTTGATCTTCTTCCTCGTGACTACCACGATGGACGTCGATACGGGAATCAATCGAAAGTTGCCCGAGAAGCAGCCGGAAGACATGCCTGAACCGCCGAAGCTGAAGGAGAAGAATGTATTCATTGTAACGGTGAACCGTAACAACGACATTCTCGTGGAAGGCGAAACCTTTATGACCGTCGACCAGATTCGCGAAGAAGCGATGAACTTCATAGACAACGGTGGAGGATTGGGCAACCCGATCGACGGAGCTGAACCCGCTGAGTGCGATTGGTGCGAAGGATCGAAGGATCCCGAGTCATCCGATCATCCAAACAAAGCGGTGATCTCTCTGGAGAGTGACCGAGGAACTTCTTATGGAACCTACATATCCGTGCAGAACGAACTCGTAGCGGCCTATACCGAGTTAAGGAACAGGCTTTCGGAGAAGATGTATGGCACCAGCTATGAGCAAATGGTGAAGGACGCCAAGAACAACCCTTCGAACGAAACGCTAAAAGAGCGTATAGACATTATCAAGAAGAAGTATCCTCAGATCATCTCTGAGGCGGAACCTACAAAGTAGAATCGTATGTCAAAGTTTAAAAAGAAGAAAAAGGGAATGCCTGGTATTTCTACCGCGTCCCTGCCGGATATTGTATTTATGCTTTTGTTCTTCTTTATGGTGACAACCGTAATGCGAGAAACTGAATTGAAGATTCAGAAGCCGCAATTGCCTAAAGCTACGGAGATCAAGAAACTGGAGCGTAAAAGCCTGGTGAGTTATATCTACGTGGGTAAGGTGAAAGGACAGAACGGTGACAAGATTCAATTGAACGACCGTATCGCAGACATTAAAGACGTGAAGTATTTCATCTTTGCGGAGCGTGAATCGCATCCGGAGGACGAGATTCCACTCTTGACAACTTCCATCAAAGCGGACATTGAATCCAATGTGGGTACCATCACCGACATCAAGGAAGAGTTGAGAAACGTCAATGCCTTGAAGATCAATTATTCGACGTTGAAAGGAGACATCAAAGACAACGTCAAGAAGTAAATATCTTATTAAATTTAGTACTGAAGAGCTCCCGATTTTATCGGGAGTTTTTTTTTAGAACAGCCCGTGGATCTGGGCGTCTATGCGGTCGATCACCGACCCAAGGTCTTCTTGTTTGTCCACAATATTCAGGTTGTCGACATCGATGATCAACAGCTTTCCTTTCTTGTAGGTAGAGATCCAGGCCTCGTAGCGCTCGTTGAGACGGCTCAGGTAATCGATGCTGATCGAATTCTCGAATTCTCTTCCCCGCCTGTGGATTTGCCCCACCAGGGTCGGAATGCTCGCCCTCAGGTAGATCAAAAGATCGGGTGGAGCCACCAGTCTCTCCATAAGGTCAAACAGGGTCTCGTAATTGCTGAAATCCCGATTGGTCATCAGGCCCATGGCATGTAGGTTGGGCGCAAAGATATTTGCGTCCTCGTAAATGGTCCGATCTTGTATAATGTTCTTGCCGCTTTCCCGGATTTCGAGAATCTGGCGAAAGCGCGTGTTCAGGAAATAGATCTGCAAATTGAAGGACCAGCGCTCCATAGAGCCATAAAAATCATCCAGGTAGGGGTTCTCCGCTACCGATTCAAAATGCGGTTCCCATTTGTAGTGCTTTGCCAATAAGTTCGTTAACGTCGTTTTGCCTGCTCCAATATTTCCGGCAATTGCAATATGCATATGAATAGGGTTTGATTTGATTCGATGTGCCCCTTTGAGAAAGGGCACCCCGTCACGGGTCGAACGGAAGAACGAAAATAAAAAAAATATGGCTTATTTCGAGTATTTAAGCCAATTTTCAGAGCTGTAGCTGAAATTGACTCACCTTTTTTCCGTCGTAGATAAATAGAGATGAGCCGCTTACCGAGACATTTTTCATCGTTCCTTTGAAATTGAGCTCCACCCTCCTGCGCTCTTCCTCAAAAAAGTATTCGAAAGTGCCCTCTTTCAGAACGAGGATTCCTTTTTGAAAAGGGAAGATCCGCTCCGCTCCAACAATGGGGTAAGTCCTGACATAGTTGCCGTATTCATTGAACTCCAGGGCCTCGGTTTCCGATTGTATCCAAGCGCGCTTGAAGGTGCTTACTATGCTCTGTGCTATGAAATCGTCCTCGTAAAAGGTCATGGCCTGGGTCTGAAGCTCTTCCGACAGGGTCTCATAGTTGTACAGGTGAAGCTTGTTGTCATCCGCATAGAGCCAAATGTTGTTTTGAGAGGAGTTGCCAACGAACAACACATTGTTGAACTGGGTCTCTTCGGTGAAGTCGAGCCGCTGACTCAACTCATTGAGGTTGTTGTCGAGGATGATCACCGAATTGAAATCCCTGTATAGCAACAGGATCTTGAAGGGGTTGCCCACATCAACTGCGGTGATTGCACCCAGGTCGACATTGCTGAAAGAAAAGATCCGCTGTCCGCTCTTTCGGTAGAAGACCTGGTTCTCCATGTAAAACAGATTGCCCAGCTCATCCGCCCCGATGAATTCTTCCGCCTCCAGGACGGTTTCCGAGACCAGTTTCGTTGAGATCATGGGATCCCTGTTTTGTGCAGGGTCCTTTGTCTTATCCTGAGCTTGCCCTGTTGCCAGGAGCATTGTCAGAAAAAAGAAGATCAGTCGGGTTTTCATAATCCGAAGATACTTCGAATTTCTACAATTCAAATTCCTTTTTCAAGGTATCCACGTAGTCCAGCTGCTCCCAGGTGAACAGCTCCACTTCAACGGAGCGCTCGCCCGAATAAGGAGACGAGAAGTGCTTGACCACGGTTCTTGGGTTTCTTCCCATGTGACCGTAAGCGGCAGTTTCGCTGTAGATCGGATTTCGGAGCTTCAGTCGTTGTTCGATCGCGCCCGGACGCATGTCGAAGACTCTTTCGACGATACGAGAAATTTCTCCATCCGAGAGATCCACTTTTGAGGTACCGTATGTATCTACATTGATGGAAGTAGGTTCCACAACGCCTATGGCGTAAGAAACCTGGACGAGTACCTGATCACATATTCCGGCGGCTACCATGTTCTTCGCAATGTGCCTTGATGCGTAAGCTGCCGATCGGTCCACTTTGCTCGGATCCTTGCCACTGAAGGCTCCACCCCCATGGGCACCTTTGCCCCCGTAGGTGTCGACGATTATTTTACGACCGGTAAGACCGGTATCTCCATGCGGACCTCCGATCACGAATTTCCCGGTCGGGTTGACGTGGTATTTGATCTGGTCATTGAAAAGCGCCTGGGTTCTGGCCGGCAATTTAGCTTTGACCCGTGGGATGAGTATATCTATGATGTCCTTCTTGATCTTCTCGAGCATGCGCTCATCCTCATCGAACTCGTCGTGCTGCGTCGAAAGGACGATAGTGTCGATGCGCTGGGGCACGTGATCATCAGAGTATTCAATGGTCACCTGGCTCTTGGCATCCGGACGCAAATAATCGATCTCCTTTCCTTCTCTTCTCAGCTCAGCCAGCTCGCGAAGCAAGCGATGACTCAGGTCGAGGGCCAAAGGCATATAGTTTTCGGTTTCATTCGTAGCGTAACCGAACATCATCCCCTGATCGCCGGCCCCCTGCTCTTCGATGCTACCCCTGTCGACGCCCTGGTTGATGTCGGGCGATTGCTCGTGTATCAGGGAGATCACGCCACAGCTGTCTCCTTCAAATTTGTATTCGCCTTTCGTGTATCCGATCTCGTTGATCATGTCCCGTGCGATTCGCGCTGCATCGATATAAGTCTCGGTCTTGACCTCTCCGGCGAGCACAACCTGGCCCGTGGTCACGAGGGTTTCGCAAGCTACCTTCGAATTCGGGTCGAAAGCGAGAAAATTGTCAAGCAGGCTGTCAGAGATTTGATCGGCTACCTTGTCGGGATGGCCTTCTGAAACGGATTCAGAGGTAAATAAGTATGACATTCAAAATGAATTAAGGGAGGCGCGTGAAGTGACTGCTGAAGCTAAAGTAGAGTTACTGCTTTAGCATTTTTTATAGAGGTTGCAATCAGTTCAAATCTTTCCTCCGGGTTTGAGCGACAAAAATAAAGAAAATTGTTCATTCCAAGTGACAAAGTGGGCATACTTTCTTTTCTGGAATAACTCCTTGCACCGAAATTCATTGATGAAAACGCATCAGAATCAAGCATTTATTGATAAATATTGCTAAAAAATCAAAAAAGTCTTTAAAATTTTAAATGAAGTTCCTAGATTTGCATCAGAAATTCAAAACGACATGATTTCAATCTTCTGCAAATCCATGATGATGATGTGCCCAAAAGCACAGAGGATCGGTATGGATTGATATGAAGCCAATGCATAAAGAAAAGCCTCTGATTTATTCAGAGGTTTTTTTTTGCTCTATTTCCAAGGAAGGTAATTCAGACTTGAAGAAGAGCAAGCCAGGTAACAGATTCAGGAGAGGACAGTAAAAAAATTCAAAACTAAAATTTCAAAAACCAAAATTCATCGACATGAGCCATTTACATTTAGCAACCCAGGCCCTGCATGCAGGGCATGACACGACCCAAACTTCAGGTACCCGTGCGGTGCCGATCTATCAATCGACGTCTTACGTCTTCAACGACACCGACCATGCGGCCAACCTGTTTTCGCTCGCCGAATTGGGATTCATCTACACGCGGCTGAACAACCCGACCAATGACATTTTGCAGAACCGTCTGGCGGCCATTGAGGGCGGTATCGGGGCCGTGGTATTCTCATCCGGTACGGCGGCCATCTCAACGGGTCTGCTCACCCTGCTCAAGGCGGGAGATCACGTTGTTGCCTCAGGGAGTCTCTACGGCGGGACCTACAACTTGTTGAACGTCACTTTACCCCGATTGGGGATCACCACCACTTTCGTGGATGCATCCGATCCGGAGAACTTTGGAACCGCGGTTCGGGAGAATACCCGGGCGTTTTTCGTCGAGTCGCTCGGCAACCCGAAACTGGATGTTCTCGATCTGAAAGCGATCTCGAAACAGGCGAAGCAAGCGGGTGTGCCTTTTATAGTTGACAATACAGTCGCGACACCGGCCCTGCTGAACCCGATCGAGCACGGGGCAGACATCGTCATTCATTCGCTGACCAAATACATCGGAGGGCAGGGAAATTCCCTGGGCGGAGCGATCATAGACGCCGGAACCTTTGACTGGTCGAACGGCAAGTTCCCGGAGTTCACCGAACCCTCGGCCGGATATCACGGCCTGAAATACTACGAAACCCTGGGCAATGCCTCCTACACGTTCAAATTGATCCTCGAGGGCTTGCGTGACTTTGGTGGTGCGTTGAGCCCGTTCAATGCCT
>JAHEHE010000052.1 GCA_024644725.1 Flavobacteriaceae bacterium | reverse complement strand
TTCTGATGGTGGCACTGACGGCGGAACTGATGGTGGTACTGATGGTAGCACTGGTGGTGGTACTGATGGTAGCACTGGTGGTGGTACTGATGGTGGTACTGATGGTGGCACTGATGGAGGCACTGATGGAGGCACTGATGGAGGCACTGATGGTGGCACTGATGGTGGCACTGATGGTGGAACTGAAGATACTTCTTTCGATTCTGAGAATGATATCACCGAATCTGATGACAACGGTTACCAATACTGTGACAAGAACAATAAGAAAGTGATCATCTGCCACAAAGGCATCGAAATTTGTGTAAGTGTCAACGCCATCTGGGGACACATGGCGCATCACGATGAAGATTACATGGGAAGCTGCAACGACTAAAACCCGAATAACTTAATCAACAAAAAAACTGCCCTCGGGCAGTTTTTTTGTTTTATCATGTAAAGGCGTACGCATTAAGGGGATGTCGGAGAACCCTTGTAATAAGGATCTTTCATAGCCGTTTTAAAAGCTCTTAGTGCTTCTGGAGAGGAATTCACCCGCCAGTCCAACTCCTTGTTTATGTTGAACCAGGTGAAAATCTTAACCCTTGGATATTCGTCTTTGATCTTTGCAAAAGCATCGGTGACCCAGGCTGCCTTGTCCAGGTTTTTGTATTGGAACTCCCCGGTGCCGAATTCGGCAATCATCATGGGTTGATTCCCCAGTTTGGCGCAATCATCATAGAGCTTGCGGAAGCAATTGTCGAAATCTCGAAAAGGCCTTTCTCCTCCCCAGGGATCCTTTGGGTAAAAGTTATATCCGTCCAGTCCGATCCAATCGACATAGTCGTCTCCCGGCCAATATTTTGAAACATGGTTCCAAGGCTCCTCGGATCGATCTGTCGAAGGGCCATGAGGAACCCAAAGCCACTTCACATTATTGGCGCCTTTGGCCCTGAATCGGTCTACCACATACTTCCAAACGGCAACGACCTGATTCGGCCCACCTTCAGCTCCTCCATTTTTGTTGCCGCTCCAGACATACCAGTTGCCGTTGAACTCATGCATAAACCGCATCAGTACGGTTTTGTCAAATGCTTTTGCGTCCTCAGCAAACCGATCGATGTAGTCATCGTATTTGCCGGCCAAAACATCGTTAAACCCCTGGTATCCCGCAGGACCCGTTTGTCTTGAATTGTTCGGGTCCTTGGAGGGCCAAAACAGCTCCCAGGTCAGGTGAGGAATGATGCCTCGCTCAGCCAACTTGTTGCATGCCAGGGTGGGAAACTCGTCATCCCAGGTAGGGAACCAAACCACCGAACCCACTTTCTGCCCGGTAATGGCTTCGAAGTCGTCAATTTCATGGAGATTTCCACTGGGAATTTTTTCATTGCCGTTTTCAGGATACATGCCCACGATGCATCCTTCCCAGTTTCCTTCTTTTGAATTCGTTTGATCTGATTTGTCCATGGAGCTCGATAAACCGATTAAGATAACTGTCAATAAAAATCCAAAGAGGAATTTTATGCTTTTGTTTTTTAGATTCTTGAACATAGTAAAAGGTTTGTGATCTGGCTAATTTCCAATGTTTGGAAACACGATACAAGATACTGAGAATATCTCCAAATTGGAGGGTTCATGGAACAATACGCTCTTCAATGATCTAAATTATTCTTTCGCTCTCTCCATTTTCGGAAGTTCAGAAAGGAACTGATCGCAAATGCCGAGAAGAACAAGATGACCGTAAACGCATCTACCAGGTCCGTAGGGAAATCAATTCCAATCATTTTGAGAATGAGGAAATGTATGTAGGAGGAGCTCATATTCTCATACCCGAGCATCTCGCGGACCTGCCAGTGCCAGTCGGTGCAAAAGCAATAACCCCAGCCATACCAGATGCCGAGCACGAACCAGGAAAATGCGGTGAGTGACAAGGTGATGAAATTGGCAAGTCTCCAACGGGGAATCAACCATCCGAAAATATTAAACAGGATAAGAATCGTGTGGAACCCAAAAAAGAAGAGGTTGAGAATTTTCAGCAGGGTTTCAGACATGAGCTTGTTTTTCTACATAAACGTGTTTATGACTGTGATTCCACTGTTCTTGAACTGGTTCATTTCGGGCAGGATCCCAATGGATTCTTCTAATGAAATCGTTCTTTCGATCAGTTTCTCCGGTGAAAGTCTGCCTGCTTTGATCATCTCCAGCATTTCAGGGTACTTGAAGGCTTGCATGCCGTGACTTCCTAGTATTTCGAGTTCGTTGGCAATAACCAGGTCCATAGGAATCTTGGGATGCCGGTTTGATCCTGCCATGAGGCCCACCTGAACATGCTTTCCTCTTTTTCTTAGGTTGGCGATTGAGTTGAAGCAGGTTTCCGGATGTCCCAAAGCGTCGAGTGAGACATGTGCTCCTCCATGTGTCAACTCTTTTATTTCTCCGATGACATCATTTGAGTTTTTCGCAAGGATTACCTCTGAGGCTCCCAGAGTTTTCGCCTTTTTCAGTGCCTCTTCATTGATGTCAATGGCAATTACACGTGCACCCAGGGCATTGGCGATCATTATCGCTGACAATCCGACTCCGCCACAACCATGAACAGCAACAATTTCTCCTCCTTTTACATCACCCTGTTCGACGACGGCGCGAAAGGAGGTTATGAATCGGCATCCGAGGATGCTGGCCGTCTCATCACTGATTTGTTCCGGGAGACGAACCAGGTTGACATCCGCATAGTCGAGTTTTGTGTATTCGGCAAAAGAGCCCCAATGCGTAAAGCCTGGTTGAGACTGGTGGTCGCATACCTGGTGGTTTCCGGTGGTGCATTGATAACAGCTCCCGCATCCTCCGACAAAGGGAACCGTGATCCGGTCTCCAACTTTGAAATTCTTTACGTCACTTCCTGTCTCTATGATTTCACCGGCCAACTCATGCCCCGGAACATGGGGAAGAACAATGTCGGCATCATGTCCCTGCCAGCCATGCCAATCGCTCAGGCACATGCCCGTGGCTTTGATTTTGACAACCACACCATGGCTTTCTGGGGAAGGGGCAGGCACATTTTGAAGCTGTAAGGCACCTTTGAACTGTTCGTATACAACTGCTTTCATATTTTCCTTTTAGGTTGTCATTCTACATAGACCGAAGAATAACAGACATCGATCCAGCTGCCGCCAATCTTTTTCATCAGGACGAACTGCCCGCTGAACTCGCTTTTGGAATAATAGATCGCATACTCTCCCTCTCTGAAGACGACCGGCATTGAAATTACGAACCAGTTTTGTCCTTCAAGTTTTTTAACGGTGTAATTTTTTGGATTTTTAATTAGTTTGTTGATGTTCATGACTTCCATCGTGGTGAACCTTTCGACGATGTAGTCCCTTTCCTCTTTGTCGAGCTTCGCGGAATCCGGGTTCACCAGGGAGCTGCAGATGTCAAAATCACTCAGGTAGAAAAGGTGCCTGGCCAGGGGTTGGCTCATCTCTGTAATGGTGGTTCTGAAGAAAACTGTTGGAATCGTGTCGTTCATGATAATATGTCTCAAAACCTCAATCTCCAATGGATCGATAGTTTTTTTCGATTGGGAACGAAGAGACTCTGTTGGCGCCAACAAGAAAAGACCGATCAGGAGAAACACTCCCAGCTGATGACTTATTTTCAGTCTCACAATTTTTTCAGAGAAGATAGCAAACATGAATTCGATTGTTACTGGTTTCAATTTACAAAAAAGAAACTTTGATATTGAATTGAGATTTTTCCGGGTTAGTTTCGAAATTGACGTCCAATTCAAGGCCTCAGCGAAGAAAACACGGATTCAACAGGTCCACACCCGGATTTGACATTGCACGAAAAGTCGTGTAGTCCTAGGTTTGTAGACAAATCTATAATCTAAAAATACTTAATGATCCATGAGAACTTTTGAAATCATTCTTCTACTGTCTGTAACCCTTTTGCCTTTTGTAAAAAGACCTGTCTTGCGTCGCTTACAAGTCAACCATATATTAATATTCCTGGGTGTGTTGCTATCCCTACACCTGGTTATTGAAGGCTGGCGATGGCAGATGATACCGGCTTATATTCTGTCACTACTTGTGGCGTGGAGAATCAAGGCACTCGACGCCTCTGAACCTGTCCGCCTGAATTTTCTAAGAGGAGCGGGATTCTTTGGTGTTATCGCATTGGCTCTTGTGGCTTGGGTGCTACCCATGGCGCTCCCGGTATTCAACTTGCCACAACCAACCGGGACTTATAATGTGGGTACAGAAATGGTCCGGGTTGAGACGCAAATGGATGAGATATTTACCGAGGATCCAACCGATAAGCGGGATCTGATGATGAAGATCTGGTATCCGAGTGAAGCCGATGTGTCTTCCCTGGACGGAGAAAAGTACGCAGCGGATGCCAGTCGCGCGGGATTTGCGACCAAATACGGTTTGCCGTCGTCCGCCCTGAATTACCTCGATCGCGTAAAGACCTATGCATACCCGGGAATACCCCCATCCGATAAGGCGTTTCCGGTGCTTATTTTTTCACACGGATATGGCTCGAGAGCTCAAGGCTATTATGCACTTTTGACCGAAATAGCCAGCCAAGGCTACGTCATTGTCAATATGAATCATACCTATGAAAGTTTGGGTGTTACCCTGCCCGATGGAAGCGAAAAGTACTTTGACTTTGACTTTCAGCGAGAGATTGCGGATGGCTCCATGGATGTGGTTCAGCCCTTAATTGATGCGTTTAAGGAAGGGAAAAGCTACGAGGATAGGCATCCGGTGGTGCGAAAGGCCTCTCTGGATTATTTTGAGGGGCGGGTGCAGGACCGCTGGGCCCAGGATATGATTGTAGCCTTGAACCAACTCGAAACCTGGAATGCCCAGGGACCTTTGAAAGGCAAACTCGACCTGGGCAGGATCGGAGTGTTCGGACACTCGGTCGGAGGTGGGTCAGCCGGAAACCTCGCCATGAAAGACAAGCGCATCAAAGCCGCCATCAACCTGGACGGCATCCAGTGGGGCGCAAAGATCGATACCACTTATGCGATTCCCTATCTCTATGTCTCTGCGGACTGGCCCGCCGAGCATGAAGACATCAATTCGCACGTGTACCTGAAGAAAAGTACTGATTACTTCTATGAGACGAAACTGCTCCAATCCGGTCATCCGAACTTCATGGATATCCCTTTTATGATCCCGGTTCAGTCACTGGCCGGGACCGGGGAGATCGACCCTTACGAAGGTACCGAAATCGTAACCCAACTCGTCACTTCTTTTTTTGACCGGCACCTCAAGGGCCTCCATGATGCAGACCCTCAAGATGTCGCTGATCAATACGCCTTGCTTGAGATGAATGTTTATGAGGGGGATTCGATCAAGTGAACGGAATGAATTAGGAACAACATGTATTTAGAATGCTCTATTTCTTTTTGCTCACCGAGACTTTAACACCTTTATCTGTTATTTCCTGGTTAAAGTTGGCACCCAAGAAATCACCGGCTTTAGTCCAGAATGTGTCACCCACAGCTAAATACTCTGCATAGCTCACATTATTCAAGGAGCCTTCTTTTTTGAGGTTCGTTGCGAATCCAGTTGCCGTGAAAATCACATGATCATCATCTTGTTCCAAAATCTTCATTCCTTCAGGTGGTGCCAGGTATGTATACTCATTAATTACGGCGTTCTGGAAATCATCATAACCGAGTTCAGAACCCCAATCAGTTTTTGCATTTTCATAAAAAAAGTTACCGATATCTTCTGGATTTTTACCTATGGATTTTGCGTAAGCGATCATATTTATTCTGGGCCACTCGGCCATGTAATAGGAGTTTGAATAAATGCGATTTGAATAAACTATTTTCCAATCATCCTCTGGTTTTTCTAAAAAATAAGTCACCCAAACTTTTTCGGTGGGTTCGCCATTTTCGTTGAAAGCTTCGTTCTCGAAAACGATCCAGGCACTTTTGTCATAGACTCTTACGGTCAATGGCTTTTTCTTTTCCCGGTTAGTCTCTTTTTCTGTTTCAAAAGAAGATTTAATATCATTCTTGTGCTTTTCAAACCCATCGTGATAGTTATGCCAAGTTTTGCTAGCCAACATCCAAACATTGTCATCACTGTGAACATAGCATTCACTCCAGCTTTCAAAGTCACGATCGTAATAGGATTGAGTTTCTTCCTCGATCAGGGCAATGATGGCTTCTTTTTCCTTGTCCTGAGCAGAACTTTGCTGACAATAAAGGCTAGATACTGCAAAAACAGAAATCAATACGATAATTAAATTTTTCATAATACTTATAGTTTTGGTTGATTGTTAACCATACAATTTCAGAGGATTAAAAATGAAATTAAATGATGATAATCAGGGTATTATAAAATAGTTTTTGCTAACTTTATAAGTTGGGACAATCATAACTCCTCATTCAATCTCCATATCGATCATAGCAATCAGTTCCCGGGTCGTTTCAATCATTTTCTGATATTCTGTAACGAGAAGGTCACTGTTGTATTTCGCCAGGGTGATCCCATTCTTAAAGGCCATGTTTTGAAGAAGCGTCTGAACTTCATCTGAAGAAATTGACCCAGGATCTGTATTTTGTTTATTTTCAAGGTGTGCCTGGTACACCTTAAAGTTCGCATCGAGATCCGCTATGTTGAAATAGTTGTCATAGAGGTAGCTTTCATAGTCCTGTTGCATCTCACCTTCGATAAAGGCCACATTGCTAAAGCCAACCTGCATGTCTTGCATCCCGGTTTTAATGTACTTGTTGGATATCATGGCCAGGTTGCCCGAATTCAAGAGTTCCTGATAGGTGTTGTCGTGTTGGATGAAGGGAAACCAGATCATGACATTCAATGCATTGGAATTGAAATCTTGCAGGTCGAGTTCCTTGTTCTCATTGTAAAAATCCAAAAGGACGTCGCACGAGGCAATGCAGGAGTTCCTGGAATCAATGAAGGTATTGAGCTCGTCAATATTCATCAGGAGATCTGCGCGAATGTTCTCCAGATAAGTCAGTTCCTTCTTCCTGGATTTCTGATCCTCGTTCCAATTGTTGATCTGCAGCGCGATCAAGATTCCTATCACCACAAGCACAATCTCGCCGACGGCATAGCGCGAATACTTAAGAAATTGGTTTTCGTCAGCGAGATTTTTGCGTATGCGGCGAAATAAGGGAAGCATGGCTGGGGTTGTTGTTGATTAAAGATAGCAAAATTGAAACATGCATGTATTCACAATTCCATTAAACGGATTGCAAAATGATCGACCCTTTCCCAATTTGTGTATTCAATTTCTGCGTCAGTGTTTGTCGGCCCCTTGGTCATCCACATGATGAACTGAATCATGATCCGATCAAAAAAGGGATATTTCTTATAGTCCAGCTTGCCCGCGAATACTTCCACCAAGTTAGGATTCCAGTCAATTGACTTGAAGAATTTGATCACATAGGGGTTGGAGTCCGGTTGGTTTTTCTCCGGTTTTCGAGCGACGAGGTTTACCGAAAAAAATGCAGTTTTTATAGTTTCAAGCTCTTTTTTCTTGTTGTTGATAAAATCGATGACTTTTTCACCATGAACCCCGTACCGGATGCTGGCACCTAAAACCAGCAGGTCGTAATCGGTCACATTCCCAGTAAAATCATCAATAGAAACAAGTGCAACACTGCGCTTATTTTGGTCGTATACCTCCTTGATCTTGTTGCAAATCTTGAGAGTCTGTCCATCCACAGAAGAGTAGAGAATTACAGTTTTGGATTTCATAGGAACCTTTTGACTGCCGAGCAGGATTACCGGTGCTGGTCGATTAAAATAACATTACCATCCGGATCAGACACAGTGAAACTTGCGGGTCCGGTCGTATTCTCATCGGCTTCAGATGACAATTTTACATTTCTGGATTTCAGGTGTTTTTGGATGTCCCTGACATCATTGAAATTTTCCAGGTTTTGGGCATTTTCATCCCAACCCGGATTGAAAGTCAGAATGTTTCCATCAAACATGCCCTGAAAGAGACCGACAAGGGCGTTTCCATTTTTCATGATGAGATAATTTTTCTCCACTTGACCGGCGAAGACGGCGAATCCCAGGTTCTCGTAAAAATCTTTTGAAACCTCGAGGTCCTTGACACTGAGGCTTATTGAAAAGGCTCCTAATTTCATGTTGTATACTTTTTTGATTAGCTACTTTGGATGCCTCAATTTACAAAATTTCATTTGGGTTTTTGAGGCAAGAGCTTTTTCACACCCATTAACAAAAACAGGACGAGAAGACCGATTACGAGTCCGCTCAAGAATTCGGCCAAGAGGGAAGGCATAAAATGGAGTGCATCGTGGATGGCGTGTATGTTGTGCACGAAGATTCCACCGGCGACCAGGAGCAGAGCCAGGGTTCCGATGACTTCGAGCCCGCGTATGACCTGAGGCAGGGCCTTGACCAGGAATCGACCAACGTGGTCTGAAAAGGAGTCTTCTTCGCCGTTGAGGTTGATCAGGCGAAAGCCAAAATCATCCATTCGCACGATCAGGGCTACGATTCCATAGACACCCACCGTAGCGAGCAGTGCGATTACCGTGACCACACCGATCTGTACTTCAAGGGGCTGGTCCATAACCGTGCTCAAGGCGATGATGATAATCTCCACGGACAAAATGAAATCCGTGAGAATGGCTGAGCGTATCTTGGTTTTTTCCAGATCCAGGACCTCTTGTTTGGACAGCTCCTTTCCCTTGCCTTCCACGTCTGTCTTTTCATTACGGTGGAATAGAAAGTGCCAAACCTTTTCGGCACCCTCATAGGCCAGGTAGAGGCCACCAATGATTAGAATGACAGTGATGGCCTTTGGGAGGTAAGCGCTGAGCAGAAAAACCGCGGGTAGAATAATCACCTTGTTGAGAAGGGATCCTTTTGAGATGGCCCAGAGCACGGGAATCTCTCGAGAAGAGACAAAACCGGAGGCTTTCTCGGCGTTCACGGCAAGATCGTCACCAAGTATGCCGGCCGTTTTTTTACCTGCCACCTTGCTCATGGATGCCACGTCATCCATCAGGGAGGCGATATCATCGAGTAGGGCAAAAAATCCGGAAGCCATAGACCTGTTTTAGGCCCTAAAGATAGGAAAATAGAAGGTTTGGAGATTTAGTCGAAAGAAGCGCGTCTTGTGTCGCGAAGTGACAAACGTCTTTTTAATCACTATTTCTAACTTCTTCCAGGAAGAAGTAAAAAGCGATTCCAAAACCTAAGGTTACAATTCCTGCTGCATATGGAATAAATTCAATCATTTTGTGGTTCGTATTAATTTTAAATAAATGGCAAAGCCGAGGATGGAAGGAACCCACAACCCGACAAAGACGGCACCGTCTTTTTCTCCTTGAAACCACATGATCTCAGAAAAGATTAATGTGCCAAGAGCGAGAACTAAAAGGATTCTGTCCGTTTTTCCAATTTTCTTCAACATGATGAGTAAAATTCTAAAGGTTATTTAAGTACTTATGTGATTGTGTTTTATGCCCGGGGGAAGGTTTACGTTATTTCTCAAGTTGTAGCATGCCGGGACTTGAACTCAAGTCCCGGACTTGTTGCTATCAAGGGGGAGAATTAGGCTGCTTTGAGCTCTTGAGAGGAGGAGACTGCCAAGCTGTATATGACCAGACCAAACCCGATTTTATTGATGGCGTCACCAATATTATAAACAACATCCATGGCCAAACCTCCGAAGATACCCTCGTACCATCCTGGAGTTCCCGCCATATATCCTAAAGGATAAATTGCCCATCCGACAAGCACAAACCAACAAAGCATCTTGTGTGTTTTCAGGATTTGACCTCCTGCCTGAACTGCAAGTTTCTTGGCTGAACCCAGCCAGATTTCATACACGATGGCAAAGTAAGCGATACCCGACACTGTTCCCCAAAGGGCCGCACTGTCTCGATACACGGCTTCACCCATGTATCCAGTAACGAGCATAATGACAGAATAGAAGATTAATCTCCACATGAGAGAGGTTTTCGCTCCGGCCACTTTCAGGATCAAATAGAATTCAACACACATCAAAGGAACCGTCAGAACCCAGTCCACGTACCTGAAGAAAGTTGGTGACTCCGCGTTGGAAATCCAATAATCGCGCATGTACCAATAATGTACTGCGGCAATAAACGTGATCAATCCGGAAACGAGGATTGATGTTCGCCATTTCTTGTCGAATCCGTTCATGGACAGAAAGAAGAATGCTGAAGCGGCCATCATGGCCATGGCTCCAACGAAAAAGGTGAACCCAACATAATCGTCAGAAGCCATCGCCGGCACCTGAGCTAAAAAAATTTTTGAAGGTATCATAAAAATAAAATTTGTAATTAGATATTGTTCAACAAATTTATAAAAAAATTGAACAAAACATGTAAGAAAACAAAAAAATGTTTAATTTTGTTTTCATAATACTTAAACAAAATGCTTCAAACGGTCTCAAATATTAAGTTAATTATCTCCTTCTTTTTTTTGTGGGTCACGTCCTTTTTAAACCCAGAACTAGAGGATTACCTCGCTTATTTTATGATTTTGACTGTTGGGTTATTGCATGGTTCGAATGACATTGAATTATTGTTTAAGAATCTGAAGCTTGAAAGGAGTAAAACGTATCTGATTTTATTGCTTTATATAACAATGATTATTTTGACAGGTGTCTTTTTTCTCAAGATCCCTTCTGTAATGCTCTTCGTTTTCATCGCGTTCAGCGCCTATCATTTTGGGGAGCAACACTTCAACCATAAAATCCAAATTAACAGCCGCTTGCGAGATTTCTTCTTTCTGGCGTATGGATTGACCCTATTTTTTCTGTTGTTCATGACGAATAGCAGCGATACAATTCGGATAATGAATCAAATTGGATTTTCAGGTGTGACCGAGCTGCACTTTTTCCTGGGCTTTTGTCTCTCCTTGGGTGCAACACTGGTTTCAGGATCTGTTTTAACATTGGAAAAGGTGTTTGACGCCAACATCATTCGGGAGGTTTTTCTGTTGCTTTTATTCTATCTGATATTCAGAGTAGCAACCTTAATGTGGGCTTTTGCCATTTATTTTGTCATCTGGCATGCTTATCCTTCTATTTTGGACCAGATGGCTTATCTCAAAGGACGTGTCAATGAGTCCGGGTTAATTCATTACATTAAATCCTCATTGCTTTACTGGAGTATATCAGTTTTTGGAATATTGCTTTTGTTCTGGTTGACTTCTCAAAACACGGAAATGTTCAATGCCCTGTTTTTTACCCTGATTGCAGCTATTAGCTTCCCTCATATTTTTGTCATGCGGAAAATGAACAATTGACACAAAAAAACCCCAGTGGATACTGAGGTTTATTTTCAATCGATCTATTGTAGTAGAACGTGGTTCGAATCAGGCATCGGTGGTTTGTTTTTGAGGGCCGTCCATTTCTTCTAGTCCCATGGAGGCCAGAGAAGCCTTGCGGAAAGGTTCGACAGCATCATTGAGGTGCTGGAAGCCAAAGTCCAACCCGGCAATCGTTCGCAGGGGTCTTTCCCCAGGCGGAGTTTCAATGAGTCTTTCAAAAATTTCTGACACCACTCCAGGGTCCGTTGGTGCATTGGCGTCCTCAAAGGCAGTTTTCACATTTTGCTCAAATCCTTCCAGGAAACCATTCACGTGTTGGTAGGCAGAAGCAATCTCTTCATCTGTCGGTGTTTCGATATTGCCAAAAAAGTTAGTTTCGAAGGGCCCTGGTTCAACCAAAACAACGTCAATTCCCAAAGGAGACAGTTCATAGCGCATGGATTCACTCAGGCCTTCGAGTCCCCATTTGCTGGCGTGATAAACTCCAAATCCTGGAAACGCACCTCGTCCAGCAATAGAACTAATCTGAATGATCAGTCCAGAATTCTGTTTGCGCATGCCGGGCAACAAAGCTTTTGACATTCTCAGGGTTCCGACGATATTGACATCGAGTTGATCGAGGCACTGTTTTGAAGTGAAGGCTTCAATGGCTCCCCCATAGCCAAGACCAGCGTTGTTAATCAAAACATCCATGGCCGGAAGTCCTTCCGTAGCTTTCTCAACGCTCTCATCCGAAGTCACATCCACATCGAGAACTTGAATGCTTCCTGCTCCGCCCGTGTCAAAATTTCTAAGGGCTTCAGCCGCTTGCGCGTTCTTACCCGATATATTTCTCATGCTGGCATAAACCTCGTGTCCTTTGCCAGCCAGATATTGTGCCGCTGCAAATCCAAATCCGGTGCTACAACCGGTAATAAATATTTTTTTCATGTTTGAAGATTAATAGTTTTAATGAATAGTCGTTTGTGTGATCTGAAATTACAACCCATCCGCAGACATTCAAAGCCATTTTGTTCGAAGGTCCTAAATGGTTGTTCGAAACTCATCAAATACTTATCAAACATTAAATTTCCACCTGAGACATCATGTAGAGCATCTCAGTGGCAATCTGTTTGCAACGTTCATCATACGTTATCGCTTCCTTGTCTGTACCATCGGATTCTTTGGGGTCCACATATCGAATGGGGACCCGAAGGTCGGCACCCGGAATAAATGGACATGCCTCATCCGCACTGGCGCAAGTCATAATGGCTACAAGGTGTTCCTTCGCATTGTACGGATCGTCATACTTTTTAGAAAAACATTCCAGTACCTTGCCGTTCTCTGCATAGGTAACCTCGTAACGAGGATTGTCACCTCCCGGATTACGAACCCGAAAGCCTGCTCTTTCGACAGCCGCCACTGCACTTGGATAAAAAGCCGTTGCTTCCGTTCCGCCTGAGAATGTGTTGACTGCATCATCAATTCCATAATAAGCGGCTGCCGTTGCTGCCCAGATCTGGCTCAAGTGGCTTCTCCGGCTGTTGTGTGTGCAGATGAAGGTCAGGTTTGCGGTTTTATTCGCTTGCTTTTTGGCTCTGACAAAATCTGCTACAGTTTTCAGCTGCTCTTTTCGTTCCTGGGGAATCGAATCCATCTCGGCCGCAGCCGATTCGATATAGCTCGACAAGTCTTTGTACATAATAAAGTTGAAGTGTTCACCGATTTAACAACATCCCGATCCCGGATCACAATCATTCGACTGTAATTCAGATAATTTCACTTTGGGTTTTTTAGATGAACCACCTGGTTTTTCAGCATACACCGTGATGCTGAAAATACCTGTTTCTCCCTTCTTGAACTCTTCCATTTCACTTTGTGAAAGATATTTTTGAAGGATGTCATCCGGAATGTTGATCGGTTTCTCTTTCTGCAATGTCACCGATTCAAAACCGGCTTTTTCGATGTATCCCAGGTATTCGTCCTTTTGAATGGCACCGGCCACGCATCCGGCATACATCTCAGCATCATGGCGAAGCGCTTCGGGTAAATCTCCCACCAGTACGATATCAGAAATGCTGAAATGCCCACCGGGTTTGAGCACCCTTAAGATTTCGCCAATCACTTTTTTCTTGTTTGGCACCAGGTTCAGAACACAGTTGCTCACCATCACATCGGCGAAATTATCATTGACAGGCATGTTGTCGATGTCGCCCTCGCGAAACTCGACGTTGTTGAAGCCTAGTTTTTCAGCGTTGGTTCTTGCTTTTTGAATCATGGCCGGTGTGAAGTCTATACCGAGCACTTTCCCTTCAGCGCCGGTTTCATGACGGGCAACAAAACAGTCATTGCCAGCTCCTGAACCCAGGTCGATCACAGTATCGCCCTTTTTGATTCGGGCGAATTGAGTAGGAAGTCCGCATCCCAGACCCAGGTCGGCATCGGTCACGTAGCCTTCTGTTTCCGAATAGTCATCGGTCATGATGTTGTATACCTTGGTCGAAGGGTCGGTCGCGCCACAACACGAAGCAGCATTTTCCACTTTGCCGTTTTCGGCAATTTTGGCGTATTTCTCCCTAACTACATTTTTTAATTCTTGTTCTGTTCTCATTTTCTTGTGGTATTGTAATAGTATGATTAAACGAATGAAGTCTTTTTAGCAGCACTCACCCTCTGAGCACGAATCGTACTGATCAAAAAGGCCATTGAACTGGTCCTTGATTTCGGACCACCTTTGAGGATTGATGCAATAATTGACCCTTGATCCTTCTATGGTTCCCTGGATGATGCCTATGCCTTTGAGCTCTCGAAGGTGCTGGCTGATAGTGGCCTGAGCCAAACCAAGTTCCTGGACAAGATCCCCGTTGATGCAGGCATTTGTCTTCAAAAGGTACTGTAAGATGGCCACACGGGCCGGGTGGGCAAAAGCCTTGGCTGCATGAGCCAGGTCATTCTGCACATCCGAAAATAATTCTGCTTTAGTTACTCCCATTTCTTTTCTTAATTATGATATTGCAATATTACGATGACATATTGAATTGTCCAAATAAAATTCATTTTTTTCTGGATCCATCCAAATTCGAAGATCGGCACGCCTGGATTCACTGCGAATTGATTCTATGTTCTTATCTTACAGGCTGAACTTTCTTTCAAAAGAAAGGCTAACTCAAAAAACTCTCTAGTTATGAGCGAACAACTGAACAAAATCACAGAGAAACAATGTAAGAACCCTCCTGCGAAATATGACGATTTAAACGTGCTATTTCTCAATTGCACATTGAACAGAACCCCGGTTTTATCGCATACAGAAGGCTTGATTAAAGTTGCCCAAAAGATTTTTAATTCGGTCGGAGCTTCAACCAAAATTATAAGACCTGTCGATTATGATATTCCAGCAGGCTTGGGTCTTGATATGTCTCAAACCCCAGAGTGGGACAAAGATGACTGGCCCAAAATTCAAAAAGAAGTTGACGCTTGTGACATTCTCATTTTGTGCACCTCGGTTTGGTTGGGGGAGAAATCTTCGGTTTGCAATCGAACTCTTGAAAGAATGTATGGCTATACCCACCAGTTCAATGAAAAGGGCCAATACAGGGACTATGGCAAGGTCGGGGCCACCTTGATCACAGGAAACGAAGACGGCGTCAAACATTGCGCCATGAACATCTTGTTTTCACTTTCACATATCGGGTACACCGTGCCTCCCCAGGCCGATGCAGGCTGGATGGGCGAAGCGGGTCCGGGCCCTTCCTACATGGACGCCGGTTCTGGCGGTCCTGAAAATGATTTCACCAACCGAAACACGACATTTTTGGTTTGGAACTGCCTGCACCTGGCAAGAATGTTAAAGGACCAGGGTGGCGTACCGGCCTATGGAAACCAGCCAGATGAGTGGCAAGCCGGCTGTCGAGCAGGATTTGACAGCCCGGAACACAAGAGATAATTAATCGGGACTTAGATGAATCGAGTTAAAGCCCCCTGGTATTTTCTCTTCCTGCTCATTTTGGCCGGGGAGTCGATTTTTATCTTGCCCTTTGTGCTGTCTCGTGTTTTCAGGCCCACCGTGCTTGACGTATTTGAATTGGACAATGTTCAGCTGGGAATCTGTTTCTCCGTTTATGGGGTCGTGGCCCTTGTTTCCTATCTCTTTGGGGGTCCGTTGGCGGATAAATATCCTCCAAGGAAACTCATTGCGGTGGCGATGTGGATGACGGCCTTGGGCGGTCTGGTTTATGCTACATTTCCGGGATATGCTGCGCTGAAAATCATCTATGGATACTGGGGTTTCACTACTATATTTTTATTTTGGCCCTCTTTGATCAAGGCGACACGGGTCTGGGGAGGAGCTATTTCTCAGGGTAAGGCTTTTGGATTTTTAGATGGTGGGCGTGGCCTGGTGGGAGCCCTCTTCGGAACCCTTGGCGTGATTACTTTTTCCTTGTTCATCTCTACCGACATAAGTTTAGCAAGCGTTTCAGAAAGTCGGGCGGCCTTCAAATATGTGATTCTCATATCAACTGCTGTAATTTCCGTTGTGGGCGCATTGGCCTGGTTTTTCCTGAAGCTTGACAAAAAGTCAGAAAAGGAGATGACCATGGCGAAAATTGCCCTGCCTGAGATTCGGGAAGTGCTGCGGTTGCCTTCGGTATGGTTGCTGATGATCATAATTCTTTCAGCCTACGTAGGTTATAAAATAACGGATGTGTTCTCCTTGTATGCGCAGGACGTAATGCTCTACGACCAGGTTGAATCGGCCCAGGTGGGTACTTTTTTGCTGTTTATTCGTCCGGTCATCGGGGTGGTGATAGGAGTTTTGGCCGACCGCACCCAAACCACGCTCTGGTTGGCCCTGAGTTTCGTCATCACCTTCTTTGGGGCCCTGCTGTTCGCCACTGGGATTATCTCAGATTCTTCAACCGTGTTGTTTTTCATATCCATATGGGTCGTCGCCACCGGAGTATATGCCGCGCGTTCTCTCTACTTTGCCGTAATGGAAAGTGGTAGAATCCCTCTTGTTCTAACCGGAACAGCAGTCGGTCTGATTTCAATTGTAGGTTACACTCCCGACATCTTCGCAGGCCCTGCCATGGGTTACCTCCTTGACAATTCTCCCGGTGAAAAAGGCCATCAGCACGTATTTTGGATGCTGGCTCTCTTTTCATTTATGGGCGCAGTCGCTTCCTGGCAGTATTTCCGAATGTACGGGAAGAAGCGGTGAAAAATGGTATAATTTTCCGATATTGAAAGAGTTAATTCGAAAAAGATGAGGCAAACTAACCAAATCAAAAGTGTACCTTTTGTTCTTTTTATGTTTTTCAGCCTGGCTCTTTTTGGCCAGAAAACAGAATTTAAGCGATTGGAGACTCCCGATGGAGGAGCCTTTGCTTTTATCACAGGCATTACCCAGGACAAGGATGGGAACATGTGGATCAGCTCAAAAGGGGGGCTGCTCAAATACAGCGGCACCCGCATAACCACCTACCAGCACAACCACCTGAACTCCAATTCAGTCAGCACCAATACCCTCGAATGTGTATACGCCGATGATGACGGCAGCATTTGGGTGGGCACCTTGGGTAATGGTCTGGACAGGTTGGATCCTAAAACAGGGATCTTCACCCATTTTGAATACGACTCTGACATCCCGTCCAGCATCAGCAATGATACCATAACGTCCATACACCGTGATTCGCGTGGCAATTTGTACATCGGAACCCATCAGGGACTCAACAGATACGATGAAAAGGAGAATCAATTCGTCCACTTCAAGCATGATCCCACAGATTCCAAAAGTTTGAGCAATAACCAGGTGCGCGTGATATACGAAGACAAAAAGGGAGGTCTCTGGATAGGAACGGGCAGTCCCTATTCTGACAATGGTGGGGGTCCTGAAGATGGTGGCTTGAACCAGTTTCACCCCGAAACGGGAACTTTCACAAGGTACCGTCATGTTCCCGAAGATGATACGAGCTTGCTGAACAACAAGATCAGCGCGATCTATGAAGATAAAAAAGGCACGTTGTGGATAGGCACTGCACAGTTGGGAATGCACAAAATGGATCGCGAGAAGGGAACCTTTGAAAGATGCGTGCATGACACTGACAGACCGGAAGATTTGGGAGTGCCGGTGTCCAACATGCCTGATTACGAACATATCACTTTCATAACCGAAGATTCGTCGGGAGACTATTGGTACGGCACGGTTGAAAATGGGCTCTATCATTACGACGTGGAGGCTGAAGAGATCATTCATCACCAAAGCTCGGTCTTTGAGCCGAACCGTTTTGAAGGAAATGGAGTCTGGACGGCATATACTTCAAGGGAAGGCATACTGTGGTTGGGTGCCGTTTTTCAGGGCAACGTGTTCAGGGTCAATCCGAATAAGATCATGATCGAGCACCACTCTTCTGACGTTCCCATACAAGGTTTTTATCGGGCCTCAAACGGGGACTTTTATATTGCTACTCAGAGGGGTTTCCAGATCAATAAAGCCAATGGTGAGTCCGTACACAAGACCCTGAATGAACCTGAATCCGAAGAAGGCAATTGGGTGTCGCAATTCAGAAGAGACAGCCAGGGCAGGCTTTGGGTTGCAGGTTTCAATGGGTTGAATTGGTGGGATGAACAGAAAGATGAATGGATGTCGTTCAAGCTGAATGCTGACGACGGACATATAGCCCAAGGAAGCGCAACTTCCATTCTTTTTGACCGTGAGGACAACTTTTGGGTAGGAACGATTCACGGGCTTTGTAAAATTAACCCGGAAACCGGGGAGGTTGCACGAACCTTTATGAGAAGAGAGGATACGTCAATCGTAGGTCTGAATGTGATCAGTTGTTTACTGGAGGACGACCGGGGACTTTGGGTTGGGGTGTTCAATGGTGGTGGCCTGTACCTCTATGATCCTGAGACTGATTCTGTAAAAAAGTATCTGGCCTCCATTGATTTGGAGGATCTGTATCGCGATGAGAGCGGGATGGTCTGGGCCGGCACATCAAATGGGTTGTATTGGTATTACGAGGATCAGGATCAGTTTGTGCGGTATTCGAACCCTCTTTTGAGCGGTGGTATTCCTGAAGTGAGCAGCATGCTCGAAGACAATGATCAGGAGCTCTGGGTGACCTCTTCTATAGGTTTGGTTCAGATCAGCCCTGACCGTGAGCAGGTCAGCGTCTATGATCGTGAGCAGGGTGTGGAGAGCTATAACTTTTGGTGGGACTCCGGATTTAAGGATAAAGACGGTAAGATATTTTTCGGATATGGAGAGGGGTACCTGGTCATCGATCCGGCGTTTCTGAAAAAAGAGTTTAAGGCGCCGGAGATTAGTCTGACAGGATTTCGATTGGCGGATGAATATGTCCTTCCAAATGAGGATGGACCACTTAAAGAGAGTCTATCCCGGGCGACAGAAATTCGACTGGGCTATGAGCAGAATATATTTTCATTTGATTTTGCAACTATCGATTACACCAACCCGGAACGGAACCGGGTGATCTATTATCTCGAGAATTATGATAACAACTGGACATTGGCAAATTCAGAGAACCGTGCCTATTACTTTAATATACCTCCCGGGGAATACACCTTTCACGTAAAAGCGAGTAAAGGATATGGGCCTTGGGCATCCAGAGAGATCAATGTGTTGATCGCTCCTCCCTGGTGGAAGACCTGGTGGGCCTATACGGGATATGCGCTTGCCTTCGGATTGATCGCTTTTGGTTTTGATCGATTCATGCGTCGAAGAGTAGTCAGGATAGAACGAGAGCGTTCCCGGGAAAAAGAATTGAAACAGGCAAAAGAGATAGAAAAGGCCTACACAGAACTCAAAAATACGCAGGCTCAGCTGATCCAGTCCGAAAAGATGGCGAGTCTTGGCGAACTGACAGCAGGAATCGCCCATGAGATACAGAACCCACTTAATTTCGTAAACAACTTTTCAGAGGTTAGCCATGAGCTCATAAATGAGATGAAGGATGAGATTGAAAAGGGAGATTTAAAAGAGGTGAAAGAGCTCAGCGGGGATATTGGAATGAACCTGGAAAAAATAATACACCACGGCAAACGAGCCAGTGATATAGTCAAAGGTATGCTTCAGCATAGCCGTGCCGGAGGAGTTTCCAAGGAGGTCACTGACATCAATAAACTGTCAGACGAATACTTCAGGCTGGCCTATCATGGACTGCGTGCCAAGGACAAATCATTCAGTGCCAAGATGGAAACCTCCTATGCCG
>JAHEHE010000051.1 GCA_024644725.1 Flavobacteriaceae bacterium | reverse complement strand
AGTATTAGAAACAAGGATCTCTCTCTGATCTTCGATAAAACTGCCATTTTTCTTTCCTGTTAAATTTTAGGTTGCGAAAATACACAAACCCTTTTAATAATGAAATACTTTAATCTTAATTTTTAGAAGGGATTCGGGGCCTATTTGTCTTTAAATAAAACTTTTAGGTAGACCTCCTCAATTTTGGAAGCAGATTCCTTGAGGATAGTGAACTGGTAGTTGTCAATTTCGATGATCTCCCCGGTGGAAGGAATATTCTCTGTATGGTGAACAATAAGACCCCCGAGGGTTTCATAATCGTTATTGTCTTCGAGCTCTAGGTCATAGGTCTCGTTAAGATAGTCCACCTCGTGGCGCGTGGAAAACCTGAATTCCCGGTCGTTAATCTTTTCCTCGATCAGATCCATCGAGTCGTGCTCGTCTTCGATCTCACCAAACAACTCTTCAATGATGTCTTCAACGGTGATCAAACCCGAAGTTCCACCGTATTCGTCCAAGACGATGGCAACACTCTTTCTTTTCAGGATCAAATCATTTAGAACATCATGGATCATCATGGATTCCGGGATGATTTCGATGGGCAGCAGGATGGATCGAATGTTTTTGGGCTTTTTGAAGAGATCAAAGAAATGCGCATAGCCAATGATGTCGTCCAGGGAGTTGCTGTAGACCATAATTTTCGACAAGCCCGTCTCCGTGAAAAGATCACGTAAGTTATTTATGGAATCGTGTACTTCAACGGCAACGATCTCCGTTCGGGGGATCATGGCCTCACGGGCCTTGACGTCGTGAAAATCAAGAGCATTCTGAAAAATCTGAATTTCGGTGTCAACGTCATCCTCTTTGCTTTCAAGTTGCTCATCGATATAATGACCGAGTTCGGCTTTTGTAAAAGCCAATTGCACCTCGTCCTCTTTCACATTGAAAAACACCCGGAGAAAAAAATCGGAGATGAGCGTAATGAATCGTGACACGGGATAGAGCAGGATATAGAACAAGTAGGAGGGAAGCGCAAAAATCATGAGTGTTTCGTTTGCGTATACCCTGAAGATCGCCTTTGGAAGAAATTCGGCCGTGATCAAAATGATCAGGGTCGAAATAAAGGTTTGGATGAGCAATATCGCGAATTCATTTTCCAACGACCCGAGATACAATTTGACGAGGAGGTCCCCCATGAAGTAACCATAGACCACAAGGGCGATGTTGTTGCCAATTAGCATGGTGGTGATGAACCGGGAAGGCCTTTGAGTCAGCCGCGTCAAAACATGCGCCAGCATATTCTCCTTTTTCTTTTCGAGTTCGATATGCATTTTATTTGCAGATACGAAGGCGATTTCCATACCTGAAAAAAAGGCCGAAAGAAGAACGGATACAAGGATGATGACTACCTCAGGGATCATTTTTTACGATCTTGATTCTCGAACCTTTTGCGGTATTTCTTCCGAAAGAAATACATAAAAACAGCGAGAACGGCGAAAACCAGAAAAATGTAGGCCTTCGGACGATCCGTGTTCCAGCGTAGTACTGTTTCTACCGAAAAAACAATCGCAATGATCAGGTAGGCAATCTCAAAGAATTTAAAATATTTGGTCATAATCAGGGTGTCTCTTCTACGTATACGCTTCCCTTGATCGATTTCATATTGACCTTGGAAAGATCCTCATTGGATTCAAAGCCCGTGCCGATAATCGTGTCGTATCGGGTGATAAGTGTAAAGTCTTTCTCCGTGTAAATATAATGTTCCTTCGAATCCCAAAAAAGTTGTGAAGTCATCAATTTGGTATTTTCTGCCGGATTTTCCACTACTACATTGCCCTTCACTTCCGAAATGCTGGTATTGCTGTAGGTCACCGAGTAATCGGCAGTGAGGATCAAGGAGTCTCCCATGTTGTCGAGGCTTATGATCTTTACGCCTTGAGGAAACAAGGTATAGGGATGGTCCTTTCTGTTGGAAAAATCGTGCATCACGGGAGAGATCAAAATGGTTCTGACTCGACCGGAATCCGTATGGACCAGGTTGACACTGCTGGCCACCCCAATGGGCAGGTTTTTTTCGGCCAGAAAGTCCTGGACTTCCTTGATGTCGTTACCACAAGAAACAAGCATTGCTACTATGATCATAGTAGCAATGCCTGGTAACTTATATGAAAGCTTTCTGATCATTCCCTTACATTCTAAGGGATTTTAGCCGTTTCATTGATCCAGCATCCGATCTTGTGGGAGCTTCCTGAGGTCAGGCCTTCTGTAAAAACAAGTTTCTTAGAAGGAGCACTTGCCATATAACTCTTGATGTATTTGTTCGCAGTTGATGTGATACCTGGATCGACCGCCTTGGCCTGCCTGGCTTTATCAGCAGCAGCCACATACACCATTCGCTTGGAGATCTCATCGGTTCCACAGCTATTGGCACTTGATGCATACAAATTGGAGATCAATAGATAGGCACTACCCATACTCGGTCTTTCTTTGAGAGCGAGGTAAGCGTATTCGCGTGCTTTGCTTCGTGAACCTTTTTTCTTCATGATCAAAGCAACCCTGTAATAGTACTTCGCTTTTTTGTAGTTGTCAGACTCAAGGTCAATCGCCTTGTTGAAGTATTCAATCGCCTTGTTGGTATCACCACTGTTCATCAGGATACCGGCATAAAACACATAGGCGTCTGAGGATGGGGCCGCGTTCACATAAGCCTCCACCATCTGCGGGTAAAGCGGATTGTCAGTACACTCTTTTTGATTCAGACGCGAAACGGCTCTTTTCAACCAGGTCACGTTTCCTTTGTTCTCTTCAAAATTGTCTTTGTAAAGTGGGATAAGCCTTTCACAGGTTGCCACTTCACTGAGCGTGTTGTCCAGATAACCCTCTATCTGACCCAAGGCCGTAAGGTTAACCTCTCTTGCTCTTTTTTTCTTGCTTTCCTTTGCGGTCAGCTTTTGCCCTTTCGCTTCTTTCGCATTCAGGGCATCGAGATCTTTGGAATAACCGTCCATTTTTTGGCTGATTCCTTCCATGATTTCATCATAGGTGTCAAAAACTGCCTGTGGGTTTGTGTCTTTGTTCAAGTCGGTATATGTCTGAAAGTATTTACCCAGATTCTTGACGCTCATTCCCGTTGGATCAGCTTTGAAGGATTGACCCAGCTTTTCATAGATGGCATCTCCATTTTGCAACTCTTCAATGACACCTCTCTTGAAGAGGAAGTTTGCCCAGTCACTGTAAACCTTTCCCAGATTGTCAGGGAAATACTTTTCTCTCATTTCATAGACGTAGATTACATCTCTGGCCTTATCGGCCAGCGCGTTTTTGTCTATTCCGGAAACATCGAAATACTGTTTGTCGATTTTGAAGGTGTGATCGTTGGTGACAACTTTTTTCCCTTTTTCAACTTTAATTTCACCGGCATTCTTGTCATAGATGTCTTCGGTCATTTTGATTCCGTCGCTGTAAATGATTTTAGATGCCTCCGGACAGTTTTCCAAACACCATCTCCAGGGCTCCATTGCAGCTTCATAGTTGCCCATTTTCACAGCTTCGTGAAAAAGGGAAAGATTCGTTTTACACTTGTCCGGTTCGCTTCCATACTTGTCCTGCCCATACACGGAAGCCGTCATCCCAAAAAGAAGGAAGATTCCCATGGTCATTACCGCCTTAATTGCTTTCATAGTAGAGTTTTATTTATATTAAAAGATTTTCTGTTTTCTAAACCATTTGTCATTCAGTGATAAACTGAGCCTAAAGTTATAAAAATTCTCCTCGATGAGATTATTGTCTGTGGTTCCTCTTTTTCCCATCTCAAATCCCAAATTGACATTCGACAATTTAAGCCCTATCGGGAGACTTAGACCAAAAGATATGCCATATTCGTTAATTTCCGTGTTATTGATCACGAGTCCAGACTTCTGGTAATGGAATCCGGCCCTGTAGGTAATACGGTTGAAATAACTGCTGATCGAGTTGATTTTAGGCAAATAAAATCCACCGACTGATATATTGCTGAAGCTTTCATACCGGTAAAAATCGATATCATCGTAAACGCCTCCTTCGAATGAAAGGGGATTTTGAAATGCGTACTCCGCCCCGATGAACCACTTGTTGTTTTCTCCTATACCTGCACTGATTGTCGTCTTGAGAGGCGCTGATATAGTCGCTTTGAAATCATCACTGTACAAGGTGTCTATGGGACGCAAAACCCCGTCGTCAATATTAACCGTAGAAAATATGGTTTCATCACCTTCCTCAGTCAACTCGTAGTCAAGCTCTCCTGCTATTCCCAGTTTAAGTTTGATCCGATCGGTGATATTCGGAGCGTAATGTGCTCCCACCTTGATTTTGGAACCGCGAACATTAGAGTCCGTTCTGTGCTGGGTTGCCAGCTGCACCCCTTCCCTGCGATTCACAACATTATTGTCTATGCTTCCAAAAATATACGCTGCCTCCAGACCCAATGAAAGATCAAACGGGAACTTGTATCCGTAGCCCAGAAAAACACGGTTCGTACCTCCGTTTCCGTAGTAACGGTCGACTTCGATCAACTCTCCTTCATCGTCAAAGGTTTGATCTGAGAGTCCATAACCGACGGACGTATTCAACTGGAGGCCCATGACCAGACCCTGATTTCCCCTGATGGGAATTCCCAGGGCGATATACGACAAAGCAGCCGCTGAACTGGTCTGAGACTGTTCTCCATCGTTCACGACATTGGTCCTGTTTCCTCCGGAAAATACATAGGTCGTCCACTGCAGAGATCCGTACGATGCCGGATTCGTAAAACTCAATTGATATTCACTGTCTAATGCTCCTCCCATCAGTCCCATCCCAATTTCCTCAACCGATTTGAGGCGTGCCTGTTCTCCAATCCCGAAAAGTGAGTAAGGAGATGAATTGGTCGTTTGTGCAAAGCTTATTGTCGAGAAAAAAAGAATAGCAAGTACTATTTTCCCTTTAATCATTCCGCTAAATTGTGTATCAAAATACTATTCAATCCTTCCAATAAAAAATTTGGAGTGGCAAATATGGTACTTTTTATATTGTTTGACAAGAAATTTGCGTCTCCGCCTGTTAAAACCACTGTTAAATTCGCATTTTTTGACCTGTACTCTTCAATTACCCCGTCAATTTCGTAGGTGACACCACTCAATATGCCTTTGTGCAAGGCGTTGGCGGTAGAATTTCCCAGTACAGGAATCTCATTTTCAGGAGTTAGCATCGGAAGGTTTGCCGTAAATCGATGAACAGACTTATACCTCATGGTGATCCCGGGTGAAATGCTTCCTCCTTCATATTGCTGATTCGCATTGACGAAATCAAAAGTGATGCAGGTCCCTGCGTCGATAACCAGAACAGCTTCACCTGCAAACTTGGTAGCGGCTGCAGCCGCAAGAGCAATCCTGTCAACTCCCAGGGTTTCGGGCGTGGAGTAAAGATTTGTGAAGGGAACTTTGGTGTTTTGATCCAGCAGCAACAGGTCCATATGGTCCCGGATTCCTTGAATCTGCTCCGAATCCAATCGAGACACATGTGAAAGTATCCCTTTGTCGACCTGATACTTCCCACAAAGCATATTAAGAGCATCATCCATCGCCGAAGCTGGAAAGGATTCCCGAAGCACGAGTTGATCTCTGTCAAAGATTCCCGTCTTGATTTGAGTATTGCCTATGTCAATGGCTATATGCATGCAGGGGTGGAATGAAAAGCAAAAGTAAGGGAGATTTTTTAATCAATTGTTTTGACGATAATGAAAAATAAATTTATATTTGCACCCGCTCAAAACAATGGTGCCTTAGCTCAGTTGGTAGAGCAATGGACTGAAAATCCATGTGTCCCTGGTTCGATTCCTGGAGGCACCACAAAAAGAGCACGAAACCCTTGATCATCTTAAGATTTTCAAGGGTTTTTCTTTTAGGTCCAAAAAATTTCCGGGAAGCAAAAATAAATCATTGGAACCTATATCGATTTTTTTATTCGTATTCCCGGGCCTTCATACGCGCCACAGGAAGGTATTGCTGAAGATTCTGGATTCGGGTGTCATTGGACGGATGGGTGCTCATAAACTCGGGTGGAGCACCACCCTTCGATTGCTCCTTCATCCGTTGCCACAGTCGAATCGACTCCTCCGGGTTGTACCCGGCCATCGTCATAAAGACCATCCCCAATTTATCTGCTTCCGTTTCATGCGTCCGGCTATAGGCCAGCATGCCCATCTGTGAGCCCATTCCGTAGATGCTGTTCCACAGGTACTGGGTGTCTGAGCTCTGCCCGGATGTGCCGATTGCTACAGCTATGCCACCCAATTGTTGACCATAGGAGCTCGTCATTCTCTCCTGACCATGTTTGGCGAAGGCATGCGCGATCTCATGTCCCATTACCGCAGCAATTCCATCGGTATTTTGGCAAACGGGCAGTATTCCCGTGTAAAAAACGACCTTGCCTCCAGGGAGGCACCAGGCATTCATCTGCTCGTCTTCAACCAAATTGAACTCCCATTGGTAATTGTTTGCCTCCTCGGTCATGCCGTTGGCTCGCATAAAGCGATCAACAGCCGCAGCAATGTTGCGTCCCACGGTCTTAATTTCTCTCGTTTTAGCCGCATCGGAGGACACCTTGTTTTCTTTCATGAAAGTGTCGTATTGCGCAAAGCTCGCAGGGAGAATGTCAGCGTCATCGACAATGTTTACTCGCTTTCTTTCCGTAATCGGAACTGTGCTGCAACCTGATTCAACACATATTATGAGAAGGAGTAGGATCCAAATTCGAATCATAACATGAATTTTAAGGAGTGATTGATCAAAGTTTGTAAAAATAAGAATTCTTCCCATCCCAACAGTTCAGTTTTGATTGGGGATTCGAATGACGGCACTCCCTTTAATTTACGTATTTTTGTTGTAAATGCTCTCAGATTATGGAATCCCCCAAAGCGATCAAACATGCTGAATTCAGTCCTAAGATTAGAACCTATGTCATGCTCTATGTCGGATTTTTACTTTTTGTCACCATAATTGGCATACCGATTCTTATTGTGTGGCTCCTCGGACTGGGCCAGTATACAAGCCGGCGCTACTATGAAAACCTGAAGTGCCTGCTCACCGACAGGCATCTCATTTACAGCAAAGGAGCTTTTTACAAGGTTGAGAAAACCATCCCACTGGAGAACATTCAGGATTTGACCTTTCTCGAGAATCCGATACTCAACCTGCTCGAATTGCGAATTTTGAAAATTGAGACCGCGGGGGGAGGTGGTTCCACAACCAGCGATATGAAGCTTGTGGGAATTGTGGACGCCGAAGGGTTCAAGGAAAAGGTGCTGGAACAAAGAGAGTTTCTGCGCATGAAAACCGAGCATGGGCGGGCCGGAGATCTGAAATCTGATGAAACCCTGGAGGTGCTCAAAGAGATTCGTGATCTGCTCAAGAATGCAAATCCGAAGTATGGTCAAAGACTTTCTTAGCTAGATGAAGATACTTCTCACAGGAGCAACAGGATATATAGGAAAAAGACTTCTGCCGGCACTTGTCGAACAAGGGCATACGGTAGTTTGTTGTGTGAGGGACCCCGAGCGCTTCGCACCTCCCAAATCGCTCAGGCCGAGCATAGAAATTGTCGTTCTCGATTTACTCAGGGAAGACACGCTTGCCAACATTCCGCAAGATATAGATGGCGCTTATTACCTGGTGCATTCCATGTCTTCCGAAAAGAATTACGAGGAGCTGGAAAAGCAATCTGCGATAAACTTCAGAAAAGCCCTGGAAGAAACCCGGGTAAAACACGTGGTTTATTTGAGTGGTATTGTCAATGAAGAGAAGCTGTCCAAGCACCTGGCCTCGCGTAAAGCAGTAGAAATAGAACTGGCAAAAGGATCATATCACTTAACCACGCTGAGAGCCGGCATAATCATCGGATCGGGCAGCGCATCTTTTGAAATCATTCGTGATTTGGTCGAGAAACTTCCCTTCATGGTAACCCCAAAGTGGTTGCTGACCAAATGTCAGCCGATCAGCGTCAAGGATGTGATTCTGTTTTTGAAGCAAACCCTTTTCAATCCGAAGACTTATGATCGGGATTTTGATATTGGCGGTCCTGACATTCTCACCTACAGGGAAATGCTGCTCATATTCTCGGATGTCAGAAATCTCAAAAGACGAATCTACGTGGTTCCGGTGATGACACCGAGATTGTCTTCCTACTGGCTGTATTTTGTGACGTCCACCTCGTACAGACTGGCTGTGGCCCTGGTGAACAGCATGAAGGTTGAGGTGATTTGTCGCAATGACGATTTAAACAAGATTCTGAACATTGAACCGGTAGGTTACGAAGAATCATTGAGAAGGGCTTTTAGACGAATAGAAAGCAATGAGATCATCTCGAGCTGGAAAGATGCCATGGTGAGTGGTAATTTGAACATGAACATTTCGGATTTCATCAACGTCCCGACCTATGGTTGTTTTATCGATCAGCGTACGCGAAAAGTGAAGAGCCGATCCGAAACCCTGAATCGAATCTGGAGCATCGGGGGGACGACCGGCTGGTACTACGGAAATTGGCTATGGCGTTTCAGGGGGTTTATGGATAAGATGGTCGGAGGTGTTGGACTTCGACGGGGGCGTACAAGTTTGGACAGTCTCAACCCAGGAGACACGCTTGATTTTTGGCGGGTTCTCTATGCCAATAAGGAAGAGGGCAGGTTATTGCTGTTTGCCGAGATGAAACTGCCGGGTGAGGCCTGGCTTGAATTCAGGTTGGAAGAAGAGGAGTTGGTTCAGACCGCAACCTTTCGACCCGTCGGGCTCTTGGGAAGATTGTATTGGTATGCCGTGTATCCGTTTCACGGCTTTATTTTCACTGGAATGATCGACAAAATTACAGACGATTGACTTAGTGAACAATGTTTGAAGAAATATGAGCAAGACACGACAAAGCAATAAAACATCTGTCTTTTGGTTTCGTAGGGACCTCCGTCTCGATAACAATACCGGTTTGAATGAGGCCCTAGAAACAGGGAACCCTGTTCTGCCTATTTTTATTTTTGATGATGAGATAACAAAGGAACTGCCAGCGGACGATGCCAGAGTGTGTTTCATTTATGAAACGCTCCTCGGAATAGATGAGCAGCTGAAGAAATGGGGGTCCTCTTTAAAGGTTTACCAGGGAAGTCCGACTGAAGTTTGGAAAGAGATTATTCGGGAACTCGACATCGAAGCTGTCTTTGCAAATCGGGATTACGAACCCTATGCCATTTCCCGTGACGCGTCTGTGGAGAAACTGCTCTCTGAAAAAGGCATCCTATTCAGGACCTTCAAAGACCAGGTCATATTTGAAGGAAACGAGGTTCTTAAAGATGACGGAAAACCCTATCACGTATTCACGCCCTATAAGAATAAGTGGCTCAGAACATTCAGTGTAAACGGCATGAAAATGGGCGAGGGGTCAATGAACAATTTTGTTCAGATGAGGTTTGATTTTCCGACGATGCAGGCACTCGGATTTAAGGAGGCTTCCATCAAAGTGAGGCCTTTTGACCTGTCCTGTGCCTCGACATATGAGGAGAACAGGGATTACCCATCGATTGATGGCACCTCGCACCTGGGCCCTCATCTGAGGTTCGGAACGGTGAGCATCCGCAAAATCATTGAAGCTTTGAACCCGTCTTATGAGGTGTTTCGGTCTGAGTTGATCTGGAGGGAGTTCTTCATGCAGATTCTGTTTCACTATCCTAGAGTGGTCAACGAAAACTTCAAGAAAAAATACGATGGGGTTGTATGGAGAAACAACGAAGAGGAATTTGACAAATGGTGCCGGGGAGAAACGGGCTATGCCCTGGTGGACGCGGGAATGAGGGAGCTCAACACCACGGGCCATATGCACAACCGAGTGAGGATGATCACAGCCGGATTTCTCTGTAAGCACCTGCTGATTGACTGGCGTTGGGGTGAGAGCTATTTTGCCAGGAAACTCCTTGACTACGAGCTTTCTTCGAACAATGGAAATTGGCAATGGTCGGCTGGCACCGGATGTGATGCGGCGCCTTATTTCAGAATTTTCAACCCGATGTCCCAATTGAAGAAATTCGACAAGGAGAAACGCTATGTTAGAAAATGGATCCCCGAATTGGAAACGGATGCTTATCCCGAGCCGATGGTCGATCACAGAATGGCCCGTGAACGTGCCTTGGATGCCTATAAAACAGGGATGGAGAAAAACTAAAGCTGGGATTTGGAAAAATGATTATTTTTAAGTGAAAAAGATTTTCAACTGAAGTATAGTTCCTGCTAAATGAGAATGCGATTGTCCCGAACCGATTCGAAGAACCCAGATTTTTTACGACTTGTCGAGTTGCTCGATGCTGACCTGGCCGAAAGGGACGGTGAGGACAATGCTTTTTACAGCCAGTACAATGGCCTGGAACAAATTAGACATGCCGTTCTTTGCTACACAGAAGAGGATGAAGCGGCAGGTTGCGGTGCCATGAAACAATCTGAACCGGGAACAATGGAGGTAAAGCGGATGTATGTTCTTCCCAGTCAGCGGGGTGAAGGAATCGCGACGAAGGTCCTGCTGGAACTCGAAAAATGGGCTGTTGATTTGAAAATGTCCCGAATCATTCTCGAAACTGGTAAGAGACAACCCGAAGCCATTCGCCTTTACGAGAAGAATGGGTATTTGAGGACAGAGAATTTTGAGCCCTATGTGGGTATTGAGAACAGCGTCTGCTTTGAGAAGCATTTGACGCAGTTTGAGTAGAGTTGAACATCAAACACATGTTGCATGAAACAAGTATTCTACCTGACCTTTTCCACGATGCTCCTGATGGTTTTGCTTGTCGCAGGATGCAGGCGAAATGAGACCCCCTATCCGGAAACACTTGCCGATGTTCTAAAAGAAGGGCCCAGCATCGAGGGCAAGTCAACCTATTTGGAAACTCCTTTTGTAACCGCGGGTGATCGAGTATATATGGTGGGCCATCAGGACGGCAGCTTTCCGGAAATCGGATGGCACATCCCGGGAGAAATGGGCGGAATCTGGAATCATCCGATCAAGCTGATGGATGGATTTCAGGCGGAGCTGTTTCAGGATGAATATTCGATCCCTTTGCAGGGCTCGGGCACCTTTGTGAATTATCCGGTGGCCAATGCTCATAGATTCTCTCTTGAGAATATTGACTTGGAAGTTTCGCGTACCCAGTTTGTTCCCGATGGATTGCAGGGCCTGGTTGTGGAATACGTGATGCACAACCCGGGCAGCAAAACCGAGGAGTTTACGTTTCGTTTTACGGGTCACTCCGACCTCCGACCTACCTGGCTGGGAGAAAAAACTGAGATGGCTGATGGAAAAGACGAGGCTTCCTTTCTCAATGATAAAGGTGCCTGGCTGACAAAAGACACTTCGAGCCCCTGGTTCGTTTTGTATGGGGCAAAGTTGATCCCAACCGCCTATGGTGCCGTTGACAACGCCTTGAAAGGCCAGGGAGTTTCTAACTACCTGGACTATGAAATAAGCCTGTCACCCGGTCAATCGAAGAGTCTCGTGTTCTATGTTGCAGGCTCGTACCAGAGCGAGAAGGAAGTGCTGAGTGAGTATGAAAAGATCTCTTCAAGCCCAAGACAATTGCTTCAAAAAAAGAGAGACAGGTACATAGATTTGGCGAACCGCTCCAAACTGACGATTCCCGACAAGGACCTGCAGCAGACATTCGAATGGTTGAAATACAACTGTGACTGGCTCGTGAGAGAAGTTCCTGAGGTAGGCACGGGTATCATGGCAGGAATACCTGACTACCCCTGGTGGTTCGGTGTTGACAGCGAATACGCGCTGAAAGGGTACATGGCCATTGGTCAGCATGAGATTGTCTATAAAACCATAGAACTCCTTGACAGCATTTCTAAAGCCACCAACGGAAACGGACGTATTGTGCACGAAGTCTCCACCAATGGATACGTCTTCAATAAAGGCAATATCAATGAGACCCCCCAGTTTGCCTCGCTCATCTGGGAAGTGTATCGCTGGAATGGAGATGAGGAATTTTTAAGACGCTACTTCCCGACAGTCGAGAGGGGTCTCGATTGGCTCATGCGAGAAAATGACACAGATGGGAACCTCTTTCCCGAGGGCTTTGGCATGATGGAAATCCACGGTCTTGACAGTGAGATGATAGATGTAGCATCCTATACACATAGAGCCTTTGAAGATGCGTCCAAAATGGCTTCTGCCCTGAACGAGATGAAGCTTGCCCGTCGCTACTCGAAATGGGCTGACAATCTGAAAACAAAGATCAACCGGGCCTTCTGGTCGGAGGAGTTTGACTCCTATGCAGACTTTATCGGAACCGACAGACAGGCGCTGCACTTGATTGATGACGCAATTATCAGGGCCGATACCCTGAACAAGCCCTGGGCCGTTGAAGAGCTGAAAGCGACCCGAAAAACGATTGAAAAGAATCCATCCTCACTTCCAAAACCATTCGTCGTCCATCACAACTGGGTGGTCAACACCCCGATGGAAATGGGAATCGCAGATCCGGAGAAAGCAGCCGTGGCCCTGAAGACGGCTGAAAAGTTTGTCAATCCTTTTGGCGTATTCGTTACGGGGATCGATCGCGATGATTCGGCGGGATCTGATGACGGATCTTTCAAGGGCAGCAAGGTGTTCTCATATACGGGTGCGGTGATGACCCTGCCCACCGGGGTTCAGGTGGTGGCCGAGAACAATTATGGACGGCCTGATTCTGCCCTCAACTACCTCGAGCGGATGACACGAACCTTCAGTTATGCGCTTCCCGGAAGCATGTACGAGGTTTCTCCCGACTACGGGATGATAACGCAGGCCTGGAATATTTACAGTTTCGCGGTGCCCATCGTCCAACAGTTTTTTGGAATTCAGCCTGACGCGGCTCAAAAGCAGATTCGAATCCGTCCCAGAATGCCTGAGAAGTGGGGCGAAGCTTCGCTCGAAGAGGTCCAGGTGGCCGAAAACAAGATCAGCGTGCATTATCTAAATACGGAAACAGAGATCCACATTAAAGTGAAGCAGTCGTCTCCGGGATGGAAATTGATCATTGAACCCCCCGTAATCGAGGATGCTGAAATACAGGTTTTACAGGGCACTTTACAGGGTAGCGACCAGGAACAGATCATCGTGTCGACAGGCGCGGAAGCCGAGGTAAAGCTCATCAAAAACAAGTAGTTCGAGAAAGAATTTATTGTTTATCTTCGTCATTTTTTGTGAAAAAAAAGTAATAAGTCTCAAAGGGCCTCCCCCGCAACTTTGAGATAAATTCCTATTTTTAAGCGATTTGGGGAAAAGAAATTGATGAAATGATGAAGAGAAAAAGCTTTTTGGTGCTGCTGCTGGTCTGCTTGTGGGCTGAAATGCAGGCCCAGAACAAGGTCCATGTTTCAGAAATTGAGGAGCGAAATGTGAATGGCAAGAAGACCATCTTTGTAGGAGAACAAAAGCTCAACGGAGTGGTCTACGAGGACTATGTCAGCAAAAAGCTTCGATACACGGTGAAGAATGGGATCAAAGAGGGACCCTACGAGTTGTACTACCCGAATGGCAACCTAAAACGGAAGGCAACGTTTAAAAATGACCGTTACGATGGGGTGTTTGAAGAATATTACGACAATGGCCAGTTGAGCATCAGTACCAGCTTTAACAAGGGCAGGTATGACGGTCCCCTTGTTCGTTACTACGAAAATGGCCAGATCCAGGCCAAGGGCTATCACAGGGATGGAGAATATGAAGGTGCACAGGAAACCTATTACGAAGACGGCCAGCTCAAAACGGGTATTGCCTACCTGGAGGGAAAGAAACACGGTCTTTCTGTAAAGTACTACGAAAATGGAAACCTCAAGGAAAAAGCTCATTATTCCAATGACCGATTGGAAGGAACCTATGAGCATTATTATGAGGATATGACACTTTACGTTCGTAGCAATTATTCAGAAGGCGTCAAGCACGGTGAATTCGAGATGTTCTATGAGAATGGTCGCCTGAAAAGAAAGGGCCAATACAAAGAAGGCAAAGAAGACGGGCCTTTCGAAATCTACTATCCCAGCGGGGTTTTAAAAAGAAAAGGATACTTTGAGGAAGGACGATTGCACGGGGAATCGGAATCCTATGATGAAAATGGCCAGCTAATTGACAAATCCATGTTCAAGAACGGGCAGGAAATCTCCTCAAAAAAGTCCTCAATTGCTTTCAAAAAAGCCTAAAATTTAGTAACTTCATTGTTTGGATTTTAAAGCTCGAGCCATGAAAGTGGACAATGAGGCTTTTTATAAGATTTGCTTTGATTCACTGATTGAGGGATTGTGCATAGCAAATGATGCAGGGGAAATCGTAATGAACAATTCGGCCTGCGAGGAAATTTTTGGCTATGAATCAGGGGAGCTGATAGGACAGTCTATCGATATCCTCATCCCGGAACCCCACAGAAACGTCCATCATTACCATTTTGATACCTATTTTGAACATCCCCGAAAATTTAAAAAGGGTAAGGGACGTGAATTTCTGGGCCAGCACAAAAACGGCGAAATCCTGGATCTTGAAATTGGACTTAACTTTTTTGAATACGAAGGAAAGAGATATGCCAAAGCACTGATTTCCGAGATCGGAACGCGAAAGAAGAAAGTCACTGAGATCAAGGAATCCAACCGAAGGCTCGAGAGTGAGGTGGATCGAAGAACCGAACTACTCACCAAGGCGGTTTCGGAACTCGAAAGAGCGAATTTCTTGCTGAAGGAAGAGGTCGATGAAAGAATTCGGGCGGAGAAGAATGCGAAGCGGGCCTTTGAGAAAGAAAAAGAACTCAGTCAGATGCAGGCGAAGTTCCTGTCGATGGTTTCACACGAATTCAAGACGCCACTCAGTGGAATATTGACCTCCGCAAGCCTGGTCGATAAGTACAGCCAAAAGAGTCCGAATGAGAGGATCAGCAACCATGTCGCGACAATCAAGAACCTCGTTCTCCAGCTGAATGATATCCTGGACGATTTTCTGTTCCTGGAAAATTCCGAATCCGGAAAGTATCAATTCACAGGCAGCCGTTTCAAGATCTGTGACCTGATTAGAAAGATCGTATCCGATGCCGGTGCCTTGATGAAACCCGGTCAAAAGTTTGAGATTATTCCGTGTTTAAATGCTTCACCCATACTTCAGGATCGAAAAGTGGTAGACATCATTCTGAGGAACATCATATACAATGCGATAAAGTACTCTCCGGCGAACAGCACGATTCAGATCAAAATCAGAATCAATGACAATTTGCGCATCGAGATTCGTGACGAGGGAATTGGCATCCCCGAGGAGGCGAGGGAACATATATTCGACCGGTTTTACAGGGCCAAAAACGTTTTGCACATACAGGGGACCGGTATAGGTTTGAACATAGTGCGCCGCCATCTTCTGCAAATGAAAGGATCCATAGAGATCAGCAGCAAGGAGAATGAAGGCACAACCGTTTTTGTCACCATGCCCGTGATGGGAGGGAAGCCCCAGCGAGAGGTTAATGAGAGGACTCTTCAAGGTGATACAATAAAGGAGAAATCCATCTGAGTTGCAAAGTAAATTGATCAAAGATGCGAAAGAAAATATTACTCATAGAAGATGATCAAATTGTCAGGGACAATACCGCAGAAATTCTTCAATTGGCGAATTACGAGGTATTGACGGCTGAAAATGGCAAAACTGGTCTTGAAAAAGCGAATGTGTTCAAACCCGACCTGATTATTTGCGACATCCTGATGCCGGAACTGGACGGTTACGGGGTCATGCAAATTGCAATGAGAAACAGGGACCTACAGAGAATCCCCATCATTTTCATGTCAGCCAAAACCAAACACGAGGACATACGCAAGGGAATGGATTTGGGAGCGAGCGACTACATTACAAAACCCTTTGAAGAATCCGAATTGCTCAGTGCTGTTGCTACACGCTTGAAGCGCAAATCTATCATGGATGGGGGACTCAAGGATAACGTGATCAAAGAGAGGAAATGGCGAATCGAGGATATTGAAGAGGCTTTTGACCATAAAGAACGCTTTGAGTACAGACCGGGATCAACCATCTATTGCGAGGGCAATGTGGGAAATCATGTTTTCTATATCACTCGCGGAGAAGTAAAAACTTATAAGGTGAATGAAGATGGCAAGGAGTTGATCACGGAGCTATTCTCAGACAAGAGCTTTTTTGGCTTTACTTCATTTCTGGCCCATAAACCGTATTCTGAGAATGCAGAGGCAATTCAACCTACCGAAATTTTAAAGCTTGAAAAGTTAGAGTTGCTGAGTTTGATCAAATCAAACCCGCAGCTCGGTCTCAATTTCATCGACCTGCTCTCAAATGACCTCGACACAGTCAAGGAGCACCTGATGCATTTGGCTTATGACTCGGTGCGAAAGAAAACAGCAGATGCCATTCTTCAGCTCACACCTGAATCTGCAAAGGAGAGGGTTGTTCGAATCTCAAGATCTGACCTGGCCAGTATGATTGGCATTGCCAAGGAGACGCTTACCCGAACGCTGACCGATTTCAAAGAGGAAAAACTTATACGAACAAACCGCAACACGATCCAGCTTCTCAACTGCGAAAAATTGAGGAATATCCACTGAGAATGATCAAGATCAGTAAAAGCGTTGACGAAGGTCAGCGAATTTCTGGGCACTGAGGGTTAATTTTATACTGCAGTACGAAAATTCTATATCGAAAGTTTCAAACAGCGATAAAAAACGAACCTATGAAACGTATTCTTCTTCCCACCGACTTTTCAAGCATATCGATAAATGCCATTGAGTATGCTGTTTCCCTTTACAAGGAATCCAAATGTGAGTTCTATGTTTTAAATGTTTACCGGGTACCTTATGCGACAAATGAGGAGCTCATGGAAAATGACGCCCAGCAGTTGGCCATTGTGGAGGCAGAGATGTATGATGCGTCCAAAAAGAGCCTGAAGGAACTTGTAACGGGTTTCGAAAAAAATGAGAACCACGTATTTCATACGATAAGTGATTACAATTTTTTCATCAATTCGGTGAAACAAGCTGCGATGGACAAAGACATTGAGCTCATTGTGATGGGAACCAAGGGAGCTACCGGGGCCAAAGAGATATTTTTGGGATCGAATACCGGTGATGTTCTTATGAAGACGGATTGCAATGTAATTGCCGTACCTGAGAATTCTGTCTACAAGTCTCCGAAGGAGATTGTTTTCCCCACGGATTTCAAGTTGAGGTACGAGCTGAAGGATCTTGCACCGTTGATCGAGCTGGCCCAAACGAATCAATCAACCCTGAGAATTCTTCATTTCAGCCAGGACGGCCGGTTGACGCAGGAGCAGGAGAGCAACAAACAGATTCTAGAATCCTATATGGAACCGGTGGAACATACCTTCCATACCCTGACGAACATTGACTTTGAAGAGGCGCTGAACTGTTTTGCCCAGAGCAGGGGCAATGTCGATATGATCGCAATGATCTCCGGGCATTACAATTTTTTCCAGAGACTGTTCTTCAGACCGAAAGTAATGGAGTTGAGCTTCCATACCCAAATACCGCTTTACGTGCTGCATCACAAAGAATAGAATCTCAAATTCACACTATGGACATATCTGTTTTTTTAGCCAAGTTCTGGGGCTGGTTTATGATACTTTTCTTCTTTCTTTTGATGCTGTATCCGAAGAGAATCAAGCAACTTTTTGCTTTTGCAAAGGATGACAAATTCATCATACCCCTGTCAATACTCACCATTATCATCGGTTTGCTCAATGTCATCGCGCACAATGTCTGGACGGCCGACTGGCGGGTGGTGATCACCCTTTTTGGATGGTCGAGTCTGCTCAAGGGGATCGCCCAGTTTGCTTTTCCTTCCGTGGCGTGGAACTGGATGGAGAAAATTGATTTCAAATGGTTCCAGTTCATGATGTTCCTGATGTTTGTGGTCGGGGTCTTGCTTCTCAACCAGGCCTATCAATGGGTTCCTTTCTGAACTAAATTGACCAGGATCAATTTCAATATTGACCGTGATCATTGTTTTGTTCGAATACCGCATATATCTTTGGTTTGTTGATTCAGAAGATACGCGCACACAGGAATCAAAGTATGCGTGAATCTGATTCAAAGATCAAATTCTATGAGAATAGTTGAGAAGGAAACTTGAGAGAACAGACACTCAACTCATAAATTGGAGATAGGTTTGATAGGTTAGCAAGTATCCAATTTCAGATAAGGATCTGAAAAGTAGGAAATCAGTGAGACGGATACGATAGACGTATTAAAGGTATTTTCAATTTGAGAGCAGGAAACCAAAAATTTCCTGCTCTTTTTTTTGTTCGGCTTTCTCGTTTTGTCTTGTTTTCCCAAATTCATTGACTATAATCAATGTGCGTCTTGAGCCAGATCATTGCTGAGCTGCTTTTCCCGAAGTAATTTTATAGGAGTAATGAGAATATTTGAACTAAAACCAAAGCATCATGAAAAAATTATTATTGGGTTTATTGGCACTTGGACTAACCACCCAGTTCTACGCTCAGGTAATTGAAGACGGTATGCTCCCGGAAGTGGAAGTACGCGCTACAAATTACAAATACCTGAATAGTGTGGATAACAGCGAAGCTGCAGTATCGGTGCAACTTCTTGAGAAAAAAGCCGCTCAGTTCGATATCAAGAGCGCCGAATTTTATGAAGACGGCAGTGACTTTTACAGGGTTTATTTCTACATCCCTGATGGAACTCTTGTTGCGGCCTATGACCGGGAAGGTGAGATTCTTTACACCATTGAGAAATTCGAAAATGTCGCCCTGCCGAATTCTGTGACAGACGCCATCGGAGAGAAGTTCCCCGGATGGAAAATTTCCAAGGATGTTTACAGAGTGAGTTATACAAAAGAGAAAGGCGCGTTGAAACGCTACAAAGTAGTTCTTGACAACGGCGTTAAGAAAATTCGCGTCAAGGTAGATGAAAAAGGCGTATTCCTATAGAGGAAGATCGAAGATTACCCCGATGAAACACTCGCCTTTGGAAGCGGAAAAAAATACCCTCGTGTCGAGGGTATTTTTTTGATGACGAAAATCAAGTTTCCCATTGATCGCTGTCATTGAATTTTTTGTATCCCCTGACTAGCTTTGAGTTGTTATTCATTTAAATGATTTATAATGACACTTGTAAAATTTAAAAGACCCAGATTACCTTGGTACGACACTATGTTCACTGACCTATTAGGCACGGACAGATTGCTTACCAATGACCTTTTCTTGGAAAACAAATGGGTTCCTGCGATGAATGTGAAAGAAACCGATGATCACTTTGAGCTTGAAATCGCAGCACCAGGTTTTAACAAGAAAGATTTTGACGTTTCCATTGACAACGGACTCCTGACAATTCAGGCCGAGAACAAAGAAGAAATGGAGAAAAAAGAGGATGATTACACGCGCAAAGAGTTTAATTACACTTCTTTTTACAGATCATTCACATTACCAGAAAATGTGAATGAGGATGAAATGATCGATGCTACTTACAAACGTGGTATTTTGAAATTAGTTTTGAACAAACTTCATGTAGATGAAAGTACTCCGAAGAGAGTGATTGAAGTACATT
>JAHEHE010000050.1 GCA_024644725.1 Flavobacteriaceae bacterium | reverse complement strand
CAAACTCGGAGCCGACATCAGCGTTACAGACAAAAGTCTGCACCTGAAAGCTCGGAAGGGAAACGACACGGAAACGAACTCAATAAACCCCGGCATCAGCATTGACACCTATGACGACCACCGCATGGCCATGGCTTTTGCACCGCTGGCAATCAAAGTTCCGATTCGGATCAATGACGCCGAGGTGGTGACAAAATCCTTCACCGATTTTTGGAGCGATTTCGAGTCGGTCATTCAGCTCGAAGCCTAAACACGCAAAACCTGCGACCTCAGAATCTTTACAATATCCCCGGAACAGAACCTCCGTCGATGCGAATGGCGGCTCCGTTGGTGCCTGAGCTGAGTTCGCTGCACAGGTAAACCGCCGTATCCGCTACTTCGCGCGGATCCAGGAAACGTCCCAGTATGGAAGTGGTTCGTACCTCCTTAAAGAATTGGTTACTCACCGCATCTGTACTTACACCCTGGGATGCCGCCTGGTCATTGAGAAACTTCTCGGCGCCCTCGGTAAGCGTGGAGCCGGGAACAATGGTGTTAACGGTCACTCCGGATCCTGCTGTGGTCTGGGCGAGGCCGCGCGACAGGGCCTGCATGGCGGCTTTGGTGCAGCTGTAGGCGATCAGGTCGGCCGGGACCAGGGAAGCGCATTCGCTGGAGACAAAAAGGATCCGCCCCCAATTTCTTTCTTTCATTGCGGGTAAGAGGGCTCGGCTGAGTCGAACTCCGCTCATCAGGTTGACCTCGAGCATCGATTGCCAGTCGTCGTCGCTGGTTTCCTGGAACGTTTTGGAAGCATAGATGCCGACATTGTTTACGAGGATATCAATCTTAGGCAGCGCGGCAATTAACGGGTCGACCTGTACACGGTCTCCAAAATCAGCGGCAAACCCAGAAATCTCAGTTTCAGGGAACCTAGCTTTAAGCTTACTGACGGCCGACCCGACACTCTGTTCGGTTCTTCCATTGAGGATGACATGAGCACCTTCCCGGGCCAGGCCATGGGCTACGGCATAGCCAATACCTGCCGTAGAGCCGGTGATAAATGCGATTTTATTTTTCAGTTTGAGATTCATATTTTGTTCAATATCATTTGTATCCGCAAAGCGGTTCCTAAATTAAGCGGCCAGTCCCCACGGGCTGAATAGTAGCCAGATCAATAGAACAAGGGCGATAAGAATAAGCGTTAGAATTGTATCTGTGGTCCATTTGAAGTGAACGGATTTTTCCTTCTCTCCAAAAGTGACCATATCCAAAATCGCGGGATCTTTAGAGGTGCCGAGTTTGCTGAATCCGAAAAGTACCAGGGCGCTGAACACAAACAAAACGATGGCATAATGCAAAAAATTAATGCTGAGAAAGAAATCGAGGATGCCTCCCTCGGGTACACGGATGAGGCCTTCCTTGCTCAGGTACTCGGTGATCAGTCGGAGCATGCCCAGCACAAAACCCGACCAGAGGGCCACGATGGCACCACGGGCGTTGATCCATCGGAAAAAGAGTCCAAAGAGAAATACGGCTGCGATGGGGGGTGAGATATAAGCCTGAACGCTTTGCAGGTAATGAAAGAGCCCGCCTCCCATCAAGGTTTTCATAAAGGGAATCCAAAGAAAGCTTGCGACCACCAGCAATAGGGTGGCGATCTGACCCACCCAAACCAGTTCCTGTTCGGTGGCCTGGGGTTTGTATTGTTTGTAAAAGTCGAAGGTGATCAAGGTTGACGATGAATTGAATGCCGACGAGAGCGAACTCATCAAAGCCGCGAGCAAACCGGATATGGCCAGGCCTTTGAGTCCTAACGGCAGGAAGCCGTTAATCATGGCGGGAAGCGCCTGATCCGGATTGTCCAGGGAAAAGTTGAGCATGCCTTTCTGAGAGAGAGCGAAGGCAATGACGCCCGGGATGAAGAAAATAAAGACGGGGAGCAACTTCAAGAAGCCGGCAAAGAGAGTTCCTTTTCGCGCATTGCTCAGGTCTTTGGCCGATAGGGTGCGCTGTACGATAAACTGATCGGTGCACCAGTACCAAACGCCCAGAATGGGAGCCCCGAACAACATGCCCGTCCACGGATAGGAGGTGTCGTCATGAGGACGCCAGAGGTTGAAGAACTCATCGGGCTTTGGGTTACCAGGGGTGTTCGAAGCTTCCTGAAGTGTCAGCATCATGCTGTCCCAGCCCCCGAGTTGATTCAGACCAAAGTAGGTCACCGCCCCTGTCCCGGCCAAAAGCACAAAGGTCTGGAGCATGTCCGTGTAAATCACCGCACGAAGCCCGCCCAGGATCGTATAAAAGCCGGTGGCCACGATGGTGATGATGGCACCCGTCCAAAAGGAGATGCCCATGGTCTCGAAAACCAGGGCACCTGCAAAGATGATCAGTGAGATTTTGGTGATGACATAGGCCAGGACCGAAATCACCGACAAGTAATTTCGGCAGGCTTTGGAATAGCGTATCTCTAAAAATTCGGGCATGGTGTAGACCCCGGAACGGAGGTAGAAGGGTACAAACACCCAGCCAAGAAGAATCAGAATCAGGGCCGCCAGGATCTCAAAATTGGCCTGGGGCATTTCTGCACGTGCCCCCGCACCCGATACCCCTATGATGATCTCCGAGCCGATATTGGAAGCAAACAGCGAGGCGCCGATGACGAACCAGCCCGCCGACTTGCCAGCAAGGAAATAATCCTTGGAATCCTTGTCTTGTGATTTGCGGCCACCGCCGCGCGACACATACCAGGCGATCCAAAGAACCACCGCAAAATAGGCCAGTACGATCGCAAGATCGATATAGTGGAGGTTTCCGAACATTCAGGTCAGGTCAATAACGTTGGGCAGGTGAGGAACGACTCTCGCGGTCCTCACCTCAGTTAAATGTAGTCATAATTTCTGAATCGCCTACCAGCGCTCCAGCCCTAACAGCTTTTTGCCCAGTTCATTCAGCTCCGCGCGAGGATACTTTTCCTGTTCGAAATTTCGAGGGTCACCGGGGAAGGCATAGCCACTGGGAGCGATGCGCTTGTCCCAGGAATTGATTCTCCATTGCCTCAGCTCTTCATTGTCCTCTTCGGCCGGCATCATGGAGATGTACTGTGCTACGCGCACCTTGTCTTCTGATAGGTTGGGCCGGATCCCGTGAGGTTGAGTGCTGTTGAAGATCAGCAGGTCACCGGGATTGAGCTTTACTTTGACGATATGCTCCTCCAGGCCCGAAGTGTCGGGCTGAAAGTGATCGCGATCTTCGGGTTGGGTCAGTTTCCAGGTGTCGTAGGTGCGGTAGAGCTCCGGAATGCATTGAAACCCACCCATGTTCTCATCGGTCTGATCACAGAGCGCCAATACGCCCTGTACGTTTTGAGGTCGGGTTTCAGGGTCATAGTCCCAATGGATGAAGCCCTTGTATTCGAAGCCCGGCCGGATCGGAAAGTTGAGATTGGCCCGGTCAATTGTGACCCAGAGCTTTTCGGTGCCCCAAATGTCGACGAAGGCGTCATAGATGCGTTGGTTCTGACGGTTGTTCCAAAGCGCCTGGTTGTTGTAGACTTCCACCATTCCCGTGCCCGCGAGCTCTTTCATTTCAATTTCGGCTCGTGCCTCAGAGTACCAGGTGGAAGGATCGTTCTTGTCCTTTTCTTCAAATTCCCAGATGAAATCAGCCGTCTTCTCCGCCTGCTCCCGGGGGATGGCATTTTTGATCACGATGTAGCCGTTGTGCACCCAGAATTTCCAGTCTTCTTCGCTCAGCACGCGAAGCGGTTTGCCGTTGGATCGGTCGTTCAGTTTGATCTGGCTCGTGGTCGCCGTGGAAGGGTTCCCCGGAATTTCTTTGTGGTTTTGGTTGGGGCTCTGTCTTTCGTCTGTCTTTTGGTCTGCTCTCATCATGTCTCTGTTTATTGTCCTTGATTTATTTGTGTCTCGAGCTCAATGTTTGAATTCTCTAGCTCAAAATTAGAATTGCATCCGTCTCAAAACAAACCCTATTCTGATCAATATTTGAATTATTTTGATATTTAGAGCTCTATTAGGATTAAATAATGCAAATAATGTATAATTTTAAAGGATGAAAACAGAACTCGAACACATTTTGCCCAAACCTGGGACTTCTTTCAGCCTTTCGGTCAACCCGAACTTCAGCGACCTTTTTTACTGGCATTTCCATCCCGAGTTCGAGATCGTGTTCATCGATGGAGCCGACGGGAACCGGATGGTCGGACAGCATTCCTCAGCCTTTGAGAAGAACGACCTGGTGATGATCGGGTCCTACATCCCTCACCTCAACTTCGACTATGGCATCCGAACCCCTTATGAAAAGATCGTCATCCATATCGGAAAGGACTTTTTAAAAAACGCGCAGGAGAACACGCCCGAGTTCGGCCCCATTGCTGACTTGTTCACACAATCGCGTCGGGGAATCGCTTTTGGAAAAAAAACCAAGGCTGCCATCGGCCCCAGAATTATGCAACTGGCAAAGCTCGAAGGACTGGAGCAGTTCATGGAGCTTCTCAGGATACTATACGCCCTTGAAAAAGCAGACGACAAAGAATTTCTCCACGAAAAAGAAGTGAAGAATCAGTATACCTCAAGGGATCAGTCACGGCTCGACCGCATCTACAGCTTTGTCGATCAGAATTACACCCGTCGCATCCGCATAGCGGAAATCGCTGAGCTGAGTCACCTGAGTCCGGCGGCTTTTTGTCGCTACTTCAAGAAAATGACACGATTGACATTTACCCAATTTGTAAATCACTACCGGATCGACAAGGCCAAAAAGATGTTGTTGTCCGGGGAGAGCGTAACCACCACCTGCTATGCCTGTGGCTTCGAAAGTCTCTCTTATTTCAACAGAGCTTTCAAGCAAATCACCGGCCGGACACCGTCTTCTTTTTCGATGCCAACTCAGACATCGCACCCTTAGCTGCTCCTTCTACCTTCTCCTGCCTCCTCGGGCGCCTCCGCGGGCGCCAGCCGAGCTCGATCGGCTGTAGTTCCTGTTTCCCTGGCTCCTGCTTTGATAGGATCGATTGAGGTTCTGGTTTGTTGAAGGTTGTTGTGTTGACGGTCGCTGTTGATTCTGGGTATTCGAAGGGCGCTGCTGGCTCTGACCCGTTGAAGGACGGTTGGAATTCTCCTTCCGGTCAAAATTGCCATTCTGATTGCGCTGATACACATTGCCGTTTCGATCCGCGTACATGTTGTTCGATTTGTTCGACGGCCGTGCCTTGCTGTTTACTCGATTCGCTCGATTGTCTGACGTTCGTGCCACTCCGTTTCGGTTGTTGTATACATTCCGCTGTGCAGAAGTTCTATTGCCGGCTGCATATCCACGGGCGTAACCCGCTCTTCTTCCGGCATAATAACCGCGTCGATAACCATGACGATATCCATGACGATATCCACGGGCGCCCCAATACCCATAGCGATAGGGGTGAAACCTCCAGCTCATCCAACCGAAGCTGACTCCAAAAGAGAAGCCCCAGCCCGTGTAAGGGTTATAATGCACACCGAACCCGAAGGTCACGGGGCGTGGATAGTAATAGTATCGATACCAGGGTCTGTAATAATAGCCCGTACCGTAAACCACAACACCTCCATAGACGTAGGAATAGGTGTACCCGGGAAGGTACCCCACATAAACGACCTCAGGAGTTGACTCGTAGACGTACGTATACTTCACATTGTATACGGGGCAGTCGGGAGGGATATCATCAATGTCATCCGGTCTGGAATCTGAAACGGCCCAGGGTCCTTTGGGTTGATCAGCCACGAACCATACGGCATCGTCGACGCAATAATACTTACCTTCGATCAACAAGACCGATTTATCCGTGTTTTTAGCATACGACATGCTGGTGCCCTCAATTTTTTCAAACTCCGGTTCGCCGTCATAGGTAACCTCGACGCTTGCTGTCTTTTTATCGATGGTTGCCGTTTGCGGTATGGATTGTTCGAGCAATGCGGTCTGTGCCTCAGGCGTTCCGGGTACGCTGGCCCGAACTGAGGTCACGTCAGAATCTTCAGGGATCTTATCAAAACCATCAGGCAAATCGCCCGGTTCCTGAAACTTCCAGTCTCCGTCATCAAGCGATTTGGAATAGTACCATCGCCCTCCCAGCAAAACGTAGTGCTCCTGGGACGGAATATCCATAATCACATCAGACTCTGTGTTGGCCACATAAAGAAGATCGGTGCCTTCTATGGGCTTGTATTCTGTTTTGCCGTCAACGACTATGAGTTCTGCAGGTTTTGTGTCGAGAATGAGATCCGGCGGGGAATCGGGTTTGTATTCCGCTTCATCGGGATTGTCTTCTTTGACCAGGTTGTCTGAGGCAAATTTTTCAACCTTGCCCGGAACCTTTTTGGTGTATTCATATCCTTGCAATGCCTCATTGGATTTATACCAGTAATCGCCTCCGCGGATGAAATAGCTCTTACCGCTTTTTACGATAAAAAAGGCTGTATTGACCACATATTCTACGCCCGAGTCATCATCCGTCTTCCAAATGGGATCCCCGTCGATAATCAGAAGCAACGAAGGGCTGTTCCTGAAATAGATGTTGGGCGGGTCGTTGTTGAATTGGTCTGACAGCTCTTTGAGATTCTCGACTTCTTCTAAAGAAGCTGCAAGACGATCCATGGACATATCGAGGTTCCAGGACTCCATTTCCTCTTCCAGAAGCTTTGCGAATCGCGCTACTTTTTCGTCATCCATAATATCTGGAAAATGGGATCTGACAATGTCCATCTTTTCAAGGGTGACGATTCGGGAATCTTTATCGGTAGACATGGTGGCCTTGAACCAGACGGCGCCGAAAATGATGTCTTTGTCCACCGGATTTATGGTGATGGCCATGCGCCCTTCAAGGATATTTCCGTTCAGGGACTCAAGCTGAGGCTGGTACAGGGTAATAACCGCTTTGTTTTTGGATTCAATCTCTTTAGGCCATGCAAAGGCGTCCTCCTGGTCCTGTCCAAAAAACAGGAAAGGAACTATGAGAAGAATGCAAAACAAGAAAGAAAAACGGGAGAGAATGGGATTTTTCATGTGCGATTATTTCGTGACTGAAGTACCCTAAGATAAACATAATCCCCGAATGTCCCAATTCGCATTCTCTCGAAAAATGCGTCGGCGTGGAACAATTCAATTGCAACACGCCGACGTAAGTAGATTATCTCATGAATTGGGTTAATATCCCCGATAGAAGCTGATCAGACGGTTATTGAGTTGCTGCTGAATGGGTTTGGTGAATTCCACGAACATTTGCTGTGGAGGAACGGGTTGGATCGGTCTTCGGTTGCAGACCTCGATCTGTTCATCCGTCAGGGCTCTGTCATCTCCATTGAAATTACCCCACTCATGGAACCATACAAACTGACCCGGAAAGTCCTGGTAGAGCAAATCTTTGTTGTCGAGTCCGCTGCGGCTGATGGTAAGGCTCACCATACCCCGTGAAACGATCTCCATATGATTGATGACCACATCGGCTTTCACCGTACCGAGCACCTTTTTTGTTCGTCCGCCTGCCATTTCAACCTCGCCGACGACCACGCTGTCGCGTTCCATTTTTTCAACGATCTCTCGAGTATGGGTCTCACCAACCACAAAATCTTCAAAATTGATCTCGAGCACCTGGTCGGGACGCTCCAGATTCACTTTTTCTGCCTCTTCAGGCGTGTAGAATCGGATGAACTCATTTTGTTCAATGTTATTGAGTGTGTTATTCACCTGTCGGTAGAACTCTTCTCCGCTGAGTTCATAGAGTCTGGATTGAACGGGTCTCAGGTTGGCCACGACGTGAAGAATCGCCCTGTGATAGGCTTCCTCGGATTGGTACCTTACATCTTTGTACCCTGGAACGAATTTATCCGCACTTAGAAAATGTTGGTAGGCTCTTTTGGCACCTTCACGGGTTCCATCCGCCATCAGGCGCATTCCCGCAGCGTACTGCTCTTCGGCAGCCAGGGGCTTGACCCGATCAAGGGCTTTGTAGTATTTGCGAGGATTGTCAACTACCTGCTTGGCTCCGGGCGAACGTTGAATGTGCTCGTACATGCCATTTAATTTTCCATAGATGGCAGCCTCTTCGGTATATCGCATCGGAATGTTCCCATTCTTGTTGTTTTCGATCTGATCCATGAAGCTGTTGACCGCACTGGGGTAGGCAGATGCCAAAACTTCCTGGGCCTTATTGTTGTTTGGGCTCTTTCTCAGTTTTGCGACGCTTCGCATGACCGCTTCATAATAGTTGCCCTGTTCGTAAAGGTTCTTGCTCGAATTGCACGCCACCAGCAAGGCACCGGTGATAAGCGGCAGGAGGATATACAGCTTGATTTTATTCATGACAAGAGTTTTTTTTCTGTCGGATTGTTAAATTGTCTATCCAATTAACGCTCGCAGGAGCAAAATATTGACAGGAGAAGAGAGAAAATGATCGGGAAACTCTGAAAACACAAGTGTCTACTCGTAAAATGGCAATTTGTCCATCACGGAGATCTTTCTGCGGATCAAGGTGCTGTCGGCTTTTTTGCGTTGCCTTTCCTTGGTGGAGAAAAGGTGCTTGTATTTGGCTTTGGTGATCTTGAAGTCCAGGTCGTCTTCAGAACCTGTAATGTCGATTCCAGCTTTGAAAGGCATTGGAGATTTGAGGATGGATATATGATAATCATAGGTCATATCCAGCTTGTGCTGTCCTCCTATAGCGACTTTGTAGCGATCGACGGTTATCACCGAAGGAAAGACCTCGATCATAGCATTTTTGAATACCATGGCGAATTCGAGCTTGTCGATCGTATTTCGTTCCTTGTTCTTGAAAAAAAGCATTTTGGCGATTTTCTGAAAAGTCTCCCCATCCAAAACAACCAAATCATCACCTTCTACGCGAGCGATGGCGTCCAGAGATGGGCCCACCATACCCAGAGAATTGTCGAGCTTTGCAGCGCCTTTCATCCGAAAGTTGACTTTGCCCTCGAAAGACTGAGACATAGGGAGAAGCGAATCAATGACCGGGAAGAGATCGGTAAGCTTTGACAAGTCTATCTCATACAATTTGAAATCAAAATCAAGGGAGGCTTTGTCTTTTTCCTTTGAGGCATAGGTAACCGTTGTAGCCATATTGGCTGCCATCGTGTTCATTTGAAGGGCTGAAAGGTTCAAAACCTGGTCCTTCAGTGTGATCAAGCCGCGAACCTCTTTGATGCTGTATGTCTTGTAAAGTACTTCTTTGAATCTGCTTTCAAACCTGAGATCCAGGTTCGCCGGCACGACAAAGGAGTTGGGTTCCTCTTTGGAAGTTGTCTCATCTTTTGCCTGCGGTTCTGCATTTGTTTCGACATCTGATAGGTTTCCTTCCCGCGCCTGATTCTGTTTTCTATAATCGGCACCTTCATTTAGAGCGTAGATCATCTCATTTACATCGATCAGGTCGGAGGAGACCTCCAATTCTCCTTTCAGCATTTTGTCTTCCAGGAAGGCATCACCGATATCATAGACCCGCCCTGTAGCTGTAATATCTGATTTTCCTACCTTCAGCTTGGCGTGATCCAGTTCGATCAGTCCCGGCTCCAACAGGATCTCGGTTCGGGGAATCTCTACCTCCAGGGGGTAACCCGGGGTAAAAGCGTACATGGTTCCAAATGAGATTTTTCCTTCGAGGGGCCATTTTTTTCCTATGCGGGTCGTTTTGATATCGTACTTGCCCTGGATCAGGGCCACCCTTTTCGATTTGTATACAGCGCCCGCAGAATCCACCTGGAAGTTGGAGACGATCACAGGGGTTTTGGGAGCGCCTGTCTTGGGGCTCAATCCGAGTTTTCCGTTGAGGTACTTGATTTTGGCCTTCAGGGAATCTCCCAGTACCAAAAGGGCGTCGTCTATTAGAATTGAAGTCATCAACGTCGCAACCTGACTTGTGTCTTTGAGTGGTGTCGAGGCGAATTTCGCTTCAAAGGTGTTCAACCTGCCTTTGGATTTGATTCCCTGTTCGAACTCAAGACCCGTGATCCGCGCTTTCCCACCAATAACCTTGGTGCTTTTGTCGGTGAGCAGGTTGCTGTTCTGATCCTGGCCCGTAAGAATCTCAACGCGAGAAAGCTTGAAATTCAAGCTGTCCTCAGGATTGTTTACGCGGACACCTTCTAAATCCAACTGACCGAGTGCCTGAATCCTTCCATAATCCTGGGCTTTGAGATCCGCAAGGTTAAAATCGGCGCTTAATGACACGTCGCCTCGACCCTCAAGATCGATTTTCTTTTTAAGCGGAAAGGTCTTCTCAAAGGCTTCCAGGTCGACCTTGCCATTGAATTTAAGGGCCAATTCACCCCGATTGAACAAATCCTTTCCGGTGCCGGAAACCTTCAGGTCTGTGCCAACTCCTTTTAAGCGCGCCTCCCGGATGTTGAAATTGGATTCAGCTCCCTTGTCGGGAGGTATGAATAGATCTGCATCGACCTGTATCAGCTCGACCTGGTTCGGCTTGTTGTTGTATGAGAGGCTTCCGTTTTTAATCAGCAGGTTCGATTGTATGCTCGGCAAGGTTCCCTTTTTGTAGATGCCTTTGATCTGAGCGGTGATCAAGGCCTCACCCCCTGCCTTGTATTTCTCGGTCTTGTCAAAAACGGTTTCCGGGATGAGGTCAATCAAGGTATTCAATGAGGGGACCTCAAGGGCCAGATCCAGATCTACATCCACTTGTTTTTCAGGTCGGTTGGGTTGAAGTCTGCCCGATACTTCAAAGGCCAGGTCATTGAGAGCGAAATGGGCCTTGTCAATCTCTATATTTTTAGACGTTCGGTCAACTTCCAATTCCGTAACGAGATTCACTTCGAGGTTATCCGTAAATGTTCCCTCCTTTTTTCGGAAGACAATGTCCTCGGAATTGACATCCATGTCGAGAAGAATTTTCTCGGGATTGTATTTGGCTCTCAAATCCAGATCAAAGCCGTGAGTCTGAAAATAATTCTCTGTATAGCGGTCATCAAAGATGAGCTCTCCGTTGACAATAGAAATATCTTCCAGGTTGATGCTGGCTTTGAATTCTTCTTCCTCCACTCTGGTTTCGAGACTGTCCGCTATAATTTCCACGGTGTCAGTGGGCTTCAGGATGTCCCAATTCACCCTCCCATCGGCTGTTACCAGGGCATAAATTCGGGGGTTCTCAAAAGAAAAGCGGTTCACCTGAATCTTGTCTCTTAAAAAAGCAATCGGATTCACACTCACGACGGCATACTCAAACTGGATCAGGGTATCCTGCCGGGAATCCAAAAGCGAATCTTTTGCAGATTCCATTCTTTTGACCACCGATCCTTCCTCGAGCTCGAGTTTGAAGCTGGGAAAGGTCTTGAAGAAGGTCAATTCGACCGAATTCAGGGCAAGCTCGGCGTTGAGATTCTCGTTGAGTGCCTTTACAACTTTCGGGGTGATTTTCTCTGGGGTTAGAACAAACTGGAAGACAAAGCCAATAGCAGCCGCAAGCAAAATGACAAGGGAGACAAGGACAATCCCTGCCTTTTTAAGGATATGGATCAGCTTCTGTTTCATCCGATTTGGTTCCTTAAAAATACGAAAAAATTATGCGGGTCTAATTCAACGTTTGAGGAACGGATTGTTTACGATCGGAGCAACTTGAATTCGAATGTTCCAGGTAGATCCGTAATCTTCAGGTTTGATGATTGAATACTGGGGCTCAAATCTCAATTTCCACGGAGTGTTGCCCCATTTCACCGTTTTTGTGATGCCCAAGCCAATCGGAAAGGTTACTTTATTACCCGGATCGGCCGTCCAGTCAATTGAAATATTAGGCCCCATTCCGATCGACATGCCCTTGCCCTGAATTTGTTTCCTAAGAATGTATTGAATGTCTGTTTTGGCGACATCAGGACGATCCGGAGTTCCTCCAATTGCGTTCCAATGTTGAATGATCGTCCCCAGCGTCCACTTTTTGGTGATGCTCAAGGCCATCAAAGCAGGGCCCATTTGGTATTTGCCCGAACCTAAATTTCGGGAACTGGCAGTAGGAAATACGAAAGTCAATCCGGCTCCCCAGATCAGACCGTCCTTTTTATCCGGGCCGTAGAGTGAAAACACATTGATGTCTCCGAAGCCGGTTTCTGTACTTGTTTTTTCGCCGGATTCATTGAATACCGGAGTGGTAACCAGAGGCAATACCGGTCTGACCAATAACATACGAGATTCTCCAACGGGAACGGGCAGCGAGGGTTGAAAGTTGATTACGTTGGAGACCTCGGTACCCGAAATCGCATCACCTGAATTAAAGCTGAGATTTTCCTGAATGATAAGTGACCAGAAACGCGATAGTGGATTTTCAAGCTGTCGATTCAACTCGTCTATCGACACTTCATCGGCATTCTGCAAGGAATCCAGAGACTCATTGATTTCTTGAGCATAAATCACCGAGCCGTATAACAGCAACAGAAGTTGTAACATCCAAAAGTGAGTCTTGCTCATATCCTTTTGAGAAAACAAAAGGCCCTCCAGTTAAGAGGGCCTTGAAATGAGGTATACGTTTTTTAATGGCCCCAGTCTCCGTCTACTTTCATTTTTGAACCGTCAAACTGAATGTATTTCTCAACGTCGATAGGCATGAGTTTCATCTGTTGTTCAACCATATCTTTGATCGCCTTCGTCTCCGGTCGGGCATTTGATATACCCGTAAGCGGAATTCCTTTTCCATTCGGCGAATCCGGATACTCTTGTTTCATCAGTTCATGACGAATCTGCATTCTCGTAAACTGACCTTGCGTATGAATAAGGGGAACCAAATGTGGATTGTGCTCCTTCGGATCCTGGTACAGGTCATAAAAAGAGGCTCCAATTCCTGTTGCAACGCCGGGATCATCTGAGATCAGGTGCCTTTTGTATCGACCCTTTACGATGGCAGCGAGCTCATGACCCTGATAAACATATACATAGTCTCTTCGACCAAAAGTGTCTCCATTCATTAAGACAGAAGTTTGGTCGATTCCGTCTATTATTCTATCGGTAGGGATGTTTTCTTTCGCCCCTGCGATTCCTGCGAACGTAGTGAACAGATCCGTCACGTGAACGATGTCTCCTACCAGCTGCCCACCTTCTATCGTACCTGGCCAGTAAGCAATCGCTGGAACGCGTATTCCTCCTTCTGTGAAATCTCCTTTACCACCCGTGAAAAGAATCTCAGTCATACCCCATCCTGGAGGTGGATTGTGCACCATTGGACCGTTATCCGCCATGATGAGGAATAGCGTATTTTCAGCTATGCCTTCTTCGTGCAATGTCTCTTTTACCTTGCCCACAAAGGCATCCAGACGAGCATACGCGTTAGGTACTTTTCCACCATTCAAGGTTGCTTTTTGTGGTTCTGGCTTCAAAAAGTTCAGGAAGTTGGGCCAGTACTGTACGAAAAATGGTTTTTTCGCCTGGGCGTTTCTCTTGATGAAATCGATAGTTCTATTTTCAGACTCGGTCTCCATCTTATCATAGCATTCGTTGCTGTTGCCACACCATTCCTCGGCCAACTGCCCTTTTTTTCCGTCGAGAATCTGCACCCAGCCTTTAGGTAAAAGACCCGGATCATCCAATTGATAAGGATCTTTGGGGTATTGTTCCGGATGCAGCCCCAATACCGCATTGGCTGCACTGCCCATCGGATCGTATAAAGACGTTATCTGATTCATGGGGGTAAAGAGAGCCTCATCAAATCCTTGATTGTGAAGGTAACTCTCTTCAATGTCTCCCAGGTGACCCTTGCCGTAATGCGCGGTTGCATAACCCGCTTCTGACAAGACTTCCGCAAGAGTTACTTCTTCTGCTGCCATACCCGAGAATTCATGTGGCATGCCGACGACACCCATTCCATTGCGGACAGGATGCCTACCCGTTAAAAATGCAGCCCGGGTTGGGGTACAAGCCGGTTCTGAATACATGCGAGTGAAGTTAATACCTTCGTTAGCCATCTGATTTATGTTGGGAGTCTCATATCCGAGAGCCTTTTGAATATGCGGAAATCCGACGGAGCCAAACTGTTGATCGTCCCAAAGGATGTAGACAATGTTGGGTGGTGTGCCATGTTCTTTCTTGAGCTCTGCAAGTCTTTTCTTAATCTCCTTGTCCTGCTCGTTCCATTTGTCACCGTTCTGCGCCTCAAGGATATAGTACTCAGCATCGTGGATGATTCCTTTCTGAGCTAAAGCTCCTGTAAGTGCAAAGAGAACTGCAAGAGTGAATGGTACTAATTTTTTCATATGTGTTTAGTTATTGTTTAGATTCTATGTATTCGTATTTCTTGTACTGTTGAGATTCTCAAATATATGAAAAGTCAATGACCCAAAATTTGCTTCGGTCTTTAGAAATGAAAAAGAAAGCCGACTTCAGGACCGCTTATGGTCATGTCGTATTTGAAGTTGTCCTGACCTTTGCCGGTCTCATAATCGATTCCTATCCAGCGATAAGCCGCGGTCATCTCAAAGAGTTTAGAGAAACGATATCCGACGTAAGGCTTGGCCTGCCAGGTAAAATCTGAGCCTACACCAAAACCGCCAATATCCCCAAGGAAACTCAAAGACCAGTTGCTTCCATTGAAGTCAGTCCTTGCCCGGGTGACTAAAAGTGGATCAAACCAGCTCTGGTTCATGGATACTTTGTTTCCAGGAAGAATGATTTCTCCTTCTGCCACATTCAATGACCCGTCAATCACGTTAACTCGGAAGCCTACCCCGGCCTCAAGCCAATGCAATAATCTGTACATCCCCTTGACATCTATGGCGAGTTGCTTGAGATCGACTCGTGCTTCCCGTCCCGTAATTGGTGTTTCTCCCCTCCTGCCCAGATTCATGTACAGCCCATCGAAGGTGAGGGCCCATTTGTCATTGGTCGCTTCGAAATAGAGCATCATTCCAAAGTCAAGATTGTCAAATATGTCTCCTGCGCTCAAGTCGACATCCACAGGAATCCCGCGCATGGCCACCTGTCCATTCATTCCCGGGAACAAAAGGTAAGGAGCAGCAATGAAATTCCAACCGGAGTCCTCGGACGAATCCGAATCTTTTTGTGTTATGTCATTCTGACCATAAGCAATTCCAGAGAGGAAAAGAGTGAGCAAGCAAAAGGTTGAGATGCGTTTCATGGGATAAAAAATAATGTGATTAACCCAATCAGGCGGTTAATCTAATTGAAAATGATTTTCTCAAAAATAAGGTTTGTGGAATTCGATCAAGGTCATAAAACGGCAAATTTCCTTTATATTTGACTTTATTCATGTCTGGAAAATGAAAATACCCCCGGTCTTTCAATCTTGCTTATTCCATGATTTTGACTTTTTTGCCGAGTCAATTTGTCAGGGTGATGTCAGATATCAACAGCTTAGTGCCGGCCAGTTCAATGGTTCATTGAGACAAATAGCACGAAAGCGTTTGATTTTGAGTCTGCACGAAATGAATCAGTTCATCTTGCAGGAGGGTTCTGGGGTTGAAGGTTATATTACCTTTTTGATTCCTGGAGACATGTTGCAGGATTTTACCTGGCGCTCGAATCAGTTGAAAGGAAATGTTATTGGGGTACTTCACGGGAATATGGAACATCACAGCATAACACACCCGAACTTTTTCGGAATGCCGGTTTCCATAGAAGAACACTTTATTCACGAACTAGCAGTGGCTTTGGGTTATGAGGATTTTGCAAAAATAATTTCAAGCAGAGAATGCTTCATGGTGGATCAGAACGGGTTGAATGCAATTCGCGCCCGAATTCAAGAAGTTTTTCGGGATTACTCCAAATTGGATGATTCTTGGGAAGAAGAGCTTGCAGCGGCTTTGATTCGACTCCTATCCGCTTTCAATAGGTCCCAACCTCAACGGATGGGTAAGACCAGACGGAAAATCCATCAAAAGGCAGTTCGGTATATGAAGGAACACATCACGGAGCCCATCTCCATTCTCGAGGTAGCACATGCGGTCGGAGTCAGTGAGCGAAACCTCAGATACGCATTTCACGAGGTGTCGAAAATGTCTCCCAAACGCTTTTTTGACCGTATTCGACTCAATCATGTGCGCAGGTCTCTCAAATCAGGGCACTTTCGCAACGTCATGGATGTATCGAATGCATATGGCTTTTGGCACAGTGGGAAGTTCGCAGCAGATTACAGATCTCTTTTTTTTGAGTATCCCTCAGAATCACTCAATCAAAATCTACAGGAGTTGATCTGACCTTCTCGGAAACATGACAATTGTCATGCTTTTTTCTCTTTGCTCAGCGTAACTTTAAAAGAATCAAAACAATCGGCTTGAATTTTTCAGGACCGGGTTGACATGTTTATCCCCCCTCTGCTCCCTTCTTTGATGAATTCAAGTTCTTAGAGTTTAGAACGGCATGGCTTCTATCAAGGGCAATATCGAATTGGCCCACGGCTCCCGTATCGGTGTGGTCGGAGGTGGTCCTGCAGGTAGTTTCTTTAGTTTTTACGCTCTTGAATACGCACGAAGATTCGATCTCGACATTCACCTGGACATTTTTGAACCCAAAGATTTCACAAAGGTCGGGGCTGGTGGGTGCAATCATTGCGGAGGCATTATTTCCGAATCTTTGGTTCAACATCTGGCCACAGATGGCATTGTAATCCCCTCTGAAATCATTCAACGGGGAATCAATACCTATACCATGCATACCGAACATGGATCCCGCGTGATCCGTTCGCCTTCTGATGAACATAGAATTGCTTCCGTTTTCAGGGGCTGCGGTCCGCGAGGATGCCTTGACGTGAATCAAAGAGGCTTCGACAATTATCTTTTAGGTCTTTGCAGCGATAGAGGGGCTGAGGTGATCCATGAGAAAGTGGCGTCCCTGGAAAGAGCGGGTGATCAGGTTCGCGTAAGCACGTCCAAATCAGAAGACAGGGAATACGATTTGGTCGTAGGCGCGGTCGGACTCAATAAAAAGGGACTGGAGCTTTTCAAATCAGTGTGCCCTGCTTACAGCCTTCCGGTAACCACTCGAACCTACATCAGTGAGTTCTTCATGAAACCGGAGGAGATTCAGGATAACTTCGGCGATTCGATGCACGTGTTCCTGCTGGATATTCCTCATATAACTTTCGGTGCGCTCATCCCCAAGGAGAATTATGTCACTTTGGTACTTCTCGGAAAGGACATTGACAAGAAGGTTGTCAAGAATTTTATTACCTCAAAAGAGGTCAGATCCTGCTTCCCGAAAGATTTCCCTATGGAACGCGCCATGACCTGCACCTGCTACCCTTATGTCAATGTAAAGCAGGGGAATCATCCCTTTGCCGACCGCGTCGTCCTCATAGGAGATTCGGGGTCGTCCAAACTGTATAAAAATGGAATTGGCGCCGCATTTCTAACCGGGAAAGCAGCAGCGAGCACTGCCATTTTCGAAGGAGTGGGAGAAGCCGACTTTAAATCCTTTTATGAGCCCATCTGCAAAGATTTGGATCGAGACAATCAAGTCGGGAAACTCATCTTTTGGGTCACTCGATTGATTCAAAAATCCCCAGTGCTGAAAAGGGGTCTGCTAGACCGTTTAGCCAAAGAGCAGGGCGACGAACAATCCATGTTGAGATTGAGTTCGGTGCTGTGGGATACCTTTACAGGAAGCGCCGGTTATCGCGACATACTAAAAAGATTTGTCTATCCTAAACAGGTGGCCGGTCTCATTTGGAGTGTCATTGGCTCCAATCTATCCGTGTTAAAAAGCAAGAATTATGAAAAACAGAAAGCTGGGCCATCTCTATAAGGATGGAGAATTGATTATCAAACAGGGCACGAAGGGTAATTGCCTCTATGTCATTCAGGAAGGCATGGTGGAGGTCATAAAGGAAACCCCTGAAGGAGACGTGAAGGTAGCCGAACTTGGCGAGACGGAATTCTTTGGCGAGATGGGCCTTTTTGAGGAGGATGTTCGTTCCTGCACGGTTCGGGCACTAGGAAATGCTAAGGTCCTCACAGTTGACAAGCGAAATCTATACAAGTCGATTCACCAGGATTCATCATTGGCCTACAGGCTCTTGGAAAAGATGTCAAATCGGTTGAGAGAAGCCAACAAAATGATTAAATCGGGTGAATTTGAAACAAGGGACGACCCGGGGGGTGAAATAATTGTGTAATGAAGGGTTGAATTATACTAAAAAAAGTGAAAAAATATCAATTTAATTCTTTATCTTTAAACCAATTAGGTCGAATTGCTATGAAACCTTCCCCCGAAAAAGTTAGAAATGGAAAGAGTCATATTTATGTCTAATATAAATCAATCAATATGGATAAATACATTACGCTGAAGGAGCAGGTGCTGGAACTGCTTAGAACAAAACTTCCAGAAGATCTTTATTACCACGGAGCGGATCATACTCTGAAGGCGATGGATGTTGCCGAAGAGTATATTGAGCACCACAAATTAGGTGTCCATGAGGCTCAAATTTTACGCCTTGCTGTACTGCTTCATGATGTGGGTTACATCAAATCTTCCCTGAATCATGAAGAGGAGGGAGTTAAGATCGCCAAGGATCTGATGTCCAATTTGGGCTACACCTTTCTTCAGACGAAGGTTGTTGGTGATTTAATCAGGGCCACGAAGATGCCCCACCGTCCGACAAATCAGCTCGAGCGGATAATCTGTGACGTGGATCTGGATTATCTTGGAAGAGAAAATTACAAAGAGGTTAGCGAACTTCTTTTCAAAGAGCTCTACGAGAATTCTATGATCGACTCTCGAGAGGATTGGATCAAGATGCAAGTTGATTTTTTGGAGAATCACAAGTTTCACACGCTCTATGCGAGAAATGAAAGACAACCCGTAAAAGAAAAATGGCTTGCTGAGCTTCGTAACTCACTACCATTGGGTGAGTCGATGGCTTCGTAATAGAATCGATTTGTTCTCAACGATCAGTGCCTGGCTGTTTCGGTAAATAAATCCGTATCTACGGACAAGAATTGTATGCATTCATATGATATGCCTTGCCATGTGTTTGACTTGATTTATCTTTAAGTAATTTTAATATTCAGATTGTTTTTAGTTAACACATCAGTTTATCATTCATTGGTATTTTACCAATTTCAAAATTAATCAAATTATCACCTTATGGAACTCTCCCCCTCCTTAGGTCAGGCAAAAAAGAAGTGTTTTGCTTCTATGCACGGACCCTTATTCGTTCTGTTTTTATCTCTTATTTCCTTAGCAACATTTGCCCAAAAAGCTGGAACCAACGGGGTCAAGGACCTGTTTGTTAGGGTTTGCACGGAAGAAATAGGCAATGGACTTTACCAGGCTTCTTTTAGTTACGAGAATCCGAATAGAAGAGAAGTTGTAGTCGGAGACGATGACAGTTTCGTTCTATCCAGCAAGGGTAAGAAATCAAAAGGACCCAAAGCCTTCAAGCCCGGAAAGGTCACTAAAGCCTTTACCAAGGAGTTTAGCGAAGGGGAATCCGTCGAGTGGACGGTGATTAATCCTAGTGGTACCGAACAAACCGTAATTGCCAGTGCCAATTCGTCGCACTGTCCGGATGGCGAAATTGGATTCATCTTCCCGGTCTACGCAGGCGACGGCAAGTACGACGATCTGATTGGCTCCAAGCTGGGCTCATTGGCAGATGGAAC
>JAHEHE010000111.1 GCA_024644725.1 Flavobacteriaceae bacterium | reverse complement strand
GCCGGGGCCTACATGACCGTCTGGCTCGTCACCAACCTTTTGGGCGTATTAATGGCCAAGCCCGCATCCTCAAGGTTTGGCAAAAAAACGGTCTTCATGGGTGCCATGGTCATAGGCTGCATCTTCAGTGTGCTATTCTACTGGGTCGACCCGAATGACATCGCATTGATATTTGGCTTGAATATCATCATGGGTATAGCCTCCGGGATCGTGTTGCCATTGATTTGGTCGATGTACGCCGATATAGCCGACTATTCCGAATGGAAAACGGGAAGGCGCGCTACGGGTCTGGTCTTTTCATCTTCTTCCATGTCGCAAAAATTGGGATGGACCCTGGGAGGCGCCATTACCGGGTGGCTGCTCGCTGCCTATGGTTTCGAAGCCAATGCCGAGCAAACTGTCGAATCACTCAAAGGAATTCGTTTGATGATCACGATCTATCCGGCTTCGGGGGCGTTGCTCGCGGTCTTGTTCCTGACGATCTACAAATTGAACGACAAATTCATGATGACCATAACCGATGAGCTTGCCGAAAGACGAGGAGACTAAATGAAACTGTAATAAATTGAAAATGAGATTATACATTCTGATTGTATTGTTTATAACAACTTTTGGCCTGATGGGTCAGGAGAAAGGTTCTTCTTCATTTGTCGAAGTTGTAAATGGAGAACTTGTTTTGGACGGAGAGCGCTATTGTTTTATCGGTAGCAACTACTGGCAGGGAATGAACCTGGGGGCTCCGGAGTCTGGAGATCGGAACCGACTTCTCTCCGAATTGGATCAGTTGCAAAAGCTGGGCGTAAAAAACCTGCGGGTTCTCGCAGCAAGCGAAGCGGATCGGGAGATGAAATTTGCAATTCACCCCGCCCTTCAGAACGGTCCTGGAAAATACGATGAAGATCTTTGGAAAGGCCTGGATTTTCTGCTTGCAGAGATGAATAAAAGAGGAATGACGGCAACGATGGTGCTTGGAAACTTCTGGACCTGGAGTGGAGGATTTCCTCAATATCTGAAATGGAGTGGGGCGGGGGACATCCCTTTTCCCCAGGAAGAAGGAACGAGTTGGCAAGAGTTTACAGATTATTCTAAGACTTTTTACACCAATGAGAAGGCGCAGAAAATGATGGAGGATCACATCCGCAAGGTGATCAATCGCATCAACCATGTCACAGGGGAGGCTTACAAGAAAGATCCGACCATTATGGCCTGGCAACTGGCCAACGAGCCCCGAGGCTATGACACCCCTGAATTGTACAGGAAGTGGACCCGCAGGGTTGCATCATTGATAAAAAGCCTGGATGCGAATCACCTGGTATGCCTGGGCAGCGAGGGCAATACCGGAAGTTTGCATGCCGGGGTCAACGTTCTCCTGGACAATGAAAATCCCGACATTGATTATATCACCATGCACATCTGGCCACAGAATTGGGGCTGGTTCGATCCTGAAAATGCCGAAGCGAGTTTCCAGTCCACGCTGGAAAAAATAGATGCCTACTGGGAAAAACATATGGAAGTGGCTCAAAATCTGGAAAAGCCCATCGTGTTTGAAGAGTTTGGCATTGCACGGGACGGAGGTTCTTTCCAAACGGATGGCAGCGTCACCTGGCGAGATAAGTTCTATTCTCATTTTTTCAACAAGGCTGTCAATTCAATGATTCGTGGAAATCCGGTACAGGGAATCAACTTTTGGACCTATTCAGGAACGGGTTTTCCACCACGCCCGGGCGAATATTGGAAAAAAGGCGATATTTTTACAGGCGATCCGCCGCACGAGCTTCAGGGTTGGTACGGAGTCTACTCGACGGACTCAAGCACCCTTTCAATTATTTCTGGCGCGTCTGAAAAAATTAACAAGCAATAAAAACCTTATGCAAATAGGTCCGTTAAAATTTGATCCCGTATTCTGCTACCGCATCTGGGGTGGAGAAAAATTGAAAACGCTTCTGAAGAAAGACTACCAGGATACCTCAATAGGGGAGTCCTGGGAGATTTCAGCTGTTGATGGTTTTGAAACCCGGGTTTCTGAAGGACCGCACTCGGGCAGCACCTTGACACAACTCATTGAGCGATTCAAAGGCGACCTATTGGGAGAAAAAGTCTACAAGGATTTTGGAACCGAGTTTCCGTTGCTGATAAAATACATCGACGCTGCCCGGCCACTGTCGATACAGGTCCATCCCAGTGATGAGCTGGCCAGAGAAAGGCACGACTCATTTGGTAAAAATGAGATGTGGTACATCATGGGAGCCGATGAAGGGGCAGAGCTGATCATTGGCTTCAATCAAGACGTCAACGGCGATCAGTACGAGATACTTTTGCAGAACAACGATCTTATGAAAGTGATGAATGCCCAGAACGTAAGGGCAGGGGATGCGTTTTACATCCCCACCGGAAGGGTTCATGCCATAGGAGCCGGGGTTCTGCTCGCTGAAATTCAGCAAACTTCTGATGTCACTTATCGGATCTACGATTATGATCGGGTCGACTCCAAAACGGGCCAGAAAAGGGAGCTCCACACGGAGCAGGCCAAAGATGCGATTGATTTTGAACTTCACGAGTCCTACCGTACGGAATATCCGCAGAATGCCAATTCCGCGAATCAACTGATACACTCTCCTTATTTCAAAACGGACATTCTGATCTTGGATAGACGAATGGAACGAGACCTTTCGGGGCGAGACTCTTTTGTCATTTATATGTGTGTTGAAGGAGATGCAGAGCTCTATGTCAACGATATGGTATTTGCTCTCAAACTGGGAGAAACCATTCTCGTCCCGGCCGAATGTGAGAAGATTCACTTGAATTCTGATGGGTGCAGGCTCCTTGAAGTGTATATGTGATCCTGATTTAACAGTTTCCATTGGCTTTTTGTCTTGAGAATTGATAACTTTATGATTCTCAACATCCTTACTTATGAAAAGCCGCAGAATCTTTTTGAAAAAATCAGGTCTTTTATTGGCCGCCAGCACATTGCCATTTTCAAGTTTTATGATCCCTCAGTCGAAAGAGAAATTGGGAGTTGCCCTGGTTGGATTGGGATATTACAGCAGGGACCTTTTGGCACCGGCTCTTCAGCTGACCCGTCACTGTGAACTGAAAGGCATCGTAACGGGTACCCCGGAGAAAATCCCCGTCTGGCAGGAAAAGTATGGCATTGCGAACAAGAATGTCTACAACTATGAGAACATGCATGAAATGGCCGACAATGAGGACATTGATATCGTCTATATCGTGCTGCCCAATGCCCTGCACAAAAAATATTCGGTAATCGGAGCAGAAGCCGGCAAACACGTTTGGTGCGAGAAGCCCATGGCCATCAATGTCGGCGAGTGCGAGGAGATTATCAATGCCTGCGAGAAGAACAAGGTTCAGCTCACAATAGGCTATCGCATGCATCATGAGCCCGTTACTCAGAAAATCATTTCCTGGAACAAGAGCAGACCCTATGGAAAACCCCTGAAGTTGACGGCCGAGGCGGGATTTTATAACAGTGGCGGTGACGGTACCCATTGGAAGCTATTCAAGGAGCTTGGGGGCGGAGCGATGTTTGACATGGGCGTTTATCCGCTCAATGCGGTTCGCTACGCAACGGGAATGGAACCCACCCGTGTAAGGGCAACCATCGAGCGCTCAAGACCTGAAATATTCGAAGCGGATGAGACCACGATTTTCGACCTGGAGTTTCCTGGTGGAATAGTTGCCCACTGTAAAACCAGTTTTTCTGAAGGACTCAACACCCTGCGCACAGAATGTGAAAAGGGGTGGTACGAACTCAGACCTTTTCAGTCGTATAGCGGCGTAAAAGGCAAGACCAGCGACAACAAGTTTCTAAGCCCCTTCAAGGGCAACCAACAGGCGCGTCAAATGGATGATGACGCCCTGGGAATCATACAAAATAAGAAGCCGCTGGTGCCTGGCGAAGAAGGCCTTCTCGACATTCGCGTTGTCGAGGCCATATTCAAATCGGCCGAGCAGGGTGGAAAAGAGATCGCCATCTAAAAGGCATGATCGAAGTCATGATTTTATTTGGGCTGCTTGAGTACATTTGATAGAATGACTTAATGGACTCTGATGGAAAAAAGGATCCGAATACCCGAGAATGTCCGATCTTTTCTGATCGAGATTGGGGATTTGTCTTATTTCGCGGGTCGTTTCTTCCGAGAGCTGTTCACCCGACCGTTTGAGTTCAAGGAGCTGATGCATCAATGCTACAACATGGGTAACCGGTCTCTGTTGCTTGTGGGTGTTACAGGATTTATTCTCGGCCTTGTTTTTACCCTGCAGTCTCGACCAACATTAATGGAATTCGGAGCCGAGTCCTGGATGCCCTCGATGGTGAGCATATCGATTGTTCGAGAGATCGGACCCGTCATCACTGCCCTGATCTGTGCCGGTAGGATCAGTTCCGGTATCGGGGCCGAATTGGGTTCCATGCGGGTAACCGAACAGATTGATGCCATGGAAGTCTCGGGCACCAACCCGTTTAAATACCTCGTGGTGACAAGAATCCTGGCGGCTACCCTGATGATACCGCTTTTGATCATTTTTGGGGATGCTATCGCCCTTTTGGGCTCGGCGTTAGTTGAGTACCTCAAGGGGGATGTATCGTTCCAGCTGTATTTCAACTCGGCTTTTGATGCCCTGGAATACTCCGATATCAACCCGGCTATCATCAAGTCTTTCTTTTTCGGTTTTGCCATCGGACTGGTGGGAAGCTATAAGGGTTATACCTGTACGCGCGGAACCGTAGGCGTGGGAGAGGCCTCGAATTCGGCCGTAGTTTTTACTTCCATGCTGTTGTTTGTGATTGATTTTATCGCCGTGTTTGTAACGGACATTTTCACCGAAATATGAACGAGTCAAGACTACATACCGAGCAGGCGAAACAAACCGAAAAATCCGTTATTCGGATTGAGGGACTTGTGAAGCACTTTGGAGACAATCACGTACTGAATGGCTTCAATATGGATTTATATGCAGGCGAGAATCTGGTCATCATGGGCAAATCAGGCTCGGGAAAATCTGTGATGATCAAATGCGTGATGGGATTGATGCAGCCCGATGAGGGCAAAATCGAGATCATGGATCTCGATGTATTGTCCATGGAACAGCAAGAGCTTGACCAGTTGCGCAAGGAGATCGGGTTTCTCTTTCAGGGAAGTGCCCTTTACGATTCCATGACGGTAAGGGAAAATCTGGAGTTTCCGCTGCGAAAGCAAAATTTGGAGCAGTCAGAGAAGGATGAGCTGGTCATGGATGCGTTGGAAAGCGTTGGCTTGGAACATGCCGTTGAACTGATGCCATCTGAACTTTCAGGAGGAATGAAGCGAAGAATCGCCTTGGCCCGCGCGATAATTCTGCATCCGAAGATCATCATTTACGATGAACCGACAACAGGGCTGGATCCGATCACTGCGAAGGAGATCATACAGTTGATGCGAAACATTCAGAAAAAGCATGGATCTGCGGCTCTTATCATCACGCATGACGTCGATTGTTCCCGGGTGATTGCTGACCGTATGATACTCCTGATCGATGGGGTGAACTATGCGGAAGGAAGCTTTTCGGACCTGATAGCTTCAAAAGACGAGAAAATCAGGGCCTTTTTTAAATAGCTGAATATGAGAATTACCAATGCACAAAAGATCAAACTGGGACTCTTCGTGATCATCACGGCTATTCTTTTGGTGACTGCCCTCTACGTGATAGGCAGGAAACAGAATATTTTTGGAGGCACTTCTTATATCAGTGCCATTTTCACCAATGTCAACGGTTTGAAGTTGGGCAACAATGTGAGGTATTCCGGCATAAACGTTGGAACCGTGCGTAAAATCTCAATGATAAACGACACCACGATATGCGTGAACATGGCCGTAGAGAGTGATATTTTGGAACATATCCGAAAGGATGCAAAAGCCGTCATTGGGTCAGATGGCATTGTCGGCAGCATGGTACTCAACATCTTTCCGGGTACCGCAGAAGCTGATTTGCTGAGACCCGGGGATACACTAAGTTCTATTCGAAAGATTAGCACAAGCGACATGATGTCCACCCTGAGTGTGACCAATCAGAATGCGGCAGAGCTGTCATCCGAATTGCTCAAAATAACGAGTTCATTGAACGAAGGCCAGGGCACACTCGGTCGCTTGCTCAACGATGAGGAGATGGGGAATGACCTGAAAGAGACAGTCAAGAACCTGAATAAGGTCAGTCGCGAGGCTTCAGAGGTTATCAATGACCTGAAAACAGTGATTTCTGACATTGAATTCGAGGAGAGCCTTCTTTACGTTTTGGTCAATGACAGC
>JAHEHE010000110.1 GCA_024644725.1 Flavobacteriaceae bacterium | reverse complement strand
CACAAAGATCAAAAATGATTGGTTGATTCTTAATCCCGACACATACCGCAGAACAGCTCCATTCGATATGCCTGAAGCTGGTTTTTATGTTTCTAAAAAACAGGCCAAGAAAAAGGGCATCACGGGAATAAATTCGAAAAGCATCGTGCTGGAAGTGAAGATCAAACCGGAATCCGTATCTGAATTCCAGACTGCAATTTCAGAATAGAGAAATCAACAAAGAAATCATCTGCATCACCACGGATGGGGCCATTGACGCTGTAAAAAAACTGGCCAAAAAAGACAAATATGAATTTAAAATCCGTAGTCAACAATAAAATCCTGGGAAGCATCAGTGCGTTCCTTGTAACCCTCCTGTTTGTTTTATGGGAATATTTTACTGGCGGGGTTGTAAGTCATAACCTTCTTGCAAGAGAAGATATGCCCGCATTTTCCAATTGGTGGGGACTGCTAACTGTTCCGCTATTATTCTGGATATCAATTTACTTCATAAATAAACGACAAGGCAAGGGAATCGAATCGGAATCAACTCCTGAAGAATATCAAAATGAAGTTCTCAAACGGTTTTTGGCAGCCCTCTCATTTGGCCTGCTCATGTCAGTTTTATGGGAATTCAATTTCCAACACATCCTGCAATATCTAATTCTGTTGCCCTTTGTCATTGCCTTTTTCAAACCTGTTCATCTACCGGAATATCTCATGGGATTTGTACTCGGAATGCTTTTCACATTTGGAGGCGTATTGCCAGTTTTGTTTGGAGTGGTATTATCGATCCTATGCTTTGTTATAAACAAGGTAACACGAATTTTAAGGAATTTCATTGCCTAGTTCCAGGGTGAGTTTGAACGGGGAATCTACATGCCCGGGTCTTCATTTTTGCTATCTTAGTCAGAACCTAAAAGAACCCATGAAACAAATTCTGCTGTGCCTTGTTTTCGTTTTTGCCTTTTCTTGTGGCAGACCTTCGGATCCCGAATTCGAGGTCACTGAGGGAGTGTCCCGGGAGTTGGCCTCCCATCGAAAGAGGCAGGTCTCAGACGTAAAATACCAGCTATCCTTCAACATACCTGAAAAAAGAGAAGATTCCATACCTTCCCGGTTGATCCTGGAATTGTCACTCAAGGACTCCAAACGTCCCCTGGTTCTCGATTTCAAGACTGACAAAGGGAACCCGGATTCGGGTATCGTAAACGGGATCAGCGTTCCGATTGAATACCAAAAGGAGCATTTGATCATTCCCGCCGGGCAGCTGAAGAAAGGAAAGAACAAGATCGAAATTGAATTTACGGCAGGAGAAATGTCCCTCAACCGAAACGAGGACCATCTCTATACCCTTCTGGTACCCGATCGGGCCCGAACCCTGTTCCCCTGTTTCGATCAACCCGACATCAAAGCCACCTACGCCCTTGAGATCATTGCCCCTGCCAATTGGGAGGTGCTGTGCGGTTCCCCCCTGGAGACACGTGAAGAAAAAGGCGAGTTCACGGAGCACCGATTCAGAGAATCCGACAGGATGAGCACCTATCTGTTTTCCTTTGTCGCAGGCAAGTTCGACGTCGAGCAATCCGTCGAAACGGGCCTGAAAATGAACCTGTTTCACCAGGAGAAAGACAGTGCCAAAATTCAGTTGAGTACCGGGGTGATCTTCGACCAACATCAGCAATCCGTCGACTACATGGAACAATACACGAGCTATGATTTCCCATTTCAAAAGCTGGACTATGCCACCCTATTCACGCATCCCTACGGAGGTATGGAGCACACAGGAGCCATACAGTACAGGCAGTCCTTGCTCTTCCTGGACAACAGCGCCACCGAGAATCAAAAGCTGAGGCGGGCCAAATTAATTGCCCATGAGACGGCACACATGTGGTTCGGCAATTTGGTGACCATGGAATGGTTCAGCGATGTCTGGATGAAAGAGGTTTTTGCGAATTTCATGGCCGACAAACTCGTCAATCCGGAGTTTCAGGACATCAATCACGACCTTTCCTTCTTCGTCGATCACTATCCGGCGGCCTACGCCGTGGATCGCAGCCGGGGAGCCAATCCCATCCGCCAGGATCTCAACAACCTAAATAACGCAGGGTCACTTTACGGAAGCATCATCTATCACAAGGCGCCCCTTATGATGCGGCAGCTGGAAGCCCTGATCGGGAAAGACAATTTCCGCAGGGGAATCCGGGAGTACATCGAAACCTATGCAAATGGCAATGCCGACTGGAATGACCTTGTTGAGATTCTCGATAAAACCACCGAACTGGACCTGAAAAAATGGAGCGAGGTTTGGGTCAACTCCCCTGGCCGCCCCCTCATTACGAGCAGAATTCTATACGACAACCTGAATCGAATCCAATCCTTCGAGCTCGAGCAACAGGCCCAAGACGGATCAAAGAACATCTGGCCCCAGGTTTTCGACATAGCTCTCGTTTATCCTGATAGCGTACACACCCTCAAAGTCGGTCTGAAAGAACAAAATCTGAGCCTGACCAAGGCAAAGGGACTGACAAAACCTGAGCTTGTCATTTTCAACAGCAACGGCATGGGCTATGGCGTCTTTCCTGTAACTGCCATGGAGCTTGAGTCAGCGCCGGAGATCAAGAACGAAGTCGCACGGGCGTCTTTGTACCTCAACGGCCATGAAAATGCCCTGAACGGACTTCTTTCGGTTGACACGGTCTTTGACGAGTATGCCCGTGGATTGAAAAATGAAAAAAACGAGCTGATTCTTTCCTTACTCACCAGGCAGGCCGGTCACCTTTTCTGGACCTATTTTACCGATGAGGAACGGCTCGAGCGGCAAAACGAGATCCAGGAGCTCTTGTTCACCCGACTTCAATCGAGCGAAGAACCTAGCATCAAGAAAACCTTGTTCCGTTCGTTTCAATCTTTCGCCTTCAAGGGAGTCGCCAGAGACAGACTGTATCGGATCTGGAACAAAGAGCTGTCGATACCTAACCTGGTTCTGAACGAAGACGACTTCACCCAAATAGCCATGCAACTGGCCCTTTACGAGCACCCTTCAGCACCCCGGATTCTCGAGGAGGCCAGGACCACGCTGAAAGATCCCAACAAGATCGAACGCTTTGACTTCCTGCTGCCCGCCCTATCTGCTGAACCCACAACCCGAATCGATCTTTTTCGGTCTTTCGCTGAAAAGGAAAATCGGGAAAAGGAGAATTGGGTGCTGTCGGCCTGCTACTTCATCCACCATCCCTTGAGGCAAAAAACGACGATCGAATCCCTTCCGCTCAGCCTGGAGCTCATCGAGGAGATTCAGCAGACCGGGGACATTTTCTTTCCAAAAGGATGGCTCGACTCAACGATCGGGATGTATTCCTCTGAGGAGGCTTATAAAGTGCTTACCAGGTTCCTGGAGGCCAATCCGGGGCTGAACCCACAGCTCCGACTTAAGATCCTGCAGTCTACCGATGACCTGTACCGCATCCGCGACAAGAAGGATTGATTGGGTTAAGTTTATTTCTGAGGTCAACGGGCAAATCCTGAAGGAGTATTGGGAGAATCCATGATGTATTAGTACCTTTAAGGTTAGGCAATAAGATTCATGATGTCCAAAGTCAATCAGCCTCCGTATGAAAAAGCAAGCCCACGTCAATGGATTGCATTGACCCTCACCTACTTGCTCATGCCTCTGGTTCTTCTGGTAAGCGCATCGGACCCGGGTTGGTGGCAGGGATGGCTCTATTCCATACTGATTGTTGCAATTGGGGTCGGATCCCGGATTTTGGCTGAAAAAAAGCATCCCGGATTAATGGCAGAAAGGAGTAGATTGGGCAAAGATCAAAACGTGAAGCCCTGGGATAGAATACTGGCTCCTCTCATGGCAATTGGCATGACCTTTCCCCTGTACATTGTGGCCGGGCTGGATCACCGCTTCGGGTGGTCGCCGGAATTTCCCATAGAGCTCAACATACTTGGTTTCGCACTGATTTTTGTCGGATACTCTTTCGCTTCCTGGGCGATTATCGAGAACCGCTTCTTTTCAAGCATGGTGAGAATTCAGATGGATCGCAAGCATGTTGTATGTGACACCGGCCCTTACAAGATTGTCAGACACCCGGGATATGCCGGAAATCTGCTGGCACTGCCCGGAATTGCTTTAGCATTGAGCTCTGCATGGACAATTGTTCCGGGGATAATAGCCATTGTCATTGCAGTGATACGAACCCGGCTGGAAGATCGGGCTTTACAGGAAGAACTCCCGGGTTACAAAGAATATGCCGGTCAGGTACGATACCGACTCATTCCCGGCATCTACTGAATTTGAGTACATCTGTAACAACGCCCCTCATCGATCGTCCTACCTGAACACTAAATTACTCCACTTATGATTGAATTGATCAAAACTGCCCGAGTTGCCGGATTCTGGTATTTGCTGCTGGCCATTTTTGGGATACTTGGATTCATGGTATTTCACTCGCAGATCTATCTCTCGAGTGACCCGGAACAAACGCTGACCAACCTGATCGAGCAGGAATCGCTTTCAAGAGTGCGTTTGCTGTTTGAGCTGCTGATTGTCCTTTCACAGGCTCTCGCCGCGGTATGGTTCTACAAGTTGTTTAAAAGCATCAATGACGCGCAGGCCTGGGCGGTCGGAATCTGGGGAAGCATCAATGCGGTGGTCATCATGCTCAGCGCTATTGCTATGGCGGCTGCCATTCAAATCGCAGGTTCTGAGGTTCAGACTTTTCAAGACAAGGTGCTTTTGATAGACCTCCTCGGACAATTGATCAAACATTCGTGGAAGGTTGGCGGACTGTTCTTCGGGCTCTGGCTCATTCCGATGGGACACATCATAGTCACTTCAGAAAGAATGCCTGTATGGTTAGGTCGAACGCTGATCCTGGGCGGGATCGGTTACATCCTGAGCACCCTGATCTCTTACATGGGCTTCCACCACTCTCTTTTAAACGTTTTGACGATTCCGGCAACCATCGGGGAATTCTGGATGATCGGGTATCTGCTGATTTATGGAATACGCCCCTTGAATGAGCAAAATGAGGCCTGAACGGAAAAAGAAAAACCCCGTTGAAGCTCTCCAGCGGCTAACGGGGTTTATGATCAGCTGATCATCTATTTTCAGAACGTTTTTATAGCTAATCTATTGCGTTGAGATCCTTCATTTCTGAAGGGGTTACTCTCAGTTGGACAGCGTTGTGTCATCTATGTAATAGAGCACCCTGCTTGTTTTCTTCGTTTCTACATAGTATTCGTTTAACTCTATATCAAAAGAATTATTTGAATATTTAAGTATTTTCAAAGTGGTTTCTATTTCACCATCCTTTTCGGGAATACCTATTCTATAGGTGTGTAGGATGGAATCCCTTGTTTTATTTGTCTGCAGAACGATCGAATCATTCACCGTGAAATAACAGTCTTCGATATGGGATTCCTGTTCGAACGATGGGGTCACCACCATATGCTCAGATGATGTATAGTTCTGTTGTGCATATGACATCATGCCGAATATCATGAACACGGCTATAACTATTTGTCTCATTGTGTTTGAATTAGAGTTCACTATAAAGATAGGATGACGCTAATTCTTAAAACATGACAAATCTCACCAAATAAGACAGGGACAAAAACAGGCTTTATTTGTTCTCGTCTAAATAGTTTTTGATCTCTTTACGCAACTCGACATTCATCCCTCTGTAACTGTCGAGATTTTTAAAAACGAAATCACTTTGCTTCAGGCACATGGAGAAAATATTTATTGCCCATTTTGTACGGATCAATTCTTCATAGTTGGTTCTGTATTTTTCACCCCTATGTTGCCATTCCGGGATTGAATTGTTTTTGTTCAATGTGAGGAGTATGTCTCTGGAATCATAAATATCGCTTTCATTATAGTCTATTGATCCCAGTAGATTGGCATAGATTTCAGTTGACCAGGTAAGAAAAGGACTCTCATAGTACCTGATCATTTGATTCACCAGATTCTTATCGTTCACTTTTTGGATAAAACCGTCATTGATAATGGATAGATATGTGCTCTTTTTATTTGCAAATTTCTTGTACTCCAATGAGGCATTGAACATTTTGCCAAGTTCATCATTTGTATACGGGTTCTCTTGATCTTCGGTGTAGAGCATTTGCTGAATGGCGCTTGTTGTCCCGAAATAAAAGACAAAAAGACTATCCATGCGTTCATGGTCCTGTTTTAAATCTGAATAAAGGCCGTCCATGTATTTCAGCACCTTGTCTTTCTCCTCCTGGTCAGTCTTCCAGGCATTGAGTTGTATAGCTATCAATATCCCCACAACCACCAGCAAAATCTCCCCAATGGCATATCTACTATACTTGAGAAACTGGTTGTCTTCGGCTAAATGGTAGCGTATTTTTCTAAAGAAAGGAAGCATAGGTTTGATTAGTGATGCTTCAAGGTACAAAAAAAGAAAA
>JAHEHE010000109.1 GCA_024644725.1 Flavobacteriaceae bacterium | reverse complement strand
TCCCAGAGGGTGCCGTCCAGGTCAAAAATGAGCGAATCAGGAACTTTCATTTTAAAGACTAAGCTTTTCCACGGACCATTCTTTTGAGGATAGCCCATTGCTTCAGGGTTTCTTTGGCAGGAACCGCAGGGAACCCAAGAATGGTCTGACCATCGGGTATGTCGTTTATTATACCGGATTTTCCGCCAACCGTCACGCCGTTTCCGATGGTCACATGATCCTTTACAGCCACCTGTCCGGCCATGATCACCCCATCGCCGAGCGTCACTGATCCTGAGATACCACAGCACCCGGCTATCATGCACGATCTTCCAATTTTGCAATTATGACCAATCTGCACCAGGTTGTCTATTTTGGTTCCGTCTCCGATCACAGTTGAACTGAACTTGCCACGATCGATGCAAGTTGAGGATCCTATCTCAACATGATTTCCAATGACAACGTTACCAATATGCACAATCTTTACGATACCTCTTCCGTCCGGACTGGGTCGGTAGCCGAAGCCGTCAGAACCGATGCTCACATTCGATTGAATCAAGCAGTGATCCCCGAGGGTGCACCTTTCGGATATGACCGATCCCGACCGAATTTGGCAGTGGGCGCCGATAACAACATCATCCAGCACGTTGACATTGGGAAAAATAATAGTGTTGTCCCCGATGGAGGCTCCTTTGCCAATATATGCATTGGGCCCTATGGTCACATTTTGTCCGATCTTCGAACTTTCATGAACAAAGGCCATGGGATGAATGCCCGGTTCCAACTCAACATGATCAGGGCGAAAAAGTTCCAGAAGTTCAGCCATGGCCAGATCTGCATTGCTGACCTTGATAAATGCGCGATTCTCTCCCGGTTCCTGTATATCGAGGTTATTGTCGATGACAGCTACAGAGGCTTTCGAGGTCTGCCACAGAGGCACATATTTCTGGTTTCCGATAAACGTGATATGATTTGAGCCTGCCATTTCAATTTGTTCGGGCCCGATGATTACATGGCTTGAATCACCGATGAGCTGGCCGCCCAGAAGCTCACTGAGCTCTTTGGCAGTATAGGATTTGTTGCTTTCTTTCATAGGACCAAGATACAAGATTCTTTCGTAGAGGTTATTCACCGAAAATGGGGTTTTCTTCTCCCCGACCTTTACAAAGCCCTGCTGCTCATAATACGACGCGAGACGTGAGTTCGAAGCGTCGCAATCCAAACGTAATTTCTGCACCCCTTGTTTCTCTAGGTCAGAGGCCAATTGGTTCAGTACTTGAGCACCGATCCCTTTCCCCGAATTTCCGGGCTTTACAACGAGAGAGTGAACATATCGAACGTTTTCCTCGAGCCCTTTGTGATCCCAATAGAGCGTATCTGTCTCAAGAAGTCTGAAAATCCCGACCCATTCCATTGTTTCATTGTAGACAAAATGGAACTCTCCTTTTTCGAATCCGTCACGCACCCACTTAATCTTCTCCTCGGGAGGATTTGACCAATACGACCACTGGGTCAAACCCTTCTTTTTGAGTTGGGCACTCGTATGGCGAAACAGATTCAGAACTTCCTGGACATGTTCTTTATTGGCAGGTTCGAAAGTAAGGTTCAATGGGATCGAATTCTGATTAATCAATAATTGGAATTGATAGCGCCTAAGATAATAAGAATTTAAGAGTCAATTTTCGCCCAATAGGCCTTCGATCATTTTGTCTTCTTCAACTGATTCTTCCTTTCGCCTGGAGACATTCAATTGGCCATCTTCAATTTCGGCTTGCAAACCGGCTTTATTCAAGTATTTGTCCAATGGGATTTTTCGGGACCCCACGATGTAAGTATTGAAAAATTCGGTTTGGTCCCCTCCAGACAAGGAGCTTATACTGTTTTGAACATCCTCGAGGGTATAGCTCTGATTCGTGCCCCCGAAATCGTTGAAAAGCCCTCTCATGATATCGTCCAGACTAAGCTCATTATTTGTCGCTTTACGGATAATGATGTCCTGGGAGATACCCGCAAAGAGTCCGCCGGAATAGACCAGCCCCCAGTGATCGTGTTTCTCATTGCCGTCGGTTATGGAAAGAGAGCCGACACCTGGATCCGATGCATATTTTTTGTAGAAGAAGCCATTCAGCAAAGCGAAGAATGACTCTTCATTTAGAACACCCACGCGATGAAGGGCCTTCAGTGTGTAGTAATTGGAAACTCCCTCTTTGAACCATTCACAGCGCATATCGGAAGGAAAGAAGGACTTGCCGTTCCAAAGATGAAACAACTCATGCGCGTAAACAAATCGCCACATCATTTGTGCCATCGGATCGGCCTGAGTCGATTCCAGAATGCTTATGGAGTTCCCGATGACTTCTCCGTCAGCTTGCTCATAAGGATTGATGATGACCAGGGCCCTGTGAAACGGATTTTGCGGCGATGGATTGGGAACTCCTCCCATCAGCTCAATATAATAATCCAGGACACCACTTGCCAGGTTCTCATACTCTTGCTTTTTAGCAATGATTTCTTTTCCGCCGAGAGCGAGCAACAGCTCAAACCCCTCTCTTTTGAATAGAAACTGTTCGTGTTCCCCGGCGAAAATCATGGACTCCGACAATTCATCGTAGTTGTGAACTTCAAATCTGTGCTTTCCAGGATCGATGCGATCCCAAACCGTCGAGACCTTCCAATCTTCCGGTACCTCAAAATTCACTGTGATTGACGGGCTCCCCGTCCCGTTCATGACAAACAAGCTTCTACCCGAATAAAAAACCCCGTGATCCCGTTTATAGGCGACTCCGTCAATTCCGCCACTCCAATCGTGTTTTTCATGATCGAGATTCACCCGATAGCTCAGCTTTATAATTGATCCTTTTTCAGCTTCATAGGACCAACGTCCTTCAGGAAGCGGATTGATGTCAATATTCTCACCGCCTTCAGAGACAGCAGAGAGACCAGAGACGAATGTGGCCCATCTCTTCTCAAATTGATTGGCCCCTGCAGAACTCATTCGCAGAATACTGTCGTTGGCTTCAAAGGTGTAGGAGACCATTGCGTGATCAAGGTCCATAATGGATATTTCATAGTGGGCTTCTCTCTTAGGGTTTGCCTTTTTCGTCAACCCGTTTTCGGCAGTACAGGGACTCCATGTGAAAAGGGTCATTAGAAAAATAAGAAGGGGGTATATTATACGCGTCATCGAATTTGAATTTAGGATTGTCGGATGTAATTGCCTTTTGCTTCAGTTTTGACGCGACAGGTTTCAATCAGGTTACTGACCGGAATAAAAAAACCCGGAACACACGGTTCCGGGTCTGATTATTAGGCTAAAAAGTTATTTGAAGTCAGAAGCGTCACTTTTTTTCCAGATCCTCGCGAAGGGTCCATACCTCATGGATCGGATCCCCTTTGCTGCTCAGGCCCCTGTGATGCCATTCGTCATTCTCAATTCCAAATTCGAAGGAAAGAGAGGCGCCGACACGACTGCTGTCCCTGGAGAAGAATTCAATGTTCTCGGTGTATTCTTTGTCCTGTGCAGCATAGGTTCCTCCTCCGGTTCCGAAGAACTGCTTGGTTTCTGTGTTATAGGCGACCCACTGGAAGCGCGTGTCTGATAGAATCTTCATCGTCTTTCTCGGTCCGGGTTCCCTGCGGGTCATTTCCCCGTCTCTTTCTCTTCCGGTGAAGAGCCACGCCCCGCTAAGGTTTCCTTTTTTACCGTCATCGATTCGGGTCCAGATGCGATCGTCTCCTTCAAACGTGATGGTGTCTCCCTGGTAGTCAAAGACCACTTCTCTTGAGGTGCCGACCTGCGTCGAATCGGCAGAGGAGAATTCCATGTTGATTTTGAACGTTGTTCCATCGATTGTCCAGCTTCCACCAAAAGTATGGTCAAATTCCTTTCTCTCGACATTGTAGAAGGATTCGGCGATGTAACCGTCCATTACAAGGGTCGTCACAATGAGTTCCTGCCCTTCTCTGTTTCGATCTTTCGTGGTCCAGGCCCCTTCAAGAGCTTCTGTGTAATCAATGGCTTCTGACTTGCCCTGTGCTGGTGTATCGTCAGCATCCGTTTTTTTCTCGGAACAAGAGGTCAGTACAAAAAATAGAATGACAAGCGGTAAATAGAATCTGTAGTTTTTCATGATTGCGTCTTGGATTTTTCTGTTTTGGTTTCGGGTTGTCCTTTCGCCTCAAAGGTAAAAATGTCTTTTCGATTATAGTGTCCGTTCACGTCAAAATCCAAACGACTGGCAGTGACTTGGCGAAGATCGAGTTCAGCTATGAGGGCACCCGCACTTCCGAAGAGAGGACCCTCGATGATCTCTCCGAGAGGGGAAACGATAATGCTTCCGCCCGGGCAGATTTCCTCTATTGAGGGATCTACGAGTTTTTGGTAGGGTTCCGGGTACATCGATCGGGTGAAGTACTGGTTGCAGCCCAGCACGAAGCATCTGCCTTCCAGGGCTATATGGCGCATCGTGACGGTCCATTGCTCACGCGCATCAGCGGTAGGCGCGATATAAATGTCCAAACCTTTCTGATACATCGACATCCGGGCCAGGGGCATGTAATTCTCCCAGCATATCAAGCCTCCGAGTCTTCCGATGGAAGTGTCAAAACTGACCAGGGAACTGCCGTCTGCCTCCGCCCAAACCAGCCGCTCGGTTCCTGTGGGCTTGATCTTTCGATGGACACCCAACAGTCCTTCCGCTGGCGATATGTAGAGCATGGAGCAAAACAGGGAGGAATTGACCCGCTCTTTTTCTGTGGCCCCGATGATGAGGTAGACCCCAAGCTTCTTTGAGAGATTTTCAAGGCGTTTGAGATGTTCTCCTTTGAGATCCAGGCTGTTCTCGTGGTAGGTGGCGTAAAGGTCCCTGCCTTCTGTCGTACGGCTGCCGATCACCGCGCCAAAATCGAACCCGCGGGGATATCCGGGGATAAAGGATTCCGGGAAAACAATTAGATTGCAACCCTTCGCGGCATATTTTTCGGTAAGTCTCTCAACTTTCCGAACCGTTTCCTCCAGGTTGAAGAAAACCGGGCTGTCCTGTATCAAGCCAACTTTGACCTTCATTATTTGAATGCAGGTATACCTGTGATATCCAATCCTGTGATCAGAAGATGTATGTCGTGCGTGCCTTCGTAGGTAATGACCGATTCGAGATTCATCATATGTCTCATGATGGAATAGTCTCCGGTGATTCCCATGCCTCCCAGAATCTGTCTCGCCTCCCGAGCAATGTTGATGGCCATTTCAACATTGTTCCGCTTGGCCATCGAAATCTGGGCGGTAGTGGCCCTGCCTTCGTTCCGCAACACACCCAGTCGCCAGGTCAAAAACTGGGCCTTGGTGATCTCGGTGATCATCTCGGCCAGTTTCTTTTGCTGCAGTTGGAAGCTGGCAATGGGCTTTCCGAACTGGATTCTCTCCTTGGCGTATCTCAGAGCCGTATCGTAGCAGTCCATGGCAGCACCGATGACACCCCAGGCGATTCCATAACGCGCTGAGTCGAGGCAACCCAGAGGCGCGCCCAAACCCGATTTATTCGGCAGCAGATTTTCTTTTGGAACTTTGACGTTGTCGAATATGAGCTCTCCGGTAGCGGAGGCTCGTAGCGACCACTTATGATGCGTTTCCGGGGTTGTAAAACCTTCCATGCCTCTCTCGACGATGAGACCGTGAATCCGGTCTTCTTCATTTTTGGCCCATACCACGGCAATGTCCGCGAACGGAGAGTTCGAGATCCAAAGCTTGGCCCCATTGAGCAGGTAATGGTCCCCCATGTCTTTGAATCGGGTCTCCATACCGCCCGGGTTCGATCCGTGATTGGGTTCGGTCAACCCGAAACAGCCGATGAGCTCTCCATTAGCTAATTTGGGCAGGTATTTTTCGCGCTGCTCTTCGGTTCCGTATTTGTAGATCGGGTACATGACAAGGGACGACTGCACCGATGCCGTTGAGCGTATGCCCGAATCGCCTCTTTCGATTTCCTGCATGATCAGTCCGTAGGAGATCTGGTCCAGTCCGGCCCCTCCGTATTCCTCGGGGATATAGGGTCCAAAGGCCCCTATTTCAGCAAGTCCGGACAAGAGCTGCTTCGGGAACTTTGCCTCCTGGGCCGCATCTTCAATAATGGGTGAGACTTCTCTTTTGACCCATTCTCTTGTGGCGTCTCTTACTAATTTGTGTTCCTCGCTCAGGAGGTCGTCAAGATGATAATAATCGGGTGACTGGAATAAATCGACTGACATAGAAATTTGTTGAGATGTTAACAAAGCAAATTTACAATTAATGAAATGATAATACCATAGCTGTGAAACTTTTAAATTGATAATTTTTATTGTTTACATTTGCAACAATGCGTCAAACCTTCAACAAACTGGAGAGGCTGAAAAGCAAAAAGAGGATTGAGCAGTTGTTCACTGACGGAAAATCCCTCACCGCCTTTCCCCTTAAATTGGTCTTTTTGAGATTGGAACACGATTCACCTGCTTTGATTCAGGCTGG
>JAHEHE010000049.1 GCA_024644725.1 Flavobacteriaceae bacterium | reverse complement strand
TCATTTTTTTGACAATTGACAAAAGAAACGCTCATCAAGACGGCGAGAAGATATATCTTTTTCATGTTTGTGAATTTTCAAGGTAAGCTACGAAGTTACAACTTTCAGAAAGTATACCCAAGGCGGAGTCCACTGTAAAAATTGATGGGCTCACCCGGATAATAGTATCTGGGAGCGTTGCCTCCGAAACTCCCGGCATTGATTTGCAACATGGAAGCGTACTTCTCATCAAAGAGATTGTTGATGCCCCCGTACAGGTCCAGCTGCCAATTCGAGCCGAGGCTTTTGCGATAGCCTAATTTGACATTCACCACCTGGTAGGCGTCTGAATAGACCGAGTTGTCATCGGTGACAGGGATTTTCCCGACGCCATAGTAATTGACGTAGCCGTAAATTCCAATGCTGGAATCAAAATAGAGCTGGGAGTTGAAGGTGTGTGAAGGCACCCCGGTCAGGTCATTGCCGGAATAGTCTTCATCGAGGTCCTCAAACTCTTTGAATTCATGGGCGTTCAGACTCAGGGCATTGGCATGGCTAATGCTGATTTTTTCAGATCTAAGAAGAAAATAGGAGAGCCCGATCTCCATTCCTTTTAGCTCTGTTTGACCGGCGTTTACACCTATAAACTGGTCATCTCCCGTTCTTCGCGCAACGAGCAGATCATCGACGTCCATGAGATACAGGGAGATCTCATACTGAAAAATGTCTTTGATGAATCTTCCGCGACTCCCGATTTCGTAGTTCCATCCGGTTTCAGGTTGTATTTCGGTATTGATCAAACCGTCAGGGAGAAGGGTCTCCTCCAGCTTGGGAGGTGAGAATCCATGACTGATTTGGGCATAGGCCATATTCTTGTCATTGAATTGGTAGGTTAACCCGATACGCGGAGAGAACATCATATCAAAAGAGTAGTCTCCCGAGAAGTCTGTGTCGTTTTCATCAAAGTCGTCATCCAGTCGATAATTCGTCTGATTGATGTTAAAGCCGAAATCCAGGCTAGTTCTTTCAGACAGGTCGAGTTTTGAGTCTGCAAAGAGGTTCAGGTAATATCGGTTCTCGCTGAAATCACTGAGCAATTCCCCTTGAACGCTTCCTGTGCCCGGAGGGAAATCCCTATATAGATTCTCATAGGTCTGATAGCTGTTTCTATCGTAGAAAAACTCGACTCCGGCCGTCCATTGCAGTGATTTTTTAAAGATAATGTTCTGGTTGACAAATCTGGATCTCAGGCCCAACCCAAAGGTGTTTTCTTCCAGAATGTTAAAGGGCCGCGCCTCATAAGCGTCATTGAAGGAACCGAAAACACTGGTGATCTGCTTTGCCTTGCCCGAGTAGGAGTGATTCCATGAGAGACCAGCGAGAAATTTGTCGTAATCCTCAAAACCCTGTGCCTGGCCCCAGGTGAAAGCGGCCTTTTCAGGGTCATTCAAGTAGTCTTCCTCGTTGAGGGAACTGGGAATCTCTGCCCTTAGGCGGATAAAGTTGGCGATGGCTACAAGGTTATTTTTCTCATCGAGGTAGTGATTGGAAGATAGGGTCAGGGTTTGGCGATCTGTTTCATTGTTGTCTCGGTACCCCTCTTTCTGAGTATTCGAATAGGTGAGCAGCCCCGAATTTTTCTTATTGCCGAGGTTGGCCGTGAGCAAATATCTTTGAAGACCAAAGGAGCCGAACTGGGCCTCCCCGGAAACTTTGTACTGGTCAAACAGTCCCTTGTCGGGGATCATCTGTATCGTTCCACCTAAACCTGCTCCATAGAGGGAGGAAGAAGGCCCCTTCAGAATCTCCATGCGTCCGACGCCCTTCAGCTCGATATCTTCTATGGTTGTTTCGCCGGAACCGTTCGTCAGGGGGATATCCTGGTAGTAGGCCCTTATTTTACTGGTTCCAAACAGATTGCGAGAACCAATTCCCCGAATTGTGATCCGATTGGTGGTCAAGGTGGCGTTGTGCATATACACCCCGGGGGTCATATTCAAGACCGGTGCGATGTTGATCTGATCGTTGCTCTGAATCTCGATGGGTGATAAGAGGGATATGGAGGAGGCAATCCTGCGTAGCTCAGTCTGAAAATTATCCGTTTTGATCAGGACCTCATTCAGGTTTTGAGGCTCCTCTTCGAGGGTGACCATTTCGAATTCTCCCGGGTCCATGTTCAATCTCCTTGAGAAATAGCCCTCTTTTTCGAAGAGATATTCCCCTGCGGTTGCTATCCTGAAAAATCCATTCTGATCGGTGCTGTCAACAAGTTGGCCTTTTGCATCAAGAACCTTCACACCATTAAGCTCAATGGAATTCTCCCTGCTGATCACCTTCCCCGAAGGCGTTTGAGCCAGGGCAAACCCCGTGATGAGGAACAACAAAGTCACGAGTGACCCCAAATTGATTCTTTGACGCAAAACGGATCTCATTCCACCAGACCGTTTTTTACGCCGTTTACAGGGCCATCAATTCGGTACACGAAGCCGTTGACAACCGCATAGGCCACCTGTTCGTTTTTCAATAGAAGAAAGGTTGGGTTTTTACCAAAATTGATCGGGGACCTGGGCATCTCATTGTTCCTGGGTATCTGAATCTTGCTGATATCGATCACGTTGATCGGGGCAGTCACAAACTTGATTTCAGGAGGAAGATCGCTGATGCTGACAGAGGTATATCCGTCTCTGAGCAATTGCGGGATATCCAATTCCTTGAACTCTTCGAAATTCGAAAGTATGGTGGGATGGGTTTCTCCGGTTTTAAATGTGAATCCTGCGGCCGAAAGAGTTTCGTATCCGTAATGTGTGGACAGGTCTCCTATGTCTACAATCTTGCCCACAAGGTAGAAATCGCTGTGATTGTTGTTTTCAATTTCGTCGTAAATAATTCCTAAATCAACGGTGTAAGTCGCTCCGAGATAGGGAAAGGCAAGGTTCTCTATTTTCAGATCGAACAATTTGCGATCATTCCTTGGAATGCCCCAATAGGCCTTTGTCGATTTCGCTTTAAAAGACTGATCCGAGATTCCCTTGATTGCCGTCAAAATGGAAAGATAGTTCAGTTTTCGAATGAATTGCTTTTCCCTGTCATCGGGATGACCACCCGACTCGATGAGAATCGTTCTGGTGCCCCATTTCTGCATGTTGTCGCCGAATGCCCGAGGTTCAAAGGCATCCGAGTAGCGGCCCACCTGCCCCTCGGCATGTTTTTGCACGACCTCGTTCATCATGGCAATGAGCTTCATGGCATCGCCTCTCTTTTCACTCATGTCTTTCTCATCATTGAATGCAGGAGCAAGAAAGGACAGCGTAGCTGGCTTAGCCGTTTTCTCAGCATTGTAGTACCGACTTTGGTCGTGAAGGTTGAAACCATAATCGGCTTCCAGACTGTCACGCGCTGCTTTGAGAATCCTGGATTCGGGGGATTGGAGTCGCAAAGCGTCCCTGTTGATATCAATTCCAATTGCGTTTCTTCGCTGAAACAGCTCGGCCCCATCGGGATTGAGCATCGGTATGAAATGAACCTTAAGCCCCTCCAGAATCCCCCTGTTTTCTTTCAGGTAGTTGAAAATGTCAAACATCGCCATTGTAGCGGTTGATTCATCACCGTGCATCTGGGACCACAATAACACGTCTGCCTCCCCCGTTCCCACACTTATCATGGAAATGCTTCTTCCCTGGATTGAAACCCCGAGGCTTGTCACTGAAAATCCATTTTCCTCACCAAGACCTTCGATAAGCGGTTGGATGTCCTTATGTTTGAAACGCCGGGTTTCAATGCTGTTTTCCTTGTAGCGGTCGTATTGCTCGAACAGAACCTGATCGAAATCTTCCTGTCCAATCGTCATCAAAGGCAAGAGCAGCAGTAGTAGATATTTAGTCATGTAATGAGTTTTTAACAGGAATTATTGGCTTTTTGGAGGTAGGGGGTTCCAGTTGAAATCAGAGGTTTCCATTCTCATCGTATCTATGAAATCGACTCCGGGGTCTGTTTTTTCGGTTCTGTAGGAATCATCCACTTCGAGCCAAAGGGGATGACCTTCGAAACGTGTGTATTCCAGGTGGCCAATGAGGTATTCGATCTCGGGATATTTCTCTTTCAAATACTTCACAAGTTTAATATTGGACCTCAATTGCTTGCGCGTCAACGGAGTCTCGACGGTTCCCCCGACGTTTTCAATTCCGATGGAACAGTGATTCAAACCGATCACGTGTCGAGACATAGTCGTCTCTGGCATCAATCGGTAGATGGTTCCGTCCTGATCCACGAGAAAATGAGCAGAAACGTTCAGGGCGCCGGCACTTGTGATGTCGGGGCGGGTGTTAGGCAGGAGAGGGTCTTTAAATGCTTCAAACGATTCTTCCAGCGTGGGAATGGCCGTCCAGTGAACGACAATCATTTGAGGTTCAATCGCAGGTTCACTTTTCTCCAGGTTGTAACGGGTACGCAAATAGTCCAGCGAAAGCTCAGTTCGCTGCTCGTCAAACACAATGGGTTTGTCTACGATTTTGACGCTCGAGCACGACACGATAATCACAAAGAGGGAGCAAAGCGAAAAAAGGGTTTTACGCATGGTTATGAGGTATTCGAAGTCTGTAAACTAGGTTTACGAAAATAGGGCAAATAAATCAAATCCATCTCAAAAGCAGCATACCTTTTCAACTTCATCATGTACTTCTCATGAGGATAAATAATCAAATTATCGTTAACTTTACAGATAGCGCAGGAATCTTTATTCTTCCTGTATCCTTCAAAAAAATAGAGTTCAGACCATGCTTGAGAGAAAACCCATGTCAAATCGAGTTCTGGATAAATTGCCTCTGCATCTGAGAGCTTTTATCCTTCCTCAACCCTATGACGACTATACAGAGCAAAACCAGGCTGTTTGGCGCTATGTGATGCGCAAAAACATGGACTATCTGCGTCATGTCGCGCATGAGTCCTACATCCCCGGGCTTGAGAAAACTGGGATCACACCTGATCGCATCCCAAGAATGGAGGGAATGAACCGTATTTTGAAGGACATTGGTTGGGCCGCTGTTTCCGTGGATGGATTCATACCCCCAAATGCTTTTATGGAGTTTCAGGCTTACAATACCCTGGTCATAGCAGCTGACATACGTACGATCGATCATATTGAGTATACCCCTGCTCCGGACATCATCCACGAGGCTGCCGGCCATGCCCCGATCATTGCCAATCCGGAGTACGCGGAGTACTTGAGAAGATTTGGGGAAATTGGGTCGAAGGCCATCTCATCTTCCAAGGATTACGAGCTCTATGAGGCCATTCGTCACCTTTCCATTATCAAAGAGGATCCCAATACGAAGCCAACGGAGATCCTTGAGGCAGAGGAACAAATCGAGCATATTTCTGCCAATATGGGGGAACCGAGCGAGATGTCCAAAATTCGCAATATGCATTGGTGGACGGTGGAATACGGTCTGATCGGAACTACGGAAGACCCGAAAATATATGGAGCGGGCCTCTTGTCATCGATCGGAGAGAGCCAATGGTGCATGGGTGAGGAGGTGCGCAAACTGCCCTATACCCTTGAGGCTTCCAACGTTGAGTTTGATATCACCAAACCACAGCCCCAGCTTTTTGTGACACCAGATTTTCCTCACCTGAGCTTTGTGCTTGAGGAATTCGCCAATAAAATGGCGCTTCGAAGAGGAGGTCTTACAGGTGTGAAAAAGCTGATCGACTCCAAAGCTCTCGGCACTGTGGAGCTGAATACGGGTATCCAGATCTCCGGGAAGTTCATTGAGGTACTGGAGGACGAATACAGGAGACCCGTCTATATCCGAACGGAAGGACCTACGGCATTGGCCTACAAGAACAAAGAGGTAATCGGCCATCACAAGGAGTACCATGCAGACGGTTTTGGATCGCCTGTAGGCAAACTTAAAGGGATCAATCTGGCCATTGAAGACATGTCACCCACAGATCTGGAGGCCTATGGCATCTATGAGGGCCGGGTGACCACTCTGACTTTTGAAGGAGGCATCGAAGTGAGAGGGGAGATCATAACAGGCAAACGAAATCTCCAGGGAAAAATCATCCTGGTCTCTTTCAAGAATTGCACCGTCAGAAGAGGCGACCGTATTTTGTTTCAACCCGAGTGGGGTATTTACGACATGGTTGTCGGAGGTTCCCTGGTATCTGCTTTTTCAGGTATTGCCGATCCGAATTCATACGGACTTGAATTTGATGTTCCCCGGGAAAAAACCCACAAGATTCAATACAGCGAAAAGGACAAGAGCCTGTTCCGGCTCTATGGCGACGTGAGAAGCATGAGGGAAGAAGGTGTGACTGATGAAAACCGACTGTCAACCATCCTGGATCAGCTGGAATCCGACTATGCTAAAGACTGGCTGCTCCCTCTGGAAATCTACGAACTGGTTTCTGAAAACGATAGTTCAGATTTGTTTGAACGCGTCAAAAACAGGCTGGAGGAATTGGCAAAAGATCAGAAGACAGGCCACCTGGTCTCTGATGGCCTGCGATTGGTTTCTTATACCTGAGAGACGCGCAGGGTATTCACCATTCCCTTCTCATGCACGGGCATGGAGGTCAGGTTGATCACGAAATCTCCTTTCTGGGCATAGCCTCTTTCGACGGTCATCTTATTGAGGTCCTCTACAGTTTCATCGGTACTGACCATCTTGTCATAGAACTGCGCTTTGACACCCCAGAGGAGGTTCAGCATCGCGAGTATTCTGGGATTGTCTGAAAATGCCAGGATATTTGCTTTGGGTCGTCTCGCTGAAATTTGAAAGGCCGTGTATCCACTGTTTGTGAGGGTTGTAATGGCGGAGGCACCTATCTCATTCGCCATTTTTGCAGCTGTGCTACACACGGCTTTGGAAATGAACCGCTCGTTGATGCATTGGACACCATGAACATATCCTTCGATCAGTTCCGAATCTTCGACACCGACAATAATGCTGCGCATGGCCTTGATCACATCCAACGGAAATTCTCCAACTGAAGTCTCTCCCGACAACATAACCGCGTCTGCACCATCCATGATTGAATTGGCCACGTCGTTGACCTCCGCCCGTGTAGGAATCTGACTCGTGATCATGGACTCCATCATTTGGGTTGCAATGATCACAGGGATCCGGGCCTCCTTGGCCTTTCTCACCAGCATTTTTTGAATAATCGGAACTTTTTGCATGGGAATTTCCACACCGAGGTCACCACGGGCCACCATGATTCCATCGCAATAGGCTGTGAGATGATTGATATTTGCCACTGCCTCAGGCTTCTCTATTTTGGCGATCACGGGGATCTTGTAGCTCGATTTCTCCTTGATAAGATCGGCCAGCTTGACCAGATCCTCAGGGGTTCGAACAAAAGACAGGGCAATCCAATCGACTTCCTGCTCAATGGCGAAAATGGCATCTTTGATATCTTTTTTGGTCAGGGCAGGAAGCGAAATCTTCGTGTTGGGCAGGTTGACCCCTTTTTTTGATTTCAGAGAACCGCCGCGAAGCACTTTGGCCACCACCTTGGTGTCCCTATCTGTATCAATGACTTCAAAAAGGAGTTTACCGTCATCGACAAGAATTTTCTCCCCGGCTTCCACGTCTTTGGGGAAATTCTGGTAGGTCATGTAGGCTTTTTCCGCCGTTCCGATGCATTCCTCTGTCGTAAAGACAAATTCGTCACCCACTTTCAACTTCACCTTTTTTTCCATGACGCCTACGCGGAGCTTTGGCCCCTGAAGGTCAGCCAGTGCCGCGACATTGTAATTGTTTTCCTCATTCAATTCCCTGATCCAGCGAATCTTTGTTTTCACGTCGTCATAATCTGCATGAGAAAAATTGATTCGGAAAACGTTCACGCCGGCCAGCATCATTTCCTCCATCATCTCTTTGGTGTTTACCGCAGGACCCAATGTTGCAACGATTTTCGTCTTTTTTCTTTTTTTGATCATTTCTAAAAAATTAGGTTATCGCGTGATTTCAGTTCCATGACATCGATTGAGTAGGAAGTGATCACTTTGTGAATTCTATTGATCTTTTGCAGGGTTGTGTTGATTTTTTTTTCATCCTCAAGGCCGTCGACCTTTATAAAATAGTCCACCTGCTTCTTTTCGGGAATCAAATAGGAGATCCGGGTCTCCTTTTCGAAGAGATTCCTGTTGCTCAGTGCCAGATCATTCACCGACACATGTTTATTCGAAATCAGTGACCAGTTTGTGTAGGTCACCTCATCGTCAAAAGTGTACAAGGAAAAGGAGCAATTCCTGGATTTGAAATCCAAATCATCCTTGAAACGCGACAGATAGAGTTTCAGCTCTTGATTCAGATAAAAAGCCATGTGATAGTCCTCCAACATCGAATGAATGCCGATCAAAGTGTAGTCGTGATCGAAATCGAAACCTATGGTATGTACCTTAGACACTTCTGCTGGTTTGTTATTGTTAGCGCCACAAAAATAGCCATAGTTTTGTGAACACGGTGATAAATTCTGTGAAAACGAACTTTAAAATGAGGATTCTATTTCTTTTTGAAGCTTGTAATAAGCTCTTTTAGAGGCAATTTCTTCCGCTTTTTTCTTGGAAGTGGCTCTTCCTTTCGCCGTCAGCTGCTCATCGATGAACATTTTAACGCTGAAATGTTTCAACGCATCATTGCCCGTGTCCTCGTAGACGTTGTATCGAATCTTTTTTCGGTTCTTTTGACCCCATTCGATCAATACGCTTTTGTAACTGGTGATTTTGCCCTCCAGGCGCTCGATGTCAACATAAGGCTCTATCATGAATCGATAGATAAACTTCTCCGTAAAGCTATAACCCCGATCTGAGTGGATTGCCCCGATCAGAGCCTCGAAAAGGTTGCCGTGAATATTCTCTCCGAAATTGCTGCTCGGGATGGCACTTCTGACAAATTTGATCAGATCCAGGTCCTTGCCCAATTCATTCAAGTGCTCCCTGCTCACAATTTTAGATCTCATCTGGGTCAAATACCCCTCGTCTCCTTTCGGAATTTTCTTGAACAGGTAATTGGCAATTACAGAGCCCAGCACAGCATCGCCTAAAAATTCCAGCCTTTCGTAATTCATGGGATGCCCCTCACTGTTTAATTCCTTGAGGGAGCTGTGCGTAAATGCCTCTTTGTAGAATTCGACCTTTTTCGGACGGTAGCGCAAAATCTTTTTCATCGCGAGAACAAACTCTTCATCCGGATTGGAATTGGAATTTGTTATTTTGCGAATCAGATTCATTCTGCTTTAATCTGTGTATTTTTTAAAAAGGACGCAAGCGTTGTGTCCGCCGAAACCAAAGGTGTTGCTCATCGCAACATTCACATCTCTTTTCTGCGCCTTGTTGAAAGTCAGATTGAGTTTCGGATCGATTGCGTCATCATCTGTGAAATGATTGATCGTGGGAGGCACGACCCCTTTGACTATCGACATGATTGAGGCAATGGCCTCTATGGCTCCTGCTGCTCCCAACAAATGCCCGGTCATGGATTTTGTCGAATTGATATTCAATTTATAGGCGTGGTCTCCAAACACTGCCTGAACGGCTTTAAGTTCGGCCACATCACCCAAAGGTGTTGACGTACCATGCATGTTGATGGCATCTACATCTTCGGCCTTAATACCTGCATTCTTGAGGCAGTTGATCATGACACTCTGAGCCCCAAGCCCTTCTGGGTGTGGTGCCGTAATGTGATGTGCGTCAGCTGACAGTCCTCCGCCGATTACCTCCGCATAGATTTTCGCTCCTCGCGCCTTGGCATGTTCCAATTCTTCCAAAATCAATGCGCCTGCTCCCTCTCCAAGAACAAAACCATCCCTGTCTTTGTCAAACGGGCGAGATGCCGTTTCGGGATCATCGTTTCTGGTAGAAAGTGCATGCATGGCATTGAATCCTCCAATTCCAGCAATGGCTACGGCGGCCTCAGAGCCTCCGGTCACCAATACATCGGCTTGCCCCAAACGAATGTAATTCAGGGAGTCTATTATTGAATTGGCTGAAGACGCGCAGGCCGAAACCGTTGTAAAGTTCGGACCCCGCAAGCCGTATTTAATTGAGATCTGACCCGGAGCGATGTCTGCGATCATCTTTGGAATGAAGAAAGGGTTGAATCGAGGCGATCCATCCCCCGCAGCGTGATTCAGCATTTCGTTTTGGAAGGTTTCCAATCCGCCGATTCCGGCTCCCCAGATCACTCCGATTCGGGAGGTGTCTTCTTTTTCCAGATCCAACCCGGAATCCTTGATGGCTTCCTCCGAAACCACCATGGCGTATTGGGTAAATCGGTCCATTTTGCGTGCCTCTTTCCTGTCCAGGTGGTCATTTACCACAAAGTTTTTGAGTTCGCAGGCAAAACGAGTCTTGAAATCGGAAGCGTCAAAATAGGTTATGGGTGCTGCCCCACTTACGCCATTTTCAAGACCTTTCCAGTATTCTTCAACAGAGTTACCGATCGGAGTAAGCGCTCCCAATCCTGTAACAACAACCCGTTTCAATTCCATTTGGATCTAAATTAGTTATGAATACAACAAATTACGAGCCGTTCCGTGCCGGAAAAGCTCGTAATTTCAAAGATATAATAAAAAAATAATTATTTAGCCTCTTCGATGTAGCTAATAGCTTGACCTACAGTACCGATGTTCTCAGCTTGGTCGTCAGGGATCTGGATATCAAACTCCTTTTCAAATTCCATGATTAATTCAACAGTATCCAAAGAATCCGCTCCCAGATCGTTAGTAAAGTTCGCTTCATTGGTAACCTCATTCTCGTCAACACCTAATTTATCAACGATAATGGCCTTTACTCTTGATGCAATGTCTGACATAATTTTTGATTTTAAATTTAAATATTGCTGCAAAAATAATATATTTTGGATTTCTACAGGGAAAAAGTGTAAAAATTTGAATTGCAGGGCCTGTCAGATTCTTAAGGAATCGTTTTTTCTTTCAGGCTTTTCTTCTTTCTTTTGTCAGGATCAAATCCAAATGAAGTAATGCATCGAATCGTGATTTTTGCCTCGGGCTCCGGAACCAATGCCGAAAATATCATTCGTCATTTTGAGAGCTCCTCAACCGCCCGCGTGACATGGGTTTTGTGCAACAAGGAAGGAGCGGGAGTTCTCTCGCGTGCAGAACGATTGGGGGTGCCCACTCGGGTATTCACTAAAAAAGAGCTATTCAGCAAGGAGTTTCTCAATTTTGTGATCGCTGAGGGAGACTTTGTGGTGCTCGCAGGATTCCTGTTGAAAGTCCCCGATGAGTTGACACGCGCTTTCGAAGGGGCCATGGTCAATATACATCCTGCACTGTTGCCCAAGTATGGCGGTAGGGGCATGTATGGGATGAACGTGCATAAAGCCGTTGTTGAGAACCGGGAAAAAGAATCGGGAATCACGATCCATTATGTGAATGAGAATTATGACGAGGGTGCCATAATTTTTCAAGAGAGAGTTGCCCTTGATGCAAATGACGGTCCTGAAGACGTTGCCAGAAAAATTCACATCCTGGAGCAAGAGAACTTTCCGGCGGTTATCGAGCAGGTGATACGCAAGGCAGATGAAGGTTAATATTTACACCGATGGTGCCTGCAAGGGAAATCCGGGCAAGGGGGGCTATGGAATCATCATGGAATGGGTAGGCAAGCCTTATGTCAAGGAGTTCTCAAGGGGCTTTCGAAAGACCACGAACAACCGAATGGAGCTGCTCGCTGTGATCGTAGCTCTGGAGCAGCTGAAAAAGGACGGCCTGGAAACAGACATCTATTCCGACTCGAAGTATGTTGTTGACGCCGTGAACAAGGGCTGGGTTTTCGGTTGGCAAAAGAAGGGCTTCCAGGGCAAGAAAAATCCAGATCTATGGCGCCGGTTTCTCAAGGTCTATAAAAAGCATAAAGTCCGATTTCATTGGATAAAAGGACACAACGAGCATCCCCAGAATGAGCGTTGTGACGCACTCGCAGTGAAGGCAGCCTCCTCCGAAAATCTAGATATCGATGAGGGCTTTGAGTCTTCCCAATCGACCGGTTTATTCTGAGGCCTGTTCGGCAATCGCAAGCATGATCAGCTTGTCCTGGGCATCGAAGAGGTGCAATTCACTTTTCACCACCTTGTAATAAGCGATCTCGTTCATTTTTTTTAGAAAAGCGTCTTCGACCGACATGTCCTGGCACATTTTTCGGGTGGATCCCGCATCGCTGAATGTGAGTTCGAAGCCCTTGAGCTCGTAAGTGGCAAAATAGTTGTTGCATCCGGCGTAACCGGAAACCCGGTTCTCTTCTTCGACAAAAACAAAGGTTGGGAAGTTCTTCATCGACTCCAATCCATCCATTTGAATGACCTTCCAGGTTCCTATCAGCTCGTTTCCTCCTTGGGCACTTCCTTCTGTTGGGGTTTTAGTCACCAATTCGGTTAAGGTGTACTTCTTACTGGACCCGTCTGCCGGTGGATTGTCAATCTCTTCGACTTTCACGCGCAACTCATAAGAATAGCCTTCCTCATAATCAAAACCCGAAATTTTATCGTAGAAATAGGACCAATCCTCATCGGGATTTTCTTTGATCAGCATGCATTTCTGCTCGGAGACACCTGTGCAGTCTGCCAAGTGATCGGCAACAAAAACAGTTCGAATCTCTTCAGACTGAACCGAAGAACAGGAGAGAACAAGAAGTAGAAGTAAGTATTTCATGATAGCATTAGTTTTGCGCGTTTGACGGCCTCTACAAAAATATCAATTTCTTCTTTGGTATTGTAGAAAGCGAAGGAGGCCCTGACGGTACCGGGAATTTTATAGAAATCCATGATGGGCTGGGCGCAGTGATGCCCGGTTCGAACAGCGATTCCCAGTTTGTCGATTATGGCTCCAATATCATAGGGGTGTATGCCTTCTATATTGAAGGAAATTACAGACGCCTTGTTGGTTTCCGGGCCATAGATTCTCATATCTTCGATCTCCAGAAGCCTTTTAGTGGCGTATTCGAGTAATTCATGCTCGTACGCGGCGATTCGATCAAAGCCGATCCCATTCATGAAATCCAGAGCGACTCCAAAGGCAATCACCCCACAAACATTGGGCGTCCCCGCTTCAAATTTATGCGGGAGATCGGCGTAGGTTGTCCTTTCAAAGGTCACTTCGCTGATCATCTCACCACCTCCTTGATAAGGAGGTAGTTTTTTCAGCCATTCTTCTTTGCCATAGAGCATTCCCACCCCGGTAGGGCCGCAAATCTTATGTGCGGAACAGGTGTAAAAGTCGCAGTCCAGCTCCTGAACGTCGGGTCTGATATGGGGAGTAGCCTGGGCACCGTCGACAAGGACGGCAGCATCATGCTCATGAGCCAGCTCGATGATCTCTTCAACAGGATTGATTGTTCCGAGTGCATTCGAAACGTGATTTACAAAAACGAGCCGGGTTCTCTCGCTGAGCAGATCCCGATATTTTGACATTTGCAGCTCCCCTTCCTCGGACATGGGAATCACTTTGAGCTCTGCACCCGTTCTTTCGCAGAGCATTTGCCAGGGAACGATGTTCGAGTGATGCTCGAGTGCGGAAACGATGATCTCATCTCCCTTTTTCAAGAGATCCGAAAAGCCATTGGCCACCAGGTTAATGGCGTGTGTGGTTCCTGAGGTCAGAATGATTTCATACGACTTTGAGGCGTTAAAATGTTCCTGAATCTTTTGCCTGGCCTGTTCGTAGGCGTCTGTTGCTTCCTGGCTGAGGCTGTGGACCCCTCGATGAATGTTGGCGTTGTAACGACTGTAGTAATCCACAATGGCATCGATCACCACCCTGGGGGTTTGCGAAGTTGCCGCATTGTCGAGGTAAATAAGCGGATGACCATTCACTTTTCTTTCCAGGATAGGGAACTCCTTCCGGATGTTCTGAACGTCAAAAATGGTGCTTTGCAACATAGTTTTATTTAGAATCATTCAAAATACAAAATTACGAAAGAATGCCTGCATTCAGGTCATTGCGATGTGAATATTATTATTTTTGTTGGGATTTCTCAACAAACAGGTTATGCGAAAGTTTTTTAGAGTTCTCTCAGTGATTCTTGTGATTGCCCTTGTATGGGTTGTTGCGGTCAACTACCCCAGGCTAGACATCTTAACGGGCTTTGCCTCGAAGAATGTCGCTTCGGGCATGTTCCTGGCTGGAAGGAGCCAGGAGTCCATTGAAGAAGGAGACAATGGTTTCTCCCCTGTGAACTTGTCGAACAACAAGGTCAATGCGCAAGAAAAATCGGTAAGCTCTTCTGTATTCGGTCTTAAGAAGCGAACCGCAGTTTATGTCGAAGGTCTTGGTGCCATTTTGATCAACAAGGATTACAAAGTAGGGATGGAATTCAAAGTTCCGAACAGAACCATAGCTCCAACAGAGCTTCCTTACCCGTACGGAGACCTTCCACAGAAGGATACTGTTTTTCAGGAAGTGGACTATGAGAAATTGGAAAATGTGGTCAAAAATGCTTTTGATACGCCTGGAATGGAGGACAAAAGAACCCGGTCTTTGCTGGTGGTCTATAAGGATCATATCATTGCTGAAGACTACTCCGAAGGATTCGACAAGTCTACGCCTATTTTGGGCTGGTCGATGACCAAGAGCATAACCAGCACCATGTATGGGATTCTTTCGAGAAAAGGTGAAATAGATGTATACGAGCCAGCGGATGTACCGCAATGGCAGAATGACGAGCGAAGAAATATCACCTACAATGACCTGCTCCATATGAACAGCGGCCTGGAATGGATAGAAGACTACAACACCCTGTCAGATGTGACCCGGATGCTATTCCAGAAAAGCGACATGGGGGCGATGCAGGCATCAAAGACGCTCGTAGGAAAAGCTGACAGCACCTGGAATTATTCTTCCGGCACTACCAATTTGCTTGCAGGGCCCCTGCTTAAGAAGAAGTTCAGTAGCCAACAGGAATACCTCGACTTCTGGTACAGGGAGCTGATCGACAAGATTGGCATGCATTCGGCTACGATTGAAACAGATTTATCCGGAAGTTTCGTAGGTTCCTCCTATGGATGGGCAAATACCCGGGATTGGGCAAAATTTGGCCTTTTGTATTTGAATAGAGGCAATTGGAATGGTGAGCAGATCATCGATTCGACCTGGGTGGATTACGTGTCAACACCAACCAACACTTCAAACGGGAGATACGGAGCCCAGTTTTGGTTGAATGCCGGAGGTCACTATCCCGATGCCCCGAGAGATTTGTTTTCAGCGAATGGCTACCAGGGTCAGTATGTGTTTATTATCCCTTCCAAGGATCTTGTCATCGTAAGAATGGGACTTATGGAAGAGCCGGAGTTTGACGTTAATGGTCTGTTACGGGATCTTGTATCCTGTATTCGATAAGAAGAAACAGAAGTTGAAATGCCAGCTCGGGAGTTAAAACTAAAGGAGATCGAAAGGGTAGGGTCGATCAGCAAAAAGGAGTTTGTCGCGAATTTTGTCAAACCCCAGGTTCCTGTGGTAATTGAGAACCTGGTGGGAGACTGGCCTGCATTCGAAAAATGGAATTTCGACTATATGCGGGAGAAAGTTGGAGACAGGGTCGTCCCACTTTATGACGACCGTCCGGTTGATCACAAGGACGGATTCAATGAGCCTCATGCGAAAATGAAAATGAGTGAGTACATTGATCTTTTGGAGAGCGAACCAACAAGATACCGTATCTTTCTTTACAATGTTTTGAAGGAAACGCCCGAGCTCCAAAAGGATTTTGATTATCCCGACATCGGTCTGCGTCTGATGAAATCGCTTCCGATGCTTTTTTTCGGGGGAGAAGACTCCTATACTTTTATGCATCATGACATTGACCTGGCCAACATTCTGCATTTTCACTTTGTAGGGGAGAAGGAATGCATCCTCTATCCGCTTGATGAAAAAAAGCATTTGTACAAGGTGCCTTTTTCCCTGATCACCCATGAATCAATAGATTTTTCGAATCCGGATTTTGAAAAATGGCCCGCTTTGGAAAATGCCAGGGGATACAGGACCCGTCTCAAGCATGGTCAGACTTTGTATATGCCTGAAGGATGCTGGCACTATATGCGTTATATCACTCCTGGATTTTCAATGAGTATGCGCTCTATTGCCAGGAACCCCAGAAATCTGTCACAGGCGCTGTACAATATATTTGTCATGCGTCATTTTGACAATTTAATGCGCCGGGTTAAAGGTCAAAAATGGATCGATGAAAAAAATGACCGTGCCATTCGCAATACGAACAGGCGATTGAACAATCAAGGGTGAATCTCTAATCACGAAGTATCTAGAGGTCCAGATCGAGCTCGACGTCAAGCTTTTCTGCTAAAAGTTTGATGATCCTGGATTTGAGCGCCGGAATCTTGATTTTTTCCACGGCTTCGTTGCAAAAGGCAAAAAGCATAAGGCCCCTGGCCTCTTTTTCAGGAATTCCCCTGGACTGCATGTAGAAAAGCGCTTTCTCGTCAAGTTGTCCGATAGTACAACCGTGTGAGCATTTTACGTCATCCGCAAAGATCTCCAATTGAGGCTTCGTATTGATGCTCGATTTGTCTCCGATCAATATGTTGTCATTCTGTTGGAAAGCATTTGTTTTTTGAGCTTCCTTGTTCACGATGACTTTGCCGTTAAAAACACCCGTTGATTTACCGTCAAAGATTCCTTTGTAAAGCTCGTGACTTTCACAATTCTCGTGCTTGTGATGCACCAGGGTGTGGTTGTCAACGTGCTGCTTGTCGCTGATCACTGTAATTCCGTTCAGATTGGAGGTAATGTGCTGTCCCTCGTGATGGAACTCCAGGTTGTTTCTGATCAGGTTACCTCCGAATGAATAAGTATTAACGGAAACTATGCTGCTGTCCTTTTGCTGAACATAGGTGTTGTCTATCAAAGAGGAGCTGGGTCGATCGTTTTGAATTTTATAGGCATCCACTATGGCGCGTTTTGCAGCGAAGATCTCGGTCACGGCATTGGTCAAAACTACATTGTCGCTCAGATTCTGGTGTCTCTCATAAATCTGAACATGTGAGTTCTCGCCAGCCACAATCAGATTGCGCGGCTGAAGCATGATCTCCTTTTCACTGCCCGTCGAGAAGTAAAGCACCTGAATCGGTTTTGGAAGTACCGTGTTTTTCGGGACGTTAACAAATACGCCCTCCTTGGAGAATGCCGTGTTCAAAGAAGTCAAACTGTCTTTTTCAGAGGCAACGTTTCCAAAATAATGGTCGATGACCATTTTGTACTTGGGTTGTTTCAGGGCCGAGGAAAGGATGCAAATGTCAGCGCCTTCATGACTTGTATCCGAAAGGAAGGAACTGTAGACCCCATCGACAAATACAATTTTATAGGATTCGATTTCGTGAAGGAAATACTTTTTGACTTCCTTGAATTCGATTCCGGTTTCCGCTTTGGGGAAAACGCTGTAGTCCGACTTGAGCAGGCTATTCAACGAGGTGTATTTCCACTCTTCGTCTTTTCGCGTCGGAAAACCATTCTGCTCAAATCTTTCGATCGCTTCCGTTCGAATCTCGTGAACTTTCGAGTCCAGGTCCAGTGAACCCGTGTTTTCAAAGGCCATAAAAGAGGCCAATAACTTGTCTTTTAAATCCATTTCTTTCAACAGATGCTAATTCTTCAACCAATCATATCCTTTGTCCTCCAGCTCATGCGCCAATTCCTTGCCACCTGATTTGACGATCTTTCCGTCGTGCAACACATGTACGAAATCAGGTACGATGTATTCCAACAGGCGCTGGTAGTGGGTAATGACGATGACCGCATTGTTCTCATTCCTCAATTTGTTCACCCCGTTGGCAACAATTTTCAGAGCGTCAATATCAAGACCTGAATCGGTTTCATCGAGAATGGCCAATTGAGGCTCCAGCATGGCCATCTGGAAGATCTCATTTCTTTTCTTTTCACCTCCTGAGAAGCCTTCGTTCAAAGACCTCGAAAGGAACTTTCGGTCCATGTCGAGCAACTGAGACTTTTCACGGATCATCTTCAGCATGTCCTTAGCAGGAATATCATCGAGTCCTTGCGCCTTGCGCTTTGAATTGATCGCTGTCTTGATAAAATTCGTCGTGCTCACTCCGGGAATTTCTACCGGGTACTGAAAGGACATGAAGATTCCCTTATGAGCTCTCTCATCTGGAGCCAATTCAAGGATGCTTTCGTCCTGGAACTCGATCTCACCATCCATCACCTCATACGTCTCATTTCCTGCGATGACAGAGGAGAGAGTGCTTTTTCCCGAGCCGTTGGGCCCCATGATTGCGTGCACCTCACCAGGCTTCACCTCCAGGTTAATTCCCTTGAGGATTTCCCGATCTTCAATACCTGCATGTAAATTCGTTATATGTAACATGTTGTTGTTTGCTTATCTTAAATTAAAATCTTCTTTTCCTGTTTATCCTACTGAGCCTTCCAGTGAAATCTCGAGCAACTTTTGAGCCTCAACGGCAAATTCCATAGGCAATTTGTTTAATACTTCCTTGCTGAATCCGTTGACAATCAAGGCAATCGCTTTTTCAGTATCTATACCTCTCTGATTGCAGTAAAAAAGCTGATCCTCACCGATCTTGCTGGTGGTTGCCTCGTGTTCGATCTGAGCGGTCTTGTTTTTTACTTCTATGTAAGGGAAGGTATGCGCACCGCATTCATTGCCCATGAGCAGCGAATCACACTGTGAGAAATTCCGGGCGTTTTCGGCTCTTGAATTTACCTGGACCAACCCGCGGTAGGAATTCTGAGACCTGCCTGCAGATATACCCTTTGAAATAATCGTGCTTTTTGTGTTTTTTCCAAGGTGGACCATTTTGGTACCCGTATCGGCTTGTTGGAAATTGTTGGTCACTGCGATCGAATAGAATTCCCCGATCGAATTGTCTCCTTTGAGCACGCAGCTTGGATATTTCCAGGTAACCGCACTACCGGTTTCGACCTGCGTCCATGAAATCTTGGAATTGGTATGGCAGATGCCTCTTTTGGTCACAAAGTTGTAAACCCCGCCTGCTCCCTCAGCATCTCCGGGAAACCAGTTTTGAACGGTGGAGTATTTGATCTCAGCATCGTCCAGGGCGATCAGTTCCACAACAGCTGCGTGCAACTGATTCTCATCCCGTGCCGGAGCCGTACATCCCTCCAGATAGCTCACATAACTTCCTTCATCAGCGATTACCAGGGTTCTTTCGAATTGACCGGTTCCGCCTTCATTGATCCTGAAGTAGGTGGAGAGCTCCATCGGGCATTTGACTCCTTTAGGGATATAGCAGAAGGAACCATCCGTAAAGACGGCTGAATTCAAAGCCGCGTAGAAATTATCCTTTTTAGGAACCACGGTTCCCATATATTTTTTGACCAACTCCGGGTGTTCTTGAATTGCTTCAGAAATGGGGCAGAAAATAATGCCCTTTTCCGCCAATGTTTCCTTAAAGGTCGTTGCGACGGATACAGAATCTATTACGATGTCCATTGCAACTCCGGTCAACCTTTTTTGCTCATCAATGGATATTCCCAGTTTGTTGAACGTTTTCAAAAGCTCAGGATCCACTTCATCCAGGCTTTCCAGCTCTTTTTTCTTCTTGGGAGCGGAATAATAGCTTATTGCCTGGAAGTCTGGTTTTTCATATCGAACATTCGCCCATTCAGGTTCTTCCATTTCCTGCCATATACGAAAAGCCTCCAGTCTCCACTCGGTCATCCATTCCGGTTCATTCTTCTTGGCAGAAATTCCACGGATGACTTCTTCATTCAATCCCTTGGCAAAGGTATCCGATTCGATATCGGTGTAGAAACCATATTCGTATTCCTTGGTTTCAAGTTCCTTCTTCAGGTCGTCTTCGGTATATTTATTCATAATTCGCTACTTGAATACTGATTATAGTGAGAAACTCTCGCCGCAGCCACAGGTCCTGTTCGCATTCGGGTTTTTAAAGGTAAATCCTGTACCGTTCAGTCCACCGGAATAATCCAATGTCGTACCAACCAGGTAAAGGAAGCTCTTCTTGTCTACGATAATCCGAACATCATTGCTTTCAAAAACCTTGTCATTTTCCTTTTCCTCCCTGTCAAAACTCAATTCATAGGACAATCCCGAACAACCCCCGCTTTTTACCCCTACACGGATAAAATCGCTTGAGGCGTTATAGCCATCCTCAGTCATCAGCTCGATAGCCTTCTTTTTGGCGTTTTCAGATACTTGTATCATTACAAATTAGATTCATTCTAAATAATTGCAAATATACAGCAAAATTGACTCTTCCAAGACCTTGCCGAAAAAAAAATGAAGTAAAAACACAATAAAAAAAAATTTTTTGCAGGAGAAAAAAGAGGCAATAATGGGGTTTTGGGGCCGTTTCCGATATTAACAATTTTCTTGAGTTATTAACAGCTTGTTAAAAAGCTAATGGACATCCTTCTCGGGGGATTTGAACATATTCTCAATTAAATTGTTGACATACAAACAGTTAAATAAAAATTAAGGATATGAACACCGATCCCTCCCCACTCGGTAGACTATCAAAAAGAGACGATTTAACCCTGATTTCACATGGAGAACCTGTGATATCAGGCTTTGCGTATATACCAGACAATAACAGAACCAAACATACAATTTGTATGAACAATTTAACAATAGACCCTAAAAGCAACCCGACTGTTTTCAAGTCAAAACGCTCGAGAAAGTCTCTGTATTCCGGTAAAGGAATGAAGATATTGCTTCTCCTGGGTTTTCTCCTTTTTTCAATTGGGATTTTTGCTCAGA
>JAHEHE010000108.1 GCA_024644725.1 Flavobacteriaceae bacterium | reverse complement strand
TGACACCTCGCTGTTCAGCGGAAAGCGGGTGCGCAAAAACAACATACGAATTGACTCCTACGGCACCGTGGATGAGCTGAACTCCTATCTCGGGATGATTCACGACCAGGTGAAAGATAAAAAAATCAGGAAAGATTTGATTCGAATCCAGTCCAAGTTGTTTACCCTCGGTGCCATGCTGGCGACACCAGAGGATTCAAATGCCAAAAAGAAAGGCAAATCAAAGCTGCAAATCGATTTGATAGGCGATGAAAATATTCGATTTCTCGAAGAAGAGATGGACCGTATGAACGAGGTACTGCCAGAGATGACGCACTTTATTCTTCCGGGAGGTCATCCGGCGGTGTCATTCTGTCATATTGCACGCTGTGTGTGCCGCAGAGCCGAAAGAAAAACAGTCGAACTCCATGACATGGAAGCCATAAACGAGCAGATTTTGATCTATTTGAACCGCTTGTCAGACTACTTGTTCGTATTGGCACGAAAATTGTCCATGGATCTGGGTGTGACTGAAGTTCCTTGGAAAGGTTGAAAATAAAGGATTTCAGACACAATTTTTCAAGCAAATATTACGTTCTTTTGACAGCAAAAAAATAGTAATTAAAAAACTTGCTTAATTGAGCAAAAAAATTACTTTTGCAACTTAAATTAATAATTTTCAATTATGTATTGGACGTTGGAATTAGCATCTTACTTAAGCGATGCACCTTGGCCGGCTACAAAAGATGAATTGATTGATTATGCTATCAGGACGGGAGCCCCATTGGAGGTAGTAGAGAACTTGCAAGCTCTTGAAGATGAAGGAGAGAGCTATGAGATCATTCAGGAAATTTGGCCAGATTATCCGACTGATGAGGATTTCCTCTGGAACGAAGATGAATACTAAAAAAATCAAAGTCTCCTATGAGGCTTTTTTTTTTCTCAATACGTCAGAAAATCCTATATTTTCCTCTGTCCTCACGTAATAAACTGAATCGGACAATGAATCCGGTTGAAACCTATAAAATATGAGTTTTCTAAATTCTGTACTCAAAGCTTTTGTTGGAGATAAAAAAAGTAAAGACCTCAAGCAGCTTCAACCTCTTGTTGATAAAGTGCGCTCTTATGACAAGGCAATGGAAGGTCTTTCCATTGAAGAACTGCGTCAAAAAACTGCAGATTTCAAAAAGCAGATCGCAGAAGCCATAAAACCCTTTGAGGAGCAGATTTCGGCCCTCAACACGGAATTGGAAGCAGCTGACATCGACAGGAAAGAGGCTATTTATAAAGAGATCGACCAGTTAAGAGATGAGTCTTATGAAGCGTCTGAGCAGGTACTTGAGCAAATCCAATCGGAAGCCTTTGCCGTGATGCGTGAAACCTCACGCAGGTTTGCCAATAATGAGACATTGCGAGTCAAAGCCACTCCTTTTGACAGGGAACTGTCGGTGAAGGATTACGTCAACTTGGAAGGAGACGATGCTGTCTGGAGCAATACCTGGGATGCGGCAGGAAAGCCGATTACCTGGGATATGGTGCACTATGATGTTCAGCTGATTGGTGGTGCGGTTCTTCATCAAGGGAAAATTGCCGAGATGATGACCGGGGAAGGAAAAACCCTTGTGGCGACACTCCCTATTTATCTCAATGCCCTTACCGGAAATGGCGTTCATGTTGTAACGGTGAACGATTACCTGGCCAAACGGGACTCGGCCTGGATGGGTCCGATTTTCGAATTTCACGGACTGACCATCGATTGCATTGACAATACCAAACCCAACTCCGAGGAAAGACGAAAGGCTTACCTGGCTGATATCACCTACGGAACAAACAATGAATTCGGATTCGATTACTTGCGGGACAACATGGCCCACTCCCCCAACGATCTGGTTCAGCGACCACACAACTATGCTATTGTTGATGAGGTGGATTCGGTACTGGTGGATGACGCACGTACCCCGCTTATCATTTCAGGTGCCACTGCGGAAGGTGACCGTCATGAGTTCAATGAACTAAAACCCAAAGTGGACGAGATTGTTCGTATGCAGAACAAATACCTGATCGGGGTACTGGCCGAGGCGAAGAAACTGATCGCCGAAGGAAACACCAAGGACGGAGGTTTTTACCTCTACCGCGTGTTTCGAGGGCTGCCTAAGAACAAGGCCTTGATCAAATTCCTGAGTCAGGAAGGCATCAAACAGCTGCTGCAGAAGACAGAGAACTTCTACATGCAGGACAATAACCGGGAAATGCCGAAAATCGATGAAGAGCTCTATTTTGTCATCGATGAGAAGACGAATTCCATCGACCTGACGGACAAAGGAATAGCCCATTTATCGGGCAACACCGCCGATCACTTCTTTGTCTTGCCTGACATGGGAATTGAAATCGGCAAAATCGATGAGAAAGACCTGAGTCCGGAGGAAAAGGCCAAGGAAAAAGAAGAGCTCTACCGGGATTTCAGCATAAAGAGTGAGCGCATTCACACGATGAATCAGCTGCTCAAAGCCTATACCCTTTTTGAAAAGGATGTGGAATACGTCATCATAGAGGATCAGATCAAGATCGTCGATGAGCAGACCGGCCGTATTATGGACGGAAGACGATACTCTGACGGGTTGCACCAGGCCCTTGAGGCGAAAGAAAACGTCAAGATCGAGGCTGCCACCCAGACTTACGCCACCATTACCCTGCAGAACTACTTCCGGATGTACCGTAAACTATCCGGTATGACAGGTACGGCCATTACCGAGGCGGGAGAATTCTGGGAGATCTACAAATTGGATGTCATTGAAATCCCGACGAACATGCCGTTGATACGGGATGACCGGGAGGACCTGATCTACAAGACCAAAAGAGAAAAATACAACGCCGTAATCGAAGAGATCGGCAACCTGGTGAATCAACAGCGACCTGTGCTTGTCGGAACAACTTCGGTTGAAATCTCCGAGCTCCTGTCCAAAATGCTTTCAATTCGAAAGATTCCACATAACGTACTGAACGCCAAATTGCACAAAAAAGAAGCGGATATCGTCGAAACAGCCGGTAACCCAGGCGTAGTGACCATCGCAACGAACATGGCGGGTCGGGGTACAGACATCAAGCTCTCAGATGAAGTCAAAGCCGCCGGAGGTTTGGCCATTATCGGAACAGAGCGTCACGATTCGCGACGCGTTGACCGCCAGTTGCGCGGACGGGCCGGCCGACAGGGAGATCCCGGATCTTCCCAATTCTACGTTTCGCTGGAAGACAATCTCATGCGCCTCTTCGGTTCGGAGCGAATTGCCAAAATGATGGACAAAATGGGACTCAAAGAAGGTGAGGTCATCCAGCATTCCATGATCTCAAAATCGATTGAGCGTGCCCAGAAAAAAGTCGAAGAAAACAACTTCGGAATTCGAAAGCGCTTGCTGGAATACGATGACATCATGAACGCCCAGCGCGAGGTGATCTACAAGCGGCGTCGCCATGCTCTTTACGGGGAGCGGTTGCAGGTGGACATCGTCAATATGATATACGACACGTGTGACTCGATCGTTTCCTCAAACAAAGCCCTGAACGACTACTCGAACTTTGAATTTGAATTGATCCGCTTCTCTTCGACTACCTCGCCTTTTTCAGAGGAAGATTTTGCCTCCAAAGACGAGCGCGAACTCGTGGATGAGCTCTTTGAAGTGGTCTACAACCATTATAAAGACAAGGTACAGCGCAATGCCGTCGCTGCTTTCCCCGTGATCAAGGACGTCTATGAAAAGCAGGGGGATCGCTACGAACGAATTGTCGTTCCGTTTACCGATGGAATCAAATCCCTGAACGTAATCACCAACCTGAAAGACGCTTACGAATCAGAGGGGCAACAACTGGTTGAAGATTTTGAGAAGAACATCACCCTGGCCATTATCGATGACACCTGGAAGGATCACTTGAGAAAAATGGATGATCTGAAGCAATCGGTCCAGAATGCGACCTATGAACAGAAGGATCCACTGCTGATCTACAAATTCGAGGCCTTTGAGCTCTTTAAGGAAATGCTGGACAAAGTGAACAAGGAAGTGCTGTCATTCTTGTTCAAAGGAGAGCTGCCCAGCCAGAGCCCGCAGCAGGTTAGCCAGGCAAGAGAGCGCAAGCAGGAAAAAGTTCAGCTGAGCAAGGAGGAGTTTGTGAGTCAAACCCAGGACACGCAAACCAACCAGACCCAGCAGCCTCAAATCACAGAGACGATCGTACGCACGGAAAGAAAAATAGGTCGGAATGAACGCGTGACCATTAAAAACATCAACACAGGAGAGTCCAAGGTTCTTAAATACAAACAGGCTATTCCCTTGATAGAGAATGGTTCATGGGTCTTGTTTGATCAGTCCTGAAACACTTTATACTGATTTGCCTAAATCGGTGGGTTTTTTTCTATATTTACGCTTCCTAACGAAAAAAATAATCATTTAAAACCCCTCGGAGCCTTGGTAAAATCTATCATTTCACACCTCGCATTTCTCATTGCGGTGGTTTATGCCTTCAACTTGCAGGCCCAACAAGAGGATCAAAGAGATTACTATAATTGGTTCGATGAACAGGTTGGAATTGAAAACACCGGGCTGTTTAACGGCATCCGTTACAAAGAGCTGTACCGCATCAAGAACGGGAAGCATAAATTTTATAAAAGCCCGGAGTATCAGACCGCCAATCTTTGGTATGACGGCCAGCCCTACTATGACATCCCATTGAAATACGATCTTTTCGAAGACCAGTTGATCATTTCGCTGCAAACCGGAACCGGTTCGAGCATTATTCAATTGCTGAAGGATAAAGTAACGGGTTTTCAACTTGATGAAAAGCAATTTGTACACCTCAGAGGAATAGAGGTTTTCAAATCCAACGATCAGGTTGACGGTTTCTACGAGGTTCTCGAAGAAGGCAGTTCATTGACTTTGTATAAAAAACACCGGAAACTCAGCAAAAAGGTTCTCGAGAACAAAGCTGTTTTATATGAGTTCAGAAATGACGACCTGTATTACATTCTCCATGAGAACCTGTTCTATCCCATTAAAAAGAAAAACGATCTGATCAAGATCTTTCCGGAGAGAAAGAAACAGATCAATGCATTTTTCAGTGGTAATAAATACCTGATGGACACAGATTACGACCTGTTCATGACGCAGATCGCAGATCGAATTGATGCGGCGCTAACTTCAAAACCCTCTCAATCATGATAAACAGGTTGATCCTAATTCTGCTGATTTTCTCGGCAGCAAGTGCTTATGCCCAGGACGGAACTGAAAAAGTAAGCCTTACTTTTGAAAACTCCACTCGCGTAGAGGTATTAGAGCAGTTGGAGACTTTGACACCTTACCGGTTTTTCTTCTTGGATTCGTGGTTCGACAATCTGAAGATTTCCGGTCAGTACCAGGACACTGCACTTAGACTTGTATTAAATGATTTATTTACTAATACGGTTGTAAACTATTATTTTTCTGACAATTACAATATCATACTCACGCAAAATAATTTGATTTACGATGACCTTCCTGACGATTTCTTCGGACGAACGGATCAAGAAGACCAGGAAGATTCCAGTAAGCCTATTTTTTATTCGGAACAAGCTGCCACGGCGCGGACCGGTGTTGAAACCATACGCATCGGTAGAGAAAGCAAAAATGCCTCTCGCAAGAGCTTTGTTCTTTCGGGGCAGATAAAAAACAACGTGACCGGAGAACCCATACCCAACCTGGTGATAAGTGTTCCGGACAAAAACATCAACGCTGTCACGGATATTGAAGGTAAATATCGGATAGAGCTTCCTGCCGGGGCCAATGACCTTGAGCTCCAATCCCTCGGAATTGAAAACCTGAAAAAGAAGGTAATCATATACAACGACGGGACGTTCAATTTCAATCTGGCAGAAAACCCGGAGTTGCTAGATGAGGTGATCATAGACGCAGACAAGGACAGCAATGTCAAAGATGCAGTTACAGGTATCACCCAAATCGAAGTAAAAGAGATCAAGACCATACCCCTGGTGCTCGGGGAGCGCGACGTGCTGAAGGTGGCCACTACCCTACCCGGAATTTCGACCGCCGGTGAAGGAGTTGCCGGCTATAATGTACGCGGTGGAAACACAGATCAAAACCTTATCCTGCTGGACAATGCTGTGGTCTACAACCCGACGCATTTTTTTGGTGTCTTCTCTGCATTGAACCCATTTACCACAGACGATGTTGACATTTACAAAGGCAGCATACCAGCTCAGTATGGGGGAAGGTTATCGTCAGTTTTCGATATCCGAACCAAAGATGGCAATACGCAGAAATTCAGCGGAGAGGGTGCCATAGGACCCGTTACCGGAAACCTTACGCTGGAAATTCCTGTGGTAAAGGACAAATCCTCACTGTTGGTTGGGGGTCGGGCGACCTATTCCGATTGGATACTCAAGCAGCTTGACGATGAACAGCTTCAGAACAGCCAGGCCTCTTTTTATGATGTGATCGCGAAATATCATCACAACTTTGACGATAAGAATTCGTTGGCCATTTCCGGGTATTATAGTGATGACGTGTTCAGTGTCTCTTCGGATTCAACC
>JAHEHE010000048.1 GCA_024644725.1 Flavobacteriaceae bacterium | reverse complement strand
GCGCGCCTTTGATGGTAGGTCCGAAGGAGATCATATCCATTTCCGGGTAGTGCGAACCGATAATGCCGCATTCGAGCCCTGCATGGCAGGCAACAACCTTGGGCTCCTCCGAAAAGAGCTCTGTGTAGACATGAGTCAGGACTTTGAGTATGGGAGAATTTCCATTGGGACTCCAACCCGGATAGGCGCCTGAAAAACTCACTTCAAAACCATTTCTCTCGAAATTCTTCCGCAAGAGCTCCTGTACCTCCCTTTTGCTCTCTTCCACAGATGAGCGCGTGAGGCACTCGATCTTCATGGTTCCGCCTTCTACGGTGATTTTCGCTATGTTGTTCGAGGCCTCAACGAGATCCGATATTTCAGAACTCATTTTATACACCCCGTTCAGGGCCTGACCGACACTTTCGAGCAAGGAATTCTGATCCTGGATCGTCAGGACCTCTTCATAGTCATCTTTTTGCTCGATCTGAATTTCCAGGTCGGGTTCGATTCCTGAAAAGCTTTCCTTGAGGGTCCCGGCGACCTCCTCAAAGCGTTTCATGCCGGTTTCAAGTTGGTCTGATTCGATAACAATCTCAGCAAAACTTTCCCGTGGGATCGCATTTCGAAGGCTTCCACCCTTCAGGGAGCTCAAACGAATTTCATTTCGCATATGGACAAGAACGCCATTCATGATTTTATTGGCATTGCCAAGTCCCTTGTGTATGTCCATGCCCGAATGACCGCCTTGAAGACCCGTCACTGAGATGCGATAGGAATTCGCACTCTTTACAGGTTCTTCAGTCGTGTACTCGCGAACCGCAGTTACGTCGATCCCACCGGCACAACCGATGTCGATCTCGTCGTCCTCTTCGGTGTCGAGATTCAACAGTATCTCTCCCTGCAAAAAGCCCGGTTCCATGCCCTGGGCTCCGGTCATACCGGTCTCCTCATCTATGGTGAAGAGCGCTTCAAGGGCAGGGTGAGGGATGTCTGAGCTTCTCAGAATTCCCATGATTGCAGCAACTCCCAAACCATTGTCGGCTCCAAGTGTCGTCCCATCTGCCTTGACCCAATCTCCTTCGATCAACATCCTGATTCCCTCCTTGTCGAAGTCAAAATCGGAATCTGCATTTTTCTGGTGAACCATGTCGAGATGGCTCTGCATGACCACCGGTTTTCTATCCTCCATGCCGGGGGTTGCAGGCTTTCGAATAACGACATTACCTACCGGATCCACCACAGTGTCAAGACCGAGATCCTTTCCGAAATCGACCATGAACTCGATTATTTGCTCTTCTTTTTTTGAAGCTCGGGGTATCGCATTGATGGCTGCGAAATTTTCCCAAACTTCTTTTGGCTCAAGCTCTCTGACAGCAGAATCACTCATATGTAAAAGGGGTGTTTTGTTTTTTTAGAATCTATTAATCCAGGTCGATGACAACTTCTTCCAGGGGCTTTCTGATTTTGGCAAGCCCGTTGGTCGGATCATCCGCAGCGCGGTATCCCACCGGAAGCAAGAGGGCCGATTTCAGGTTTCGTTCCGAAAGACCCAGTACTTCATCGACCTTAGAGGGAATGAAACCTTCCATGGGGCAGGAGTCGATTCTCAGTTCGGCGCACACCGTCATCAGGTTGCCCAGTGCGATATAGGCCTGGTACATCGATTCGCGCTCCAGGTCCACAGCTTCTTTTTTCAAGTAAATATCTTTGAGCTGCCCTCTGAATTTTTCGATGATCTCTTCTTTGGTTCCGCGCAGCTTTCTCTCGAGATCAAACTTGGCATCGACCGCCTCTGGGCCATAATTCGTTTCCGTGCAAATGACCAGGAGATGGGAGCAGGTGGTGACCTGGGGCTGATAATAAGCCAAAGGAAATAATTTTGATTTTAGCTTCTCGGATTTAATCACGAGCATTTTCAACGGCTGCAGGCCATAGGAAGTCGCAGTCAGGTTGAACGCTTTCTTGAGTTCCTGGAGCTGTTCTTCGTTTATTTTTTTTGTTTTGTCGAATTTCTTGCAGGCATAGCGCCATTCCAAACTATCAATGATATTCATTGTCGATATGTGTTTTTCCGTTTTGGTCAATCCAGGGCCTGCATGGTCACAAGTTTGTGATACGCACCCTTTTTTTCCAGTAATTCAGCGTGTTTTCCCTGTTCGACGATCTCTCCTTTGTGCACCACTACGATCCTGTCGGCTTTTTGGATCGTTGAAAGCCTATGCGCGATAACCACCGAGGTCCTGTTTTCCATCATCTTCTCAAGAGCTTGTTGCACCAACTGTTCTGACTCGGTATCCAAAGCCGAGGTGGCCTCATCCAGAATCATGATGGGCGGGTTCTTCAGTACGGCACGCGCGATTGAAAGGCGCTGTCGCTGCCCTCCTGAAAGAAGGTTTCCACTGTCCCCGATATTGCTCTCGTATTTTTGAGGGAGATCCTCAATGAACTCATGCGCATTTGCAATCCTCGCGGCGTCTTCAATTTCATCATCTGTCGCATGATCCACCCCGAGCGTGATATTGTTTTTTACCGAGTCATTGAAAAGTATCGATTCCTGGGTGACCAGGCCCATGAGCTCTCTCAAGGATTCCAATTTGATCTCTTTGAGATTGACCCCGTCGAGGAGGATCTCACCTTCATTGACGTCATAGAACCTCGGGATCAGGTTGGCAAGGGTTGACTTCCCGCTTCCGGACTGGCCTACAAGAGCCACAGACTGTCCTTTTGGAATGCGAAGGGACAAATTTTTGATCACGTATTCATCCTGGTATTTGAATGAAATGTTCTTGAGCTCGATTTCTTTTTCGAAACCCTCCTTTTCAATGGCTTGGGGAGCATCCTGGATCGGATTTTCCGCCTCGAGCACCGAAACAATTCGCTCCGCCGAGGCATTTCCTTTCTGAATGCTGAAGATGGCCTTTGAAATCGCTTTGGCAGGATTTAATATGAGATAGAACAAACCGATGTATCCGAGGAATTCCTGAGGCTTCATCTCGTCTTCTCCGAGCAAAACAATACGACCTCCGTAAAAGAGTATGGAGATGATCGTGGCCGAGCCCAGGAATTCACTCATAGGGGATGCGAGGTTCTTCCTGTTCATGACGCTGTTCATCAACTTTCTCAAACGCAGGGTCGATTCACGAAACCTGTTGTACATTTTCGATTCGGCTGTAAAGCTCTTGATCACCTTCAGCCCGGTGAGCGTCTCATCCACAAAGGAGAGAAACGTCCCTGTTTCTTGCTGGGCAAGCAATGATTTGGCCTTCAGTCGTTTGCTCACTGAGGAAATGATGATTCCGGAAACGGGAAGCAGGATAAATGCAAAGAACGTGAGTTTGGCACTTATTGCGAACATGGAGATTAGCGTGAATGTAATGGTCAGCGGCTCACTGAAAAGGGCCTCCAAGGTGTTCAGAAAAGAGTTTTCTATCTCCTGGACGTCATTTGAGATTCGGGCCATTGTGTCGCCTTTTCTCTTTTCAGAATAATAGGAGATAGGCAAGGAAATGATTTTAGAATACAAGCTGTCTCTCAGATCTTTGACTACACCTGTGAGAAGAAAAGTCATTACAAAAAGCGCCAGGTACCTGAAGAGGTTTTTGAAAAAGAACATGGAGAAACTGATCAGGCAGATAAAGATCAGCGCTTTTTCGATTCCTCCCGTTTCCATCATGTCAGACACGTAGTAGTTGAGGCTGTCCTGAACATAGTCATAGACACCTGTGATCCCCTGAAATACAGGTTTTTCAGTCACCTTCTCCTCACGTCCAAATAGAATTCCCAGCACAGGGATGAAGGTCAGGACCGAGAGCACATTGAAAATGGCGTAAAGGATGTTGAAAAAGATGTTCATCCCGGCAAACTTGTAGTAGGGCCGGGCGAAACGCATGATTTTCCTGAAATAGCTCATATTTTGTCAGTCCTGGTTCTGCTCATCCTTAGAGATTGAACTCCTTGATAATGTCTCGTATTTTTTCATCGAGACGGGACTCTGCCTCTTTCGCCTCATCCAGACTGTTCATCGGACCATTGACGCTGAAATAGAATTTGATTTTGGGTTCGGTTCCGCTTGGACGGGCTGCCATTCGGGTCCCTTCAGCAGTTTCATAAATCAATACGTTGGATTTTGGAAGTTCGATTGGATGCTCTTCACCCGTGATGAGGTCCCTGCAGATGGACGACTCGTAGTCAAACAGGTATTTCACGGGCTCTCCGTGAATCTCATGGACAGGATTATTTCTCATATCGGTCATCATCTGCTTGATCTCCTGGGCCCCCTCTACACCTTTTTTAACCACGGATATGAGATGTTCCTTGTAGAAGCCGTGTTTCAGGTAAAGTTGCAGCAGCTCTTTGTAAAGGGTGCTGTTCTGGCTTTTGGCGCGAGCTGCGATCTCACAGGCGAGAACCGTGCTTGAAACGGCATCCTTGTCCCTGACAAAGTCACCCACCATAAAGCCAAAGCTCTCTTCACCGCCACCTATGAACTCTTCCTTGCCCTCAGCCTCGCGAATCATCTTGGCGATCCATTTGAAACCGGTCAGGCCCACCTTGGTCTTTACGCCATAACTCTCAGCGAGCTTGATGATCATGGGCGTGGAGACAATCGTCGAGCCTACGAACTGCTTTCCGTCGATTCGCCCCTGGGCCACCCAGTCTTTCAACAGGGCATCCACCAGGATGGCGAAGGTCTGGTTGCCATTGAGCAGAACCAGCTTGCCCGTTGTGTCACGCACGGCTATTCCCAGTCGGTCACAATCGGGATCCGTTCCTATCACGATATCCGCCCCGATCTCCTCAGCCAGATCCGTGGCCATTTTTAGTGCCGCCGGTTCTTCGGGATTTGGAGATGCCACGGTTGGAAAATCGCCGTCGGGCTCCCGTTGCTCCTCCACGATGTGGACATCGGTAAAACCTGCCAGTTCCAAGGCGCGGGGCACCATGGTTATCGAGGTGCCGTGGAGCGAAGTGAAAACGATTTTGAGCTTGTCTCGTCCAACAGTATCGGAGGAAGTCGCATTGGCAACTGAGGCCCTGGCAAACTTCGCATCGATCTCTTCGCCTATGATCTCGATGAGTGAAGGGTCCGGTTCGAACTTTATGTCTTCAAATTTCACAGAATTGATCTCTTCGATGATCTCTCCGTCCTGAGGAGGAATGATCTGCCCACCATCGTTGAAGTAAACCTTGTAGCCATTGTATTCCGGTGGATTGTGAGACGCTGTCAAAACGATTCCGGAGTCACAGCCGAGCTCACGAACGGCAAAAGACAGCTCTGGTGTCGCTCGGAGATCTTCGAATAAATAGACTTTTATGCCATTGGCTGAGAACACCTCGGCCACTGAACGGGCAAAAGTCTTGCTGTTGTGCCTGCAGTCATAAGCGATGGCCACACTGGGCTGCTTGTCTGGGAAGTTCTTGTTGAGGTAATTCGACAGACCCTGCGTATTTTTCCCAAGCGTATATTTATTGATTCGGTTGGTGCCGGCCCCCATGGTTCCGCGCATGCCACCTGTTCCGAATTCCAAATCCTTGTAGAATCGGTCTGTGAGCTCTTTTGAACCCGTTTCAATCAATTGCTTAATCTCATTCTGAGTTTCCAGATCAAAGGGTTCAGCAATCCAAAGTCTGGCCTTTCGGATAATGTCGTCGCTGTTCATTGTTAAGTGAGGTTTAGTGCTTCAAAGATAACTTTTTCGGATGAATTCGGGCCCGGCTCGGGAGCCTATTTCAGGCTTTTGCCACCCGCTCCAAGGCTCAGATTAAGCGTTTCCCGGATCTTGTAGCGATTGGGCTTTTCCTTGGAACGCAAAATCAATTCCCCGAGGAATCCTGCCAGGAAGAACTGAGAACCGATGATCATGCAGCTCAGGGCGATATAGAACCAGGGATTGTCAGTAACCAGTATGGCGGGTTCTTGCCAGTATAATTTCAGGAGCTTCATGACTCCAATATAGAGGGAGGCTGCAAAACCCAACACGAACATCAAGGTCCCAAGGAGCCCAAAAAGGTGCATGGGTCTCTTGCCGAATCGCGCCAGGAAATTTATGGTGATAAGATCCAGGAAACCGTTGATGAACCGATCCATGCCAAATTTTGTGGTTCCGTATTTTCTTGCCTGGTGCTGGACCACTTTTTCACCAATCTTGCTGAAACCCGCATTTTTTGCCAGAACAGGAATGTACCGGTGCATTTCCCCGTAAACATCTACGTTTTTGACCACTTCTATCTTGTAGGCTTTCAGGCCACAGTTGAAATCGTGCAGTTTGAGCCCCGAAGTTTTTCGTGCGGCTGCATTAAAAAGCTTTGAGGGAAGGTTCTTACGAAGCTTTGAATCGTAGCGCTTCTTTTTCCATCCGGAAACCAGGTCATAATTTTCTTCCCGAATCATTCGAACCAACTCCGGAATTTCTTCCGGATTGTCCTGGAGATCGGCATCCATAGTGATGACCACGTCACCATTGACTTCTTTGAAAGCTGCATTGAGCGCCTGTGATTTTCCGTAATTCAGATGGAATTTCAAGGCTTTGACTTCCGGATGATTTCGGGAAAGCTCACTGATCAGTTCCCAGGATCCGTCTTCGCTGCCATCGTCGACAAAGATGATTTCATAAGAAAAATGATTGGATCGCATGACACGTGCGATCCAATCATATAATTCCTGTATCGATTCTTCCTCATTGAGAAGAGGAACGACGATGGATATGTCCATAGACAGATTTTTTTACATTTCAGATTTCTTCATGATCAGCCCGCTGAAAAAGGAGATGATCAATCCCATAAACAAACTGAATATAATGGTTATGGCTACATTGACTCCCGAGCTGTTGAACATCGCAGCAAATCCTTTTGCCTGCTCGAGCTGCTCATCAGTCATATTTGGGTTTTGTTCAATAATTGTTTGTTCCTGGAGCAGGGCCAGGTTGTCAAAATAGGAAGGCTCAATCAGGTGTTGAAAAATGACCAGGTAAATGCTATAGATAATGGAAGATATAAGCGCAATTCCCAGACCCGTTTTTATCGCATCCCCCATAGACAGGAATCCGCCCTGGGAATCTTTGACCTTTTTGATTCCCAATACGATGAAAACCGCAGTCACGGCTACTGACAATACTATAAAACCCCAATGCGGCTCGTAAACATCACCGAAAACATAGATGAGAAGTTGAGTGATTATGCTGGCGAATCCGAACAGGACTCCAAAATTGATCATGATGCTCTTTCGTGATGCGGCTGGTTGATTTTCCATAATAGTTTGATTTAGGTTAGAACAAATATAGCTAATAAAACGAATTTGCCTGTTAGTGTCCGCAACGTTTAAAAAGTTACACAAAAATGCTTGTTATGTTGCAAAAGGGTAGTATTTTTGCAGTGGCAAGTCCTGCACAACCAGCTCCCTTTGAATCCTCCAGGGCGGGAACGCAGCAAAGGTATTAGGTCGTAGCGGTGTGATGCAGGTAGCTTGCCATTTTTTGTACCCTTCATTTTCCTTCTTCTCTTCCGAACTTCCTGAAAAAATCATTTTCTTTGTAGCATGTTGTCAGCAAGGAAACAAGTCGTCTTTATCACCGGGGCCTCTTCAGGCATAGGAAAGGTAACCGCCCAGTATTTGGCCGAAAGAGGCTTCAAGGTTTACGGAACCGGTCGGAATCCAAAAAGGGCCAAGAGGAGTTATTCTCTGTTGCCCATGGATGTTTGTGATTCGGAGTCCATTAAAAAAGCCATAGAAGGCATATTGGCCGAGGAGGGCAGAATCGACGTGCTGATCAACAATGCGGGTATGGGTATAACGGGTCCGTTGGAAGACACCCCGACAGAAGAAATGAAGCGCGTTTTCGACACGAATTTTTTTGGTCCGATTGAGGTCATGAAGGCCGTGCTTCCCTCCATGCGGAAGCAAAAAAGGGGCCTGATCATCAATATCACTTCTATAGCCGGATACATGGGGCTTCCCTTCCGTGGAATTTACTCAGCCACCAAAGGGGCGCTCGAGCTCATCACCGAGAGCTCCCGAATGGAGCTCAAGGGCTTCGGAATCGAGGTCACCAATATCGCTCCGGGAGATTTTTCAACCAACATAGCCGCCGGGCGCTATCACGCACCTCTTTTCGAGAACTCACCCTACAAGGAGGTTTATCAGAAAAGCTTGGAGCTCATGGACAGCCATGTCGATCAGGGAGGAGATCCGATCAAAATGGCTAAAAAGATTCACCAGGTGATTCAAATGCCCGCACCGGCTGTGCATTACAAAGTTGGCGCGTTCATGCAAAAATTCTCCATTGTCCTCAAACGGGTATTGCCCTCCAAGATCTATGAAAAACTGCTCATGAATCACTACAAACTCTAAGTGAAGACTGCGATTTCATCCAATCCCTTTCTTTTCAGGTCCGGAACGTAAACCGGTTCATTGGGGTAACCCACGGGCAAAAGCAAAAATGCTCTTTCGTTTTCAGGCCGCCCGAGCAGCTGCGTGAGAAACCGCATGGGGCTGGGTGTATGGGTCAGGGTGACCAAGCCCGCCTGGTGTATGGCAGTGATAAGCATTCCACAGGCAATACCCACGGATTCATTGACGTAGTAGTTATTGATTTTGCTTCCATCGGGGGCAAATTCATAGGGACGTTTACACACTATTATCAACCACGGAGCGATATCCAGGAATGGCTTGTGCATGTCGGTCGCCATCGGAGCCAGGTCGTTTTTCCACCGTTCCCCCATTCGATGCTCATAGGATTCCTTCTCCTCCTTTTCGGCTGCCTCGCGAATCTTGCTTTTCAACGCAGGATCTGACACAGCGCAGAAGGTCCAGGGTTGTTTGTGAGCCCCGGAAGGAGCCGTCGAGGCTGCCTTTATGATGTTTTCGATTACTTCTTTCGGAACCGGACGGTCACAGAATTCCCTGATGGACCTTCGATGATCGAGCCAGTGATAGAACTCGCTGCTTCTCCGGATCATCTCCTCCGTCGAATAGGATTCGTGTTCGTGTCGTATATGCTTGAAACCGTTTATGATCTTTTCGTCCGGGTCCTGGTTTGCTCTTTTCATGGCGTTTGATTCAAATGTGGTGACAAGATAGATATTTCTCGCTTTCTGCTCTTTACAATGTCGATCGTTTGCAATGAACAGTTCCTGTTGACAAGTTTCATCCGATCGAGAAAAAAAGGCTCAGCGATTCTCAATTTATGAGCTATATTTGCCAAAATTTAAAACGGACTCATGAAATTTTTTATTGACACGGCCAATCTCGATCAGATACGTGAAGCCCAGGCTCTTGGAATCCTGGACGGAGTGACAACCAACCCATCTTTGATGGCCAAAGAGGGCATCACCGGAAGAGACAACATCATCAACCACTATCGTGAGATCTGTTCCATCGTCGACGGAGATGTTAGCGCCGAAGTAATAGCCACAGACTTTGAAGGTATGATCAAAGAAGGGGAGGAGCTCGCGGCTCTTGACCCGCAGATTGTGGTCAAGCTTCCTATGATTGGGGATGGCGTCAAAGCCTGTAAATATTTTGCCGACAAAGGCGTCAAGATCAACATGACGTTGGTTTTCTCTCCGGGGCAGGCACTTCTGGCTGCCAAAGCAGGGGCAACCTACGTTTCTCCTTTTATTGGCCGTTTGGACGACGTTTCCACGGATGGACTGGGTTTGATCTCGGAGATTCGCCTGATCTTCGACAACTATGGGTATGAAACGGAGATACTTGCCGCTTCGGTGCGACACACCATGCATATCATCGATTGTGCCAAGATCGGTGCCGACGTCATGACCGGGCCGTTGAGTGCCATCTCAGGTTTGCTCAAGCACCCACTTACCGACATTGGTCTTGCCAAGTTCCTGGAAGATCACAAAAAGGGTAATTAAATAAAGGGTAATTACAAAAAAGGCAATTAAAGGTATTCCTGTAATTCTTTGATCTCATCGCGCAATTTGGCAGCGACCAGGAAATCGAGTGCCTTGGCAGCCGTTTCCATGTCTTTTCGCTTGTCTCGTATCCGCTTTTCAATTTCGGATTTGGCGAGGTAACGCAATTCGTGATCGGTTGCATTCGTGTTGGCCTGTTCGTATTGGTAGGTTGCGACCTGGTTCTTGGTAAGGGTTTCGTCAATGTTCTTTTTGATCTGCTGCGGGGAGATGCCGTGCTCTTCGTTATAGGCCATTTGTTTTTCCCTGCGGCGCTGGGTTTCATCCATGGTCAATTGCATACTGTTCGTGATCTTGTCGGCATACATGATGGCCTTGCCGTTGACATTGCGCGCGGCTCTTCCCACGGTTTGGGTCAAAGACCGGTGGCTTCTCAGAAAACCTTCTTTGTCGGCGTCGAGAATCGCAACCAGCGAAACTTCCGGGAGGTCCAATCCCTCACGCAGAAGATTCACACCAATGAGCACATCAAACAGGCCCTTTCGCAGATCGGTCATGATCTCTATTCGCTCCAGTGTATCAACATCCGAGTGAATGTAGCGACACCGAACCTGAATTCGGGTCAGGTACTTGGTCAATTCTTCAGCCATCCGCTTGGTCAGGGTAGTAACGAGAACCCGCTCGTCGGCTTCTACCCGAAGCTGAATCTCTTCGATGAGGTCATCGATCTGGTTTTCACTGGGCCGGACCTCAATTTCAGGGTCGAGCAGACCCGTGGGTCGAATCACCTGTTCGACAAATACCCCCTCACTGTGCTGCAGCTCGTAGTCTGCCGGGGTGGCGCTGATATAGATCACCTGGTTTTGAATGGCTTCGAATTCCTCGAATTTCAGGGGTCGGTTGTCCATGGCAGCGGGCAGCCTGAAACCGTATTCAACAAGGTTTTCCTTCCTCGATCGGTCCCCTCCGTACATGGCATGTACCTGGGGGATGGTTACATGACTCTCGTCGACCAGCATGAGATAATCGTCGGGGAAATAGTCCAGCAGGCAGAAGGGTCGTGTGCCCGGCGGTCGTCCGTCCAGGTACCTGGAATAATTCTCGATCCCACTGCAATAGCCCAATTCGCGGATCATTTCCAGGTCGAACTCGGTTCTTTCCTTGATTCGTTTCGCTTCGAGACCTCGTCCGGTCTCCTTAAAAAAATCGATTTGTTTGACCAGGTCCTCCTGGATGTCATGGATCGCGTTTTGCAGGACATCCGGGGAGGTCACGAAAAGATTGGCCGGATAGATGTTGAGGCTCTCGAATTTGTCGATTACCTGGTTGCTCGTGAGGTCGAAGCTTTCGATCTCTTCAATCTCATCACCAAAGAAATGCACCCGGAAGCCAAATTCTCCATAGGAAGGATAAATGGTCACCGTATCACCTTTGACCTTGAACGTACCGCTTTTGGCCACATCCTCGGTTCTGGAATACAAACTCGTCACCAGGCGATGCAGAAAACGCGTTCTTGAAACGGTTTGATCGACTGAGATCGTGATGACATTCTTCTTGAACTCAACGGGATTTCCGATTCCGTAAAGACAGGATACCGAGGCCACCACCAAAACGTCCCTGCGTCCGGAAAGCAGGGCGGAGGTTGTGCTCAACCGGAGCCTTTCGATTTCTTCATTGATGGATAAATCCTTTTCAATGTAGAGTCCCGTAGTGGGAATGAAAGCCTCGGGTTGGTAGTAATCGTAATACGATACGAAATACTCCACGGCATTCTCAGGGAAAAATTGTTTGAACTCCGAATAAAGCTGTCCGGCCAGGGTTTTATTGTGTGCCAGAACCAGGGTAGGGCGTTGCACCTTTTCGATGACATTGGCGACGGTAAAGGTCTTGCCGGATCCGGTCACTCCAAGGAGGACCTGGTACTTGTCATCGTTGACGATCCCTTGTGCCAGCTGCTCAATGGCCTGGGGCTGATCCCCGGTGGGTTTGAAATCCGAAACGAGTTGAAATTGCATGTTTCAAAAATACGCTTTTTCTCAAAGGTCGCGTATCTTCAAAAGGTAATATGACCCATAAACAAATAGGGCTGTCCATCCCAGGACGATGGCAATCTCGTAGAAGTGCACCGAGTAGTCGCTGCTGATGTCCTCACCGATCTGACTCGCAATGGTCTTGACCGCATTGAGCCGTGAGAAGGGCTCATCAATGAGGTTCCACATGGAATTCAGGGGGGCGAATTGGTAAAGTGCATCTGCGATTTCCTCATCCCTGAAGACCTTCCATTTCATGACACTGTACCCGATCAATTCGGCGAAGAACCAGATGAGCATGGCACCGACGGCGAAGGCCGAACGTTTGATCAGAACGCCTAAAAAGAGTCCGAAGGAAAAGAATCCCAGTAGCTTGACAAAGAAAGCCAACAGGTATTCCAGGTCGGAGAAGATAATTGAGAACTCATTGTAGTCCGAATAAATGAGTCCGAGGACCAGGGAGACCACAAATACAAATACGGTCGAAATGAATGCAAAAAGGATTACCGTATAGAATTTGCTCAGCACGAATTCCTTCTTGCTCAGACCATCGATCAGGTTTTGTTTGAGGGTCTTATTGCTGTATTCATTGGCCATCATGGAGACGATCACGAGCAGGAGGAAAAACTTGAAAAAGGCCGCAATGAAGGTATTGAAATGCCAGATGTAGGGAAAGTTGAATATGCCCTGCTCAGCCAGGTGGAACTGCACGGGTCCAATGTCAAATTTGATCGCTGCGATCAGGGCTATGGAAGTGAGCAAGACGAAATACGTGATGATCAGCACCTTGCTGGCCCGGCTGTTCCTGAGTTTATGAAGTTCTATGTCAATCAGTCTGAACATGATGTTCTGCGGTTTTTTTGGAGGTTAGTTTCTCAGTGATTCAATTATTATTCGTCAGGCTCAGGAATTGCTGTTCAAGCGAAGGCCTTTTTTTTACCAAGTGAGATAGCTCAATGCCTTTTTCCATGAGCTGGCGATTGAGATGGGCAGATGAGACCTCCTGATTGAGACGAATAAAGATCCGCTCGCCCTCTTCGTGAACCGATTCAATCCCCTCAATGCTTTTGAGCGCGGTAAAGATCTCATTCTTATCGTGTTTGCTTTCGATCTCAATGATCCCGTGGCTGGCCGTCATTTCGTCCACCCGGCCCGAATACAACTTGATGCCTTCCCGGATGACCACTACATGACTGCAAACCTTTTCCACTTCGTCGAGCAGGTGAGAGGCGAGCAATATGGTTGTTCCGTTGGCGGCAATTTTCTGAATGATGCTCCGGATCTCGTGAATCCCCTGGGGGTCCAATCCGTTGGTGGGTTCGTCCAGAATCAGGATCTCCGGGTCGTTTAGGAGGGCCGAAGCGATTGCCAGGCGTTGTTTCATACCCAGAGAGAAGGTTTTGAATTTGCTGTTCCTGCGTTCGTAAAGTTGCACCTGCCTGAGCTTCTGTTCTATTTTGTCATAGGGTATCTCCTTGATCTTGCATACGAGCTTCAGATTCTCAACGGCTGACATGTATGGGTAGAAATTGGGCCGCTCAATGATTGCACCCACGCGTTTCAATGCATCGTGAGTCGACACTCTGCCGTCAAACCATGAGAATGCTCCCGAGGTCCTGTTGACTACGTTGAGAATTATGCCAAGAGTTGTGGATTTCCCGCTGCCGTTGGGCCCTAGAATCCCATATACGTTACCCTTTTGAATGTCAAAGGAAAGGTTGTTGACAGCGTGTATTCGCCCGAATTTTTTGTTCAGGTTTTGAATCGATAGGATTGTTTCCAAAGTTTTTTAGCGTTAATCGGATTAACAATAGGACGAGCGATATGAAAAAATGTTACTCTGCATTTCCCATAAAGATTGGGAATTTAATATTAAATTGCGAAAAAGAGCTTATACTGTGGCCATGGAAGAAAAGCTGATCTCGAGGAAAAAACCTACATTCCCGATCAATGAGGAGTTGTACAAATACCTTTCGATGTACAACAGAAGCATAAAGATCCCAATTTTCTATGATGATCTTCTGCGCTTTTCGGGTTCTGTGACAGTGTATGACAAAAACGAAAAAGACACCCTTTGGATTCGCGTGTATTATCCTGAATTCGAACAGCAGGAAATTGACATGAGCCTAAAACGGATGTACAATATTTTGCATGGCGATGGCAGTGAGGGAATCCTGGAGAACCTCATCATCGACGAGATCGATTACTGCACATTCGGGAATTCAAAGCCCTTTCGGGTTAAGGTGCGAAACATACTCAATGATAACTACACGTATATTTACGTTAAGAAAGCAGATGCTTCCCGTGTTTACGGATTGGAGCTTGAGCACATCCTGTCTCCGAACCACATCAACTTCCTGATTTACAAGGATACCCTGATCGAGGAGCATGTTCTGGGGATTCCCGGTGACATGTTCATGGAGGAAAGTCTCGACAGCATATCAAAAGTGGAAATGCAGCGACTGAGCAAGGAATTCGTGAAATTCAATGAGCGCTGTACTTTACGACTTCTCGGGGATATGCGTGCCTACAATTATGTAGTGATCCCGACCTATGACTTTGACCAGGTTCAGTTCAGGATCCGCGCCATGGATTTCGACCAGCAGAGCTTTGAAGGCAAGCTGAAAGTTTATCGCCCTCAATTTTTCAAGGATAACTACCCCTTTGTCAGAATGGTTGAGAACAACCTCGGAAATGAATCGGTAGATCAGTACAAAAAAGAGGAACGATCCGCTCTGGCCAAAAGATTGAAAAGCTCGCACAACCGGATCCGAAGACTCCTGAAATGCATGAAGAACGATCACATCTCAACTCCCGAGAATATTGAGAACCTTAAGAAGGAGCTTGTTGATTATACCCACGACAAGAATTTCAAGGAGTGCAAGACCATGGGGGAGATCATTCAGGTCGTCTTTGACTTTGTGGTTCGCAACTACGAAAGCGTGAATACCTACATTATCAGATAATCCTGCAGGTGTTGGGAAATCCCAAAGTTTAGTTGAAGTTCATATCTTCGATGTCTCCGTCGATTTCGCGATAGAGGTCTTCATCGAAGTCTTCATCGAGCAGGTCGTCGCTCTCGAATTGAATTTCCGGAGCCTGATTGGGAATCAAACCCAAAGAGAAAAGCAATGCAGGCAATTCGGGGTCTTTGTGATCGAAATCCTCATCGATCAGCTCCACGAAAAAGGACCACATATTGAAAAAATCATAGACGTAAAGTAGTTTGTCTCCTGCTTCAGTCAGGACACTTTGCACCTCCAACTCACTCATCTGGGTCTTTTTGTCAAGGCCCTCACTCATGTCAAATAAAGGAAACTCCTCTCCCTGTACCCAGGTGTCATCCGATTTGAAGAAGGATGCCATTTCATTTCCGACGAAGCCGAAAGCATTGGTCAGCGCATTGTGGAGATCCTCCAAGGATGCACTGGCATCGATGGCAACTTCTCGGATCACATCTTCTTCTGCATTCAATATGACTCTGATCTTGTAAATCATCACCTCTTTCATTTTGGAGCAAAATTAAGACATTCTGTGAAAAGTGTTACTTTTACATCTATAAAACTCCGTTAAATTTCTGCTCTTAATGACCAACCAGGAGACCCTGAGAAAGATGAATTCCATACTGGCCGACACGCTGATGGAAACACTTGACATCAACTTCACCGAAATCGGTTCAGATTTTTTGACCGCGACCATGCCCGTGAATTCAAGGGTTCATCAACCCATGGGCCTTTTGCATGGGGGAGCCACAGTTGCCCTGGCTGAAACGGTGGCGAGTGCTGCGGCCCATTTATTTGTGGGAGACCCTTCGAAAGAGGTAAGAGGAATCGAGATCACCGCCAATCACCTCAAGAGTAAAAGGGACGGCCTGGTAACTGCTACAGCCAGGCCCGTTCACAAAGGCAGGACGACGCAGCTTTGGGAGGTTCGGGTAACAGATGAGGAAGGCAATCTCATCTCCCTGTGTAAGATGACCTGTATTGTCCTGTCCAAGTCGTAAAGAAAAAGAAATGAAAAGAAGCTTATGGCGAAAAATTTTGCGAATTGCAGGTCTATCGCTATTGCTTGTTCTGATTGTTTTTGCTGTGGTTGCCTACCGGTTCATCAGCCCGAAATCGGATCAGCAGATTCTTGAGTCCTTTGAAGGGGAGAAGCATCAACCCCATATTCAGCTTATTGATTTTAACGGGAAGCCGGTTCGCGTCATTCAGATGCAACCGGAGTTGGATACAATTCTGCCTTGCCTGGTTTTTGTTCACGGTTCTCCAGGTTCTTCCATGGATTTCAAACGCTATCTGAAAGACGAGGATCTGAACGCGCGGTTTAACCTCATTGCCTACGACCGTGTGGGATACAGCGACCGAAACCCGGGAACCCCGCTCAAATCCGTTGAGGAAGAGGTCGAATTATTGCATGCGCTTCTCCGGGAATACGACTTGAGAAAAACGACTGTGGTCGGATATTCCTATGGGGGAACGGTGGTCATGGCATCGCCTGCTCAGTTCCAGCGTAAAGTGGCATTGGCGGCTGCGGTCAAGGGTGAGCTTGAACCCTTGTTTTGGGGATTGAAATTGTATCAATGGAGCCTCACACGACCCTTGCTACCAGGTGTCATTCGGGCAGCTTCGGAAGAGAAATTAAGGCACATTGAGGAATTGAGAGGCGACGATGATCTTTGGAAGGCCAGCAGTGCTCAGGTTCTTGCCGTCCATGGAAAAAAAGATTTTATCGTTCCTTATCAGAACTCAGAATACCTCGCGGAGATTTTAGGGAACAAGCTTGATCTTGTGACACTTGAAGAGGGGGATCACGCACTGGTATGGACCGAGTTTGAGTTGATCAAAAAGCTCCTTTTAGAAAAATGAAGAAAGAAATGAACACTTCCGAGCTCAGTACCCTGTTGGAGGGTCGACTCAGGCATAAAAAAGCCTTTGTGACCTACCGCAAGCCCGACTCGAGTACCCTGGTGACCTGGATCTGTGAAGCCCCGGAGCTCAAGAGTCGCTTCGACATTTCCGAACCGGGATTTGTGTTTTCTCCTTTTGAACCGGATTTTGATGCGGTACTTTTTCCGTCCAAGGTTTCCTCGGTGATTCGTACCCCCATTCAGCCTTTGAGCTGGAGCCTGGCTGGCGTTGTCAAAGATTTGGATACGACCGATTTGGAAGAAGCACGAATTCGGCATATCGACTTAGTAAGGAGAACGGTTGAAGAGATTAATTCAGGGAAAGCGAAGAAGATAGTGGTTTCAAGAAAAGAAGAGATCCGGAATATCCAACTGGACCCGGTTTCTGTCTTTATGCGATTGGTCTCGCTGTATCCCCAGGCCTACAGTTATATCTGGTTTCACCCGGAGGTTGGGCTTTGGATCGGAGCGAGTCCGGAGACCCTGGTTGAGGTAGAGGAGAGGACCTTCCTTACCATGTCATTGGCAGGTACACAACGTTATCATGAAAATGAAAAAGTCGCATGGGGAAAAAAAGAACTGGAGGAGCAGCGTTTGGTGACCGATCAGATACGAAAAGAACTCGGGTCCATGCTTGACTATGTAGGTGAGCCCTTCACGCAACAGGCTGGCCATCTCCTTCATCTGCGAACCAACATCCGCGGAAGCATGCAAGAAGACAATCTGCTTTCCGATTTGATCAGCCGCTTGCATCCGACAGCGGCCATTTGTGGTTTGCCGAGAGATCAGGCTCTAGAGTTCATTCAACGGAATGAAGGATATTCACGCGAGTATTACAGCGGATTCCTTGGGGAAGTGCATTACCCCGTCTCAGGGAGCGCACATCTGTTCGTAAACCTCCGCTGCATGCAGTTGTTTCCAGATGCGAAGCAGGCCTGGGTATATGTCGGTGGAGGTATCACGGCTTCCAGCCAGCCCGAGAAGGAATGGGAGGAGACCCGGGCCAAAAGTGAGACCATGAAACGAGTGTTTTCCTGAAAAAATGCCGTATTTTTGCGGAGCAGTATTGAAGCGAATTCATGCCACAATATCCCAAGAAAGAAATGGCTCAGCTGGTCTTGCAGGCCCTGGTTGAGCATCAGATCGAACAGGTTGTCATCTCTCCAGGATCGCGCAATGCTCCCCTGACCATCGGATTTGCCAACCATCCGAAAATAAATACCCAAAGCATAGTAGACGAAAGGTCAGCAGGCTTTTTTGCCCTCGGGCTGGCCCAGCAGTCGGGTAAGCCTGTGGCACTGTTATGTACCTCGGGTTCTGCTTTGTTGAATTACTATCCAGCAGTTGCCGAGGCCTACTATTCTCGGGTGCCTCTGCTGATTTTGTCGGCTGATCGCCCTGCCCACCTTATTGATATCGGAGATGGACAGACGATCAGGCAGCCAAGGATATTCGAAGAGCACATCTGTTTCGAATCAGGACTCGATGAGAAAAACGATTTGGAGGAAAGTGCAAGAGAGATACGTGCAGCCCTCGAAACCCTGGAGGAATCGAGCGGACCAGTGCATTTGAACCTGCCCTTTGACGAACCCCTTTATGAAACAGTTACGGAGCTCTATGATTTTGGGGCGCTTTTAAAACCAAAGGTGAATGATGCACCCGCAAGTTTGCTCAAGGAAACCCCTGTTTCGGATGAGAATATGGATAAACTCGCTTCAATTTGGAACAGCTCCGCGAAGAAAATGATCATCCTGGGGGTGCACCACCCAGACGAGCTCATTCAGATCCAATTGGATCACCTGGCTAAGGACCCATCAGTACTCATACTGACGGAAACTACGTCGAACGTGTCGAGTAAGAACTTCATTTCCAATATTGACCAGCTGATTTTTTCGTTGAGCGAAGAGGAGCTGTCGGAGCTGCGCCCGGAAGTTCTGATTACTTTTGGAGGGATGGTGGTCTCCAAGAAAATCAAACAATTTTTGAGAAGACATCAGCCGGATCATCACTGGCACGTCGATCCCAACCGGGCCATGAATACATATCATTGCTTGGAACAGCACATTCCCGTCACGGCACAGCTTTTTTTCAGCCAGTTCTTCTTTCTGACCGAGACAGTTGAATCCGAGTATCAGGACGAATGGCTGACGCGAAAGCAAAACAAGAAAAAGAGACACAGGGAGTACCTGGATGGGCTGGAGTTTTCGGATTTCCTGGTGTTTTACACTGTTTTTCGGTCATTGCCTCAAGGAATAAGACTTCAGCTATCGAACAGCTCCGTGATCCGGTATGCGCAGCTCTTTGACCTGGGTGAAGATCTGGATGTATTTTGCAATCGAGGGACGAGTGGGATAGACGGCAGCACCTCTACCGCGGTTGGAGCCGCAACTGTATTTTCAGGGCAAACCGTTTTTGTGACCGGGGATCTGAGTTTTTTCTACGACAGCAACGCCTTTTGGAACTCCTATATACCCTCAAATTTCAGGGTGATCGTGGTCAACAATTCAGGAGGGGGGATCTTCAGGATCTTGCCCGGACCTAAAAAGTCAGGGGCACTGGATTACTTTGAGACGCCTCATCAATTGGATGCGAGCCATTTGTGCAAAATGCATGGAATCGATTATCAAAGGGCGACGGACCTTAAAAGCCTGGAGTCCGCCCTGGAAGGGTTTTTCAATTCGACAAACGGACCTCGTTTACTCGAGATATTCACCCCGTCGGAGGTCAATGACCGGGTTTTGATGGACTATTTCAAGTTTTTGGACCAGGCCTGAGAGCGGTTTGAATACCATTGAAGACTTTATTCCCCTCCCTGCTCGGGCTCTTCTTCTTCCGGTAACTCTTCAGGATTGTTGAGGCCCAGCCTATCAGCTCTTTGTTTTTCAAGCACTCTCTCGATATTGGCATAATAGCCATCTCCGTTCGGGTTGTCTGAACCTATCTTGGCATATCCGTTCTTGTAATGCTTGAGGGCCTTTTTGTATTCGTAGCCTGTTTCGTAGTAAAGTCCAATGTAAAAATCTCCCAGGGGCGTCTCGGGATAGAGTCGCATGATCATTTTTCCGAATTCCTCCAGGTAGTCTCCATTCATCTTGTCAATGATAATGGGCTCGATCTTGTAGATGTCACTTTCCCGGATCTTGACATTCGCACCGTACAGATATTCGATCTCTACATATTTGCGTTCCAGGTATTCGATGGCTTCCGCCGGGCTCATATCAGCGATTTCCTTATCGAATTCTTCCTGGGTGATGGCGGCATACGTTTCGAAAGTGAAGCCCATGGCGCTCGCTATGGATTGTCCGATGGATGCCGTTTTATTTGAATTCGACAAGTCATCGTATTTGTAGTTGAAATTGGGGTTTTCAGACAGATTCAACAAACTGTGTACGTTTTTGATCGCTGCGGCTCGTTTCTCCGGATTAAAGTCCCCTCCACTCAGGTAGTAGAAGTAAGGAGTTACGACAGCCTGGCTCTGAGCCTCGAGTCGTGTTTGCATTTCAGGTGCATAACTCGGACTGATGTTCACATAGGCATTGAAAACGGGTTGCGGCTCCAGGAAAAAATAGTTGATAAAGTTCCCTGTCAGCGTATTTCCGATAATCGTCTTAAAGAGAGACGTGCGATAGTTGTTCTCCAAATAGGTGAGAAGCTCATCTTTTATGAAACCGTAGAATTTTGCACTGTCTTCATTAGGCAACCCTGTGTCAACGCTGAAGTCACAGTCTGAGTAGCGCTCATCGTTCTGATTCTGGAAAACACCGACGATAATCTGCTCGGGAGCTTTGTCCCTGGCCGCAAAGAGTTTGGCATTGGCGACATAGACATCGAACAGGAACTCCCCGTCAAGCAAAATCGCGATCGGATAGGAATTATCGGTTTTCTCTTCGTAGGAATCCGGAAGATAGATTTTCAGGATTCTTTCAGAATTGAGATTGAACGAATTGAATTTTTTGTAAACAATATTGTCCTGGGCCTGAAGGGCCATAGTGAAGAACAATAGTAGCAGCACTATTTTTCTCATGAGATCGCGTGTTAGGTTACCTAAATTACCTGATAAAAGCGTTTTTTTCCTAAATTCGCTTCTCTCAGTTACCTAACCAACGATAAATTGTTGCAATTATTTTAGAACTTCCTTAAAACTTATCAAATGAAGGA
>JAHEHE010000107.1 GCA_024644725.1 Flavobacteriaceae bacterium | reverse complement strand
GAGCAGGTATTGACCAGAACCAGATCAGCTTCTTCCAGCAGGGTAGTGGTGTTGAATCCCTCGTCTGCCAGAATTGAGGCGACGATTTCACTGTCATTCAAGTTCATCTGACACCCATAACTCTCAATAAAAAGCTTCTTGGCGTTGCCCTTCTGATCCTCTGTGACCAGGGCCTGACCTTGCTTCTTCTCCTCAATAATATGTTCGCTCGGCATTGTAATTTTTTTGGAAATGCAAAGATACAATCAAAATTCTTTTTTCTGACATTTTGACAGAAAAAGTCAGTTTCACGGCAATTTGGGATGTCCTTAAAAGCATATGTTTTTTCGGGCCAAAGAATGATTTAATTTTTTCTCTCTACTTTTGCAATCTCAAAACAGGAGCTAATAAGTGATCGTATGTCGAAGAATCTAGTTATAGTCGAGTCGCCTGCCAAGGCCAAAACAATCGAGCGTTTCCTGGGCAAGGATTTCGTCGTGGAATCCAGCTTTGGACACATTGTTGACCTGCCTTCCAAGGAACTTGGGGTTAACGTCGAAGGTGACTTCTCGCCTAATTACAGCGTGTCGAGTGATAAGAAAGCCGTTGTCAAGAAGCTAAAAACACTTGCAAAAAAGGCCGATACCGTATGGCTGGCCAGTGATGAGGATCGTGAAGGAGAAGCCATAGCCTGGCACCTGTATGAGCAACTCAAATTGAAAGATCTCGACACGAAACGCATCGTTTTTCACGAGATCACTAAAAAGGCCATTCTCAAGGCTATAGAGAATCCCAGAAGCATAGATTACAATCTCGTTAATGCGCAGCAGGCCCGGCGCGTTCTCGACCGACTCGTGGGTTATGAGCTCTCACCGGTGCTTTGGCGCAAGGTCAAAGGAGGTTTGAGTGCCGGCCGCGTGCAATCAGTGGCCGTTCGATTGATCGTCGAGCGGGAGAGAGAAATCGAAAAATTTGAGCCTGTAGCTTCCTATCGTGTGGTAGGAGAATTTTCTACCGATGGAGGTTCTGGCTTCCAGGCCAAGTTGCCTGCGAATTTCAAGACCCGTGAGGAAGCCGAAGAGTTTTTGCAGTCCTGCATATCCGCTTCGTTCCAGGTTCAGGATCTAAGCACCAAACCTGCAAAGAAAACCCCGGCAGCACCATTTACGACTTCAACACTTCAGCAGGAAGCCTCTCGTAAATTGTATTTTCCGGTAGCCAAGACCATGATGGTCGCACAACGTCTCTATGAAGAAGGTCTGATTACCTACATGCGTACCGACAGCGTCAACCTGTCGGGTGACGCGATCAATGCGGCCCAGGAAGAGATTCAATCCACGTACGGACCTGAATTCAGCAAGCCGAGAAACTACTCAACGAAAGCCAAAGGGGCACAGGAGGCCCACGAGGCCATACGCCCAACGAATTTGAGCACCAGGAGCATACAGGCAGACAATGATAAGACCCGCCTGTATGATCTGATCTGGAAAAGAACCATAGCCTCACAGATGAGTGATGCCCAGCTGGAACGAACCAATGTCCGAATCAGCAACGATAAGAATGAAAAGGTGTTCACGGCAAACGGAGAGGTGATTACCTTTGAAGGCTTCTTGAAAGTCTACCTTGAAGGCAAGGACAACGAGGATGACGAGCAGGCAGGAATGCTTCCGAAAATGAGTCTGAACGAAAATTTGGACAGCAAATCCATACGGGCCACCGAGCGATATACCAAGCCACCTTATCGCTTCACGGAGGCGTCGTTGGTGCGGCAGCTTGAGGAGCTGGGGATCGGCAGGCCATCTACGTATGCACCTACCATCTCTACGATCCAGAAAAGAGAATACGTGGTTAAAGGAACCGCTGAAGGAAAGGAAAGATCCTACACTGAATTGGTTCTGTCTCAGGACAAGATCAGTTCCAAAGTACTCAAGGAAACCGTCGGTGCAGACAAGGGCAAACTCATGCCCACCGACATTGGCAAGATCGTAAACGATTTTTTGGTTGAGAACTTCAGTGACATTTTGGATTACAGCTTCACGGCAAATGTAGAAAAGGAATTTGATGACATTGCAGAGGGCAAAGGGAACTGGACGGAGATGATCAAGGAATTCTACGGCGGGTTTCACCATCAGGTGGAAGATGTGGCGGAAAATGCTGAGCGTGCCAAAGGCGAAAGGCTCCTGGGTGTCGATCCTGATTCCGGAAAGAATGTCTATGCGCGATTGGGAAGATTTGGCGCCATGGTGCAGATCGGTGAGGCCACCGATGAAGAGAAACCCAGGTTTGCCAGCCTACAGGGAGATCAGACGCTCGATACCATAACCTACGAAGAGGCCATGGAACTATTCAGGCTGCCCAAGGATCTCGGTAAATTTGAGGATGAGGAGGTGATTGTGGCCAATGGCCGCTACGGTCCTTACATCCGATTCGGAAAAAAATTCATTTCCCTGGACAAAGACGAAAACCCGTTGTCGGTCGACATGGACAGAGCCATTGAGCTTATCGAAAAGAAACGTAAAGCAGATGCTCCCATTGGGGAATATGAAGGGCTGCCCATTCAAAAAGGCGTGGGACGCTTCGGACCCTTCATAAAGTGGAACAACACGTTCATCAATGTGAATAAGAGTTACAATTTTGACAATTTGAGCCAGGAGGATCTTGAGGAACTGATCGAAACCAAGAAGAGAAAAGACCGGGAGAAGGTGATTCACAATTGGGAAGAGGAAGGCATCCGTGTTGAAAAGGCCCGTTGGGGAAGACACAACATTATTAAAGGGAAGTCGAAAGTTGAGTTGCCCAAAACCGTAGATGCGCAAGCACTTACCCTGGAGGAGGTCAAGGACCTGCTCGAGAAAAATGCTCCGAAGAAAGCCAAGGGGAGAAGAAAAGCGGTAAAAAAGAAATAAATTCTACAGAGAATTTGAAAATGGTCCTTCCGGCGCAAGCAGGAGGGACTTTTTATTTTTTATGAACACTATTCCGGGGAGGCTACGGATTTTATTTACTTTGCTATTTTAACATTCAACCTGTACGCATGAGTCTGGACCTCCTGATCCCCGTAGAAGAACTGGCCGTGGCACATACGGCGTTGCAATCTGAGTTGAGCCTGGGTAAGCGCATCGGGCTCCATACCCGGCAAGAAGGTCTGCCCGATTTGAAAGGGGCCTCACTGGCCATCATTGGCATTCTTGAAGGCCGAGGAGCGGCGGACAACCTCGGAACGGGCAAGAACCTGGAGTTGATCCGGAAATATCTCTATCAGATGTTCCCGGGAAACTGGCACAGCAAGATTGTGGATTTAGGGAACATTCAAAGGGGAAAAGAGATAACTGACACCTATTATATTGTGAAAGAAGTTCTCTATGAGTTAATCCGGCAAAATGTTGTGCCCATTGTTATCGGTGGCAGTCAGGATCTGACCTATGCCAATTACCGCGCCTACGACAAGTTGGGTCAACCGGTGAACCTGGTTTCCGTTGACAGCAGGTTTGATCTAGGAGAGCTCGATCCCAGAATCAATTCGTATAACTACCTGCACCATATTATAATGGACAAGCCAACGAACCTGTTCAATTTCAGCAACCTGGGCTTTCAAACTTTCTTCAATTCACAGGAAGAGATTGATTTGATGGACAGATTGTATTTTGAAGCCTATCGCCTCGGGGAGATCTCCTCGGACCTGACCCAGGTGGAACCCGTCCTCAGGGATGCCGACCTGGTGAGCATTGATCTCGGAGCGGTTCGCATGGGGGACGCCCCTGGTAACAACAATGCTGCACCCAACGGGTTTTACGGTGAGGAGATCTGTGCAATCTCGCGTTATGCCGGCTTGAGCAGAAAAGTTTCCTCCTTCGGAATCTACGAGTACAATCCCAAACACGACCACCGTGAGCAAACGGCCCACCTGATCGCCCAAATGATTTGGTATTTCTTGGAGGGGTACAACCTTCGCATCGATGAGTTTCCATTTGAGTCGAAAAGGAACTACAAGAAGTATATCGTCATGGTCGAGAATGAAACCATCAACTTTTTCAAGAGCGACAAAAGCGAAAGATGGTGGATGGAGATCAACTACACCCATAATAAAACCCAGAAATCTACGTTAATACCCTGTGCGTATCAAGATTATTTGACAGCAAGTAATCAGATATTCCCAGAAAGATGGTTAAAAACTTTTAGAAAATTGAATTAGTACACACTAAAGCAGGTTTTTAAACGTTCTTAGGGAACAAAAGCACAGTTTTTGTGTGGGATTTTATTTGATTTTTTTCGAATAATAATTCAAGTAAAACTTAAACTAAAATTGTTTAATAGTAACAATAACATTTTATTAGTAAAGTAAAAAATTATGAAAAAGTTATCCCTAATCCTAACACTGTTTGTTCTGATACTTTTGAGCAGTTGTAAGTCTGGAAATGACAGAGGCCAACTAGTGGGAGTAAGTGCAGACAAAAAATTCTTTCCTGAAAAACCTTACGGAATGGTTTTGATTCCAGGTGGTGCTTTCACGATGGGTAAAGGTGATGAGGATGTTGCGGGAGCGTTTAGTGCCCCTTCGAGAACCGTTACGGTGAGACCTTATTATATGGACGAAACCGAGATCACCAACAGCGAGTACCGCGAATTTGTTTTTAGGGTCAGAGATTCGATCCTGAGGACGAAACTGGCCATTTTGGCTGAAGAAGCTTCAATTGGTGGCAGTGAGGCCGTGGAGCAGAACAAAGGCGATCTTTCAGGGATATCCAAATACGCATTCAAGGAGCAGGACAGTGCTGACAATGCTTACTACAAATACATGATGGACAACTACGGTAGCCTGGGTGATATCAACTCACCTACCGAAGGCAGATATTTGAACTGGGACGTGGAATTGGTATGGGATACAAGCGAATTCCCAGATGAGTACTACGCTGAGGCCATGGACAGCCTTTACTTGCCTGTTGACCAGGCTATGGAGCGCAAGCGCAGAATTGACACCAAGAAACTGAAGTATGTCTATATGACCTACGATCAGGCAGGTGCTGCTAAAAGAAGTGGCAACCCTAAAGATTATCTGAAAAAAGTAGAAGTAGAGGTATATCCTGACACTGCGGTTTGGGTGAAAGACTTCAACTACTCTTACAACGATCCTATGCATCAGGATTACTTCTGGCACCAGGCGTACAATGAGTACCCTGTGGTAGGAGTTACCTGGAGTCAGGCCAAGGCATTCTGTAACTTCAGAACGGAGAAGAGAAACAATTTCCTGGCAGCCCGCAAGAAGGGAACTTCCGGAAGAGAGCCAAGTTTCCGATTGCCAACAGAGGCTGAGTGGGAGTATGCGGCACGTGGCGGACTGGAATATGGAAAATACCCATGGGGTGGACCCTATACCATGACTGACAGAGGTTGCTTCCTGGCCAACTTTAAGCCGGAACGGGGTAATTATGCAGCTGACGGTGCTCTTTACACTGTGGAAGCCAAGTCATACAACGCCAACGACTACGGACTTTACAATATGGCCGGTAACGTTTCGGAATGGACCAATACGGCATATAACCCTTCATCCTATTACCTGGGATCCACAATGAACCCAAATGTAGTTGACAATGACAACCAGAGAAAAGTGATACGTGGAGGATCCTGGAAGGACGTAGCTTACTTCCTTGAAGTAGGAACACGTGACTACGAATATGGCGACTCGGCGAGAAGCTATATCGGATTCCGAACCGTTCAGGACTACATGGGAACAAAAATATCAGACTAATTACAACTGAAAAATCAAAATAGAAAAGCAAATCAATAATTATTAAAGACAAGAATTATGGCACAATCAAAAGCAAAAAAGAAGATGTTCAACATGGCCTACGGCCTTGGAGCAGCAGTCGTTATCCTGGGAGCTCTGTTTAAAATTGCTCACTATCCTGGAGGAACGGAAATGTTAACCATTGGTATGGTCGTAGAGGCGTTGGTATTCGCACTCTCAGCCTTCGAACCTGTGGAAGAAGATTTGGACTGGACCAATGTCTATCCTGAATTGGCAGGTGGAGAGGCCAAAGATAAAGAACAAGCCAAAGATTCACAGAGCCTGTTGTCGCAGAAATTGGATGACATGTTAGCAGATGCGAATCTTGACGCTGCGAAAATGGAGAGACTCTCGAACAGCATCAGCAGTTTTGCCGAGGCTTCTGAGGGCATCAAGCCGGCTACAGACTCAATTGCAGCCTCTAACCGTTACGCGGAACAGTTGTCTGTTGCTGCGATTGAACTTGAGTCATTGAACAGCATGTATATGATCCAGAAGGAGAATGCCCAGAAACAGGCAGAACTCAATCAGGAAACCCTTGAAAACGCTGAAATACTGAAAGAGCAGATGCAATCGCTTGCGACGAACCTTTCATCATTGAACGGAGTTTACGGTGGTATGTTATCCGCTATGTCAAACAGAGCTTAATTAGTTACTGGTTTAACAACTTCAATTACTAACCCTATAAAAACTAATTAGAATGGCATCAGGAAATTTATCACCACGGCAAAAAATGATCAATTTGATGTATCTGATCTTCATTGCGATGTTGGCCATGAATATGTCAAAGGAAGTCTTGCAAGCCTTCGGTTTAATGGATACCAAGCTGGTTTCAGCCAATGAGGCTGCAACCGCCAGGA
>JAHEHE010000106.1 GCA_024644725.1 Flavobacteriaceae bacterium | reverse complement strand
GTTTCCGAACTGGATTCTGGCAGCAGGAACATGATTATCAATATTTCATCCAGAAATGGTGTGCTTTTGAATGAGACCTTTTCTGAGAACACTTACAATCAGGGGAATTCGTTTTTGCTTTTGGAATACAAATTCGAGAATGCTTCCGGAAGTATTGATCAGCTTAAAATTGACATTTACTCGCCAGACCCCGATTCTGATGAAACCAATGGAGATTCATTCTTTGTAGGTGGGGTCATCGTTGATGCGGAGAAGATCTATGATGGATGCACCCTGACCCAGGGATACTGGAAAACACATTCATATTGTAAACCAGGAAATGGAAAAGGCCCAAAAAGAGATGACACCTGGGATCTGATACCTGGTGACATGGCTGAAAATACTATATTTTTCGAATCCAAACAGAACTATTGCGAGGTATATGATACAAAGCCTGGAAAAGGAGGTAAATATTACATTCTAGCTCATCAATACATCGCAGCTCAGTTGAATTTATTGGCAAACGCCGACCCAAATGACATCGCAGATTCTTTCAAAGAAGCTACAGATTTTCTTGAAGAACATTCCCCTGAACAAGTCGATGGGGACAAATCTTTGGAAGCGAAAGCCGTCGAGCTGGGAGGCATTCTTGACGATTTCAACAACGGAAGAATCGGACCTGGACATTGCGACGAAGATGAACAAGATTCTGACGAGGTTTATGTCGAACCGGTCAAACAAGAGAGAAATAAGGCGTTGATTTATCCCAATCCTGCTTCAGACAAAGGAAAGATTGAATTTGTTTCGAAACAATCAGGTCTTTCTTCCGTTGAAATATTCAATATTCACGGACAGAAAATGGGAACACTTTTCGAGGCAAAAATAAACAAAGGTGATGAAGTAGATATTGAGTATGATGCTTCGAGACTCCCAAAAGGGATATATTTTGCAATCATAAGGAACGGTAGCGATATGTACAAGGAGAAGATTTCTATTTCTTATTAAGAAAAATAACATGTCAAAGGAAAGAGGTCGCAGTTGCGTCCTCTTTTTTTTTGGACACCGAAAAGTACATTTTCTTATCTTTACAATGCATGGACAGAAGATTTCTCGAAAGGATTTCAAGCCTTATTTTGGCTTTCAGTATGATGGTACCGATGGTAGTCGGCCTCACGCATACCCTGCATGAGCACGACCAGGTTGTTTGCCTGGCTCAAAGCGAAAGTCATATTCATAGCCAGGGTGTCGACTGCGATCACGAGCATTACTTCAATCACGGGGGTTTGGCCAAACAGGTTGAGCCCTGTGAAAAGCATATCCCGCGAGCAGATCCCATCGCCAGTTGGGGTGTTCCTTCTTCAAAATTCAACAATCTCTTATCCCACCAGGCCCTTCGGGGGCCACCCATGATTAATGTGTAATTTCTATTGGAATCATCTTTCACATTAATCTTTTCTTTATGAAATCCGTATATTTTGCCTTATTTCTAATCGGCTTTCCACTTTTGTCATTTGGACAATTCTCGGCTCAGGGAACCGTAGTCGACGAAAATCAACAACCTTTGCCCGGAGTAGAGGTTTACATTGAAGAACTGCACATAGGATCAACCACGGATCTTGACGGAAACTACGTACTCAAGAACATTCCAAAAGGAGTGCATAAGCTGAATTTCAGCTTTATCGGTTACAGCACTTATAACACGACAATCACTGTTTTGACAGAAGACATTGAAATAGATGTCTCCATGGAACCCTCGATTTTTCACATGGATGAGGTTATCGTTTCGGCACCCTTCAGCAAGTTGCAAAGCGAGAATGTGATGAAGATAGAATCACGTACGCTTACTTCGCTTCAAAAGCAAGGAGCCCCTACTCTCGCCCAAAGCTTGACAAGAATACCTGGAGTGTCGGAGGTATCAACAGGTAACGGCATTGGAAAACCGGTTATTCGGGGTCTTTCGGGTAACAGGGTGCTTGTCTATACCCAAGGCGTCCGATTGGAAAATCAACAATACGGTCAGGAGCACGGCCTGGGACTAAATGACTCCGGTATTGAAAGCGTTGAAGTCATCAAAGGACCCGCTTCACTCTTATACGGATCCGATGCCCTCGGGGGAGTTTTATATATAAATCCCGAGAAGTTTGCCTTTCAGAATAAGACAGAAGCCAATGTCAGTCAGACTTTCTTCTCAAATACCCTGGGCAGTAACACCTCAGTCGGAGTAAAAACTTCAAATGACCAGTTTAAACTATTGCTCAGAGGTGGGTACAACACCCATTCCGACTACGAAATCCCGGATGGTGATCGTGTGACGAACACGCGTTACCGAGAGGTTGATTTTAAAGCAGGACTCGGACTGAATTTGGATAATTTTGTCACCGAGCTCAGATACAACTACAACAAAAGCGACATTGGAATTCCTGAAGAGATTGGAGAACAATCGAGTTCTAAAAACCTTCTTCTCCCTTATCAGGATCTGACCACGCATATTTTGAGTCTTCACAACCACTTCTTTCTCAATCGATCCAAGTTCGAGGTGAACCTGGGGTACATCAACAACATCAGGAAAGAATTTGAGGATGAGCATGGGCACGGACATGATGAACATGAAGAAGAAGGCCATGATGACGAGGAGCATGATGATGAGGAGCATGATGAAGAACATGAGGATCACGAGAACGAAGAAGACCACGATCCTTCTGAAGCTGCCCTTTTTATGGACCTGAAAACCTTTACCTATGATGTCAGATATCACGTGCCTTCCTCAGATCGATTTGAAACAATTGCAGGAGTTCAGGGGATGTGGCAGTCGAATGAGAATTTCGGTGAAGAGATATTGATCCCTGATGCGATTACAAATGATATCGGGTTGTTGGTCAATTCCTCGTTTGAGATCAACAATAACAATACCCTTCAGGGAGGATTGAGATTTGACCACAGATCAATTGATACTGAAGCCTACGAGATCGAACACCATGAGCACGAGGAACACGAGGATGAGATGGACACGGATCACGAAGAAGAAGAGGAAGAAATTGTGGAAGCGATTGACAGGAACTTCTCCAACATGACCTTCTCCTTGGGGTACAAGACAATGCTGTTTCAAAGAGTATCCACACGAATCAATTTTGCCACTGGCTTCAGGGCGCCGAACCTGGCTGAATTGGGCTCTTACGGGGTTCATCACGGAACAAATCGCTTCGAGATCGGCAACCCCAATCTTGAAAGTGAGAGAAACTTTCAGACCGACATCTCATTGGAATACGGCAACAAGCACATAGAGGTTTACGTCAATGGTTTCTATAATGACCTGAACAACTACATCTATTTGAATCCGACCGGAGAGGAAATGGATGAGGCCCCCGTCTATGAATACGTACAGAATGACGCTCGTCTTTACGGGAGTGAATTTGGCGTTCATTTGCATCCGCATCCACTCGATTGGCTGCATTTGGAATCCGATTTCGAAATGGTCATTGGCGAATTGGACGAAGGAGGCTATTTACCCCTGATTCCGGCAAACAAATGGTCGAATACTCTTCGTGGGGAGTTCAAGGGTTGGCAAAGTTTCAACGAGCTCTACCTTTCGGTTACTTTGGACTCCTTCTTTGATCAAAATCGGGTGAGCGATTTTGAAACGGAGACTCCGGGCTACAATCTCCTGAATTTTGGACTGGGAGGAAAACTCTCTTTTGAAAATTGGTCACTCGGTTTGCGGATGAGCCTCAATAATGCACTCAATGAGACTTATATTTCGCACCTGTCGAGACTTAAATCGGAAGGAATTCCCAATCCCGGAAGAAACTTTACATTCGGTTTGAATTTCAACATCTAGTTCCCCATATAGTGTCCGGCATTTGCTAACTTTGGACAGCAAATTACTGATGCAATGAAGAAACTCGTTGAGTGTGTCCCCAACATTAGTGAGGGACGTGACGTAGAAAAAATCCAAACCATAGCTTCCGTCGTAGAAACGATAGAAGGGGTAAAACTTTTGGATATTGATCCCGGAAAGGCGACTAACAGAACCGTTATAACTTTTGTCGGACATCCGGAACAGGTCATAGAAGCCGCTTTTGAACTTATAAAAAAAGCTTCTGAATTAATCGACATGAGTGTCCATAGTGGTGAACATCCGCGATTTGGAGCTACCGATGTATGTCCTTTGGTCCCCATCTCGGGCATAACCCTGGAAGAAACGGCGACTTATGCTCGAAAATTGGGGGAACGTGTAGGAAAAGAACTGGGCATACCCGGTTATTTCTATGAAGCAGCTGCCCTGGAGGACAAACGCAAGAATCTGGCCAGCTGCAGGGCCGGTGAGTACGAAGGACTTCCCAAAAAGCTCTCCAATCCGGAATGGAGACCGGATTTTGGTCCGGCAGAATTCAATGATTCAGTGCGTAAAACGGGAGCGACGGCTATTTCTGCAAGAGACTTCTTAATCGCCTACAACATAAACCTGAACACTACATCTACCCGAAGGGCCAATGCTATCGCCTTTGACATCCGGGAAGCCGGAAGAATCAAGCGTGAAGGTAACCCGATTACTGGGAAAAAGGTCCTGGATGAAAACGGCGAACCCATTCGAATTCCGGGAAAGCTGAAAGCCGTGAAAGGAATTGGTTGGTACATCGAAGAGTACGGCATTGCTCAGATCTCCTATAACCTAACCAATATCAGCATTACAAGCATGCACGAGGCATTTGATGAAACCTGCAAGTCTGCAGAGCAAAGGGGCCTTCGTGTCACGGGATCAGAGCTCGTTGGTTTGATCCCTCTGAAGGCTATGACGGATGCCGCCGATTTCTTCTTGAGAAAACAGAATCGTTCCCTGGGCATATCAGAGCGCGAAAAAATCAAAATAGCAATCAAATCCCTTGGGCTTGATGATCTAAAACCTTTTGATCCCGATCAGAAAATAATAGAATATTTGCTCGAAAAAGATCATCCTGAAAAACTGGTGGATTTGACGGCAAGTGACCTCACCGAAGAGACAGCAAGCGAATCTGTTGCTCCGGGGGGAGGCTCCATCTCGGCTTATGTAGGTGCTCTTGGAGTGGCTCTCGGCACCATGGTAGCCAATATATCAGCACACAAACCCGGATGGGATGACCGGTGGGAAGAATTCTCGGATTGGGCAGTAAAAGGTCAGAAATACAAGGACCGTTTGCTTTTTCTTGTGGATGAAGACACCCGGGCTTTCAACAAGATCATTGAGGCATTCCGAATGCCCAAAGGATCGGAGGAGGAAATTCGAAAAAGAAAACAGGCTGTGGAAGACGCAACGCGCTACGCCACAGAAATTCCCTTGGAGGTGATGGAAACAGCCCTGTCTTCAATGGAAGTGATGGAAGCCATGCTTGAGAAAGGGCTCCAGACTTCCCTCTCAGATGCCGGGGTAGGAATCCTGTGCGCGAGAACGGCCGTGGTGGGGGCTTATTTCAATGTGAAGATCAATGCAAAAGATCTTAAGAACAGAGCTGCTGCTGAGGATTTACTTGCAAAGGCAAAAAGAATCTATGACGAGGCCCTCGAGCGCGAGGCCGAGGCAATAGCGTTTATCGAATCCAAAATGTGATGACCTGGAACTACTATTTCACTAGTTTGATCTGTTCCTGACGACCGTTGACATAACGGAAACCAGAAGCCCCGAAAAAACCTGCTTCCTCCAACATGATTCGGATATCCTTGTTCCACTGAGGCAGATTCACAGTCGTGTTCAATTCAATGGCATAAGCTGTATTCAGGTGCAGGGGATAATCACCTGTAAAGGGCACTCCGCCCTGGGAATCCCACATACCGAGTGTGGTTCCCGCACTGTGTCCATAGCTGCCAAGCGGATGGGTGTATATCGCAGGTCTGAGCCCTTCTGAACGTCCCGCATTCAGGGAGGCCAAAAGTATTTCATTTCCCGTGGCCCCCTCTTTGAAATTCCCTGTAAAAATATCCTGTACGCGATTCCCTTTGGAGAATGCATTTGCCAGAAAATCCGGTACTGAAGTCTCGCCCGACTTCGGAACATAAGCGTGCTGTTGGCAATCCGTGTTCATACCCAAATAGGTAATGCCGAAATCACAATGCAACAAATCGCCTGGAAGAATTACCTTGTTCTTTTCTCCTTTTGAAAAGGAATAAATATGACTCTTGAGTTGTTCATCACTTCGTTGAATGTCTACAGTTGGATGAAACCAGGTTTCCAGCCCGAGATCTGTCACTTTTTGACGCATCCACCAGACCACGTCGTCTGTCGTCGTCTCACCCGGTTTGATTACATTGGAAGAAAAGGCCTCGTCAATAATGTCATGGGTAATCTGAACGAGATCCTCAAAGAGTTCCATTTCCCTGTTCGTACGCGTTTCGATCCAGGCTATTGACAGCTTTTCCGCACTGACCAGACGCTGATCCAGGGAATCAGGCAAGGCTTGTTTCAACTCGTTGTAGTCCGTCAAGACCAGCCCGTCAGCCAGTCCAAAGTGCTCTGAATGATTTATTCCAATCCTGGAAGGGTTTCTCGAGGCGATGATACTCTCCAATGCCTTCCATTGTTGGGGCTCCTCCTCCTTGTTCCAGGCTGATGCAATGTTCTCTCCGATGTCGTAGCGGGCCACAGCCAACTTTTCTATGGTATCCCTCTCTTTGTCCCTGTAAAAAGCAATGATGGTTCGTC
>JAHEHE010000105.1 GCA_024644725.1 Flavobacteriaceae bacterium | reverse complement strand
TCCCAGACCGGTCAAAGATCAGGTCATTGGGGCTGTTGAATCGTTTGCCTTCAAAATTCTCAACGATCGCTTCATAGGTTGGTTTCGGATCGGACAGTTCAGACTTCATGATAGAGACGGCTCTGTTTCCGTGTTGGCAAAGGACCAATTCGCCCTCATTGTTCAGGGTGAGTCCGTTGGATCCGGGTTCGCTGCCCTTGAAGTCCTCCCCGGTGAACCCGGAAGGCGTTAGATACACCTGGGCACCTTTTTCTTCCGACCAGGAATAGATTGTGTTGCGAGGCACATCCGAGAAAATCAACATTTCTTCATTGGGCAGCCATAGAGGTCCTTCCGACCAGTCATAACCGTCTGCCAGCACTTCGATGGGTGCCTCCGGGTTGAGTATGGTCTTCAGCGCGGGATCAATGATTTCAATGCTTCCTTTGCCGGAAGGAGCGGGTTGAGCTTCGGATTCCATGGTTTGACTTTTTTTACATCCCCAAATGCAAGCAGTCGCAATAAGGATCAGAATGGTTTTTTTCATAAGATTTCAACAGCTTGATCTGTAAAATCAAATTTAAGACAATTCTGATCAATCCAATCGGATTTGCTCATCTAAGATTATTGATGGAAAGCCCCAGATAAGCCATATATACAAACATAGTGTAAACCAGGAATCGTTGAACGAGCCCATAGTACTGCAACGGGTAGAGATCAGGCTTGAAGGCAGGTGACAGATTGAGAAAAATTCCAACCAGGATAAAAAGAAAAAAAACCAGTGATGCTTTTTTGAAACTCTTGTTTTGTTCACCCGACCAGAGCAGGGCAAAGAACAAAGGCGAGAGATAGCCGAGAGTCAGGGATAGTCCGAAAACATTGTGAAGGGGATGAGGGGTTGGGAACAGGGCGAGCCCGAGGTCCGATAAACCGAAACAGAGAAGGAATATGCCTGGAACAACAGACAGTTTGTTCTTCCTGGCAAATTTCAAAACCAATACCGCGAGAATAAGAATCAAGACAGCGATGATCATCTTGAAGATTTGAAAAGGAAGTCGCAGTGGAGAGCTCATGCTTCCAATCTCACTCAGGGTCTGGGAAACAAAGCTGTAGTTTTCGCGGGCAAATCCGAATATAAGTGTGCCTGAGATGAAAGTTACGGCTATAACTGTGCCCAGGAGGGCCGGTCGGATGTTTGTTTTCATGGGAATCGTCGTTTCTCAATTGACGATTGTCCGGAAGAAATGTTTCAGTGACCTCGGAAGGGTCACTCCTGGGAACGCAGGAAATCTATGACGCTTGAGATATCTTCGGCCTCAAAGAATTTGGGGTCATCAATCCTTACGTCCACCTTTTCGTACTCCCATGTTGTGTGATAAGGTACATGTGCCGCGTATCCTCCGAGCTCCAAAACGGGAAGGACGTCCGACTTGATGGAATTGCCGATCATGAGAAAATGCTCAGGAAGACAATCAAGGTGCTTCAGCAGCTTCCGGTAGTCCGAGATCTTTTTGTCACTCATGATCTCGATGTGGTGAAAATGCTTTTCAAGGCCTGATTTAATCAGTTTGCGCTCCTGGTCCAGGAGATCACCTTTCGTGGCCATGACCAATCGGTAGTCCCCGTTAAGGCTTTGCAGGATTTCTTCGACACCGTCAAAAACCTCTACGGGTTTGTTCAGCAGCTCCCGGCCCAGGCCGACTGCTTTGTTCACCAGGTTCATGTCCGCCTTGTCATCGGTTACCCTGCCTATGGTCTCAATCATGCTTAGCATAAAGCTCTTTACTCCATACCCGTAAAGTTCGAGGTTGTCCATTTCGGTTCTAAAAAGCTCTTTGGCGACCGTGTGATGAGGCAGAAAATCCTCCAGCAGGGAGCAGAACCGGTTTTCCATTTCCCTGAAATACGGCTCATTGACCCAAAGGGTGTCGTCTGCGTCAAAGGCAATAACTTTGATATCTTTCATGGATCAAATGTCGGAATTAATTCGTTTTCCGTCCAGCTTGTGGAATCTTTCGTAACGGTCGATGCGCATACGGTCAGGCTGGATCTCAAACACATAAAAACAATTTCTCTGAACAAAGGTTCCCTCCAGCATGCTGTTCAGGGCGAAATACCGGATACCATTGAGCTCGTGATACATCTCCTCGTGCATGTGCCCGTTGAAAACCGCCAGAACTTTTTGCGAAGCCTCCAATATCGCTCTGATTTCCATATGATTCACAACATGATAGGAATGCCCGTTTTTGACATAGGCATAGAGTGGATGATGAATGAACAAGACGCACGGATAGGGACTGTCATCAAGGGTGTTCTTGAGCCATCCGTGTTGTTTTTCAGGGATGAAAGGTTTTTGCCAGTCACCACCCCTTCTGAAAAAATGATCGTTACCGAACTCGTCGTAGTTGGCATCCAGGACGACAAAACGAATAGATTTGAGATCGAAAGCGTAGTAACCGGAACGGGGCTCGATCCTTGAATCGAGTCCATTGCCTGAATTCTCTGCGATTTCCAGAAATTGCTTCTTTGTGATGCTGTCCAGGTCGTGATTGCCCAGGCAGTGGAAGCGAGGCCCTTTGAATTTTGAAAATTCATGCTCCATCTTCTCAAGGTACTCCAGGGTTGACTTTTCATTGGGCACCAGGTCCTCATCCTTGAAATCGCCCAGATGAATCGCAAAATCACAGCCGAGTGGATTGACCGTTTTGACGAATTCCACCATTTTTAGCAGAGCATCCGAATAGCACTTGTCATCCAGGTCTTCCTTCAGGGCGTAATGCGAGTCGGTGGCAAGGGCGATGTGGCAGGACTCCTGGACCCGCCATTCTTCGATAGGAAATTTGAAGCTGGTTTTTCTCAGAAAAGGGGAGTTCGGGTTCATGGAGAGCCGGGATTATAGAATTCAATATACATAAGGAATGATCCTGTATTTCACCCGATTGGTGTACTCTGTCCACAGATCCCCGTATTTGGCGGCGCAGCGTTTGTCGTCATCCCGTTCACGCGGGAACAACAAGGCGATGTAATAGATGGGGTAGAGCCAGGGTAGCCAGGAACCGTGAAAAGAGACGGCCAGGGCGATCCCCGTGCCCATCAGGATCTCCCCCAGGTAATTCACGTGCCGGCTCAGCCCCCAGAACCCATTGACAAGGAGCGTTTTTTTGCCATCGCTTATTGTTTCAGGGCGGATGCCCAAAAAGGAGCGTTCGGGATTTGTCTTGAAATAAAACTTCTGCATGTTTGCCCCTCGTGCCAGGGACCATCCCAGGAAAAAGATTGCAACAGAAATCCAGAGCAACCAGGAAGGTGTTTCCGAGCCTTGGAGATCGGCGGTGGACCACAAAGGAATCGCGTAGAAATACGGGTAAAAAACCAGGCATCCCCATCCCAATTTGAAACCGACCTTCTCGGCAAAGAAATCATAGGTGTAGAGATGCACGCGCTCAAAAGTGAGATAGTCAAACACAAACCAGGTGAGCATCAGGGAAGAGAAAAAGAAACCGGGCGAACTCAGATCACCGAATTTCTGGTATTGATGTGCGAAGCCACTGGCCACATGCAGCTCGAGCATGACCGCTCCGACCAGGTACAGCCACATCTTGGCATCAATCCGGCCCTTGATATATTGAGGATTTTCAAGTCTTCCCAGGTAGAGATCAGATAGCAAAGGCGCACCGGTGGAAGGATACGGGAGCACGACCATCAGGGTATATAGTATTCCCATCACGAAGGCCCCGGCCAGGCTGTACCATCTCACTTCATAGAGCCAGTCAAAGGGCATCCAGTTCATGTATCCGCAAAGAAACCAAAGCCCCAAAGAAACGAGCAGCACCCAGATTCCGTTCAACCGGTACTTCAGGAGCTCCCCCGTTTTCGAATCTCTGACATAGCCATGAACCCATTTGCCGGGCAAGACGTAATGAAGAAGGGTTATAATCAGGTAAATGATCCAGGGGGTCAAAAATCCGAGTAGTGGTTTCATGAGAATAGGATTAGTCATTGTAAATCTTTCGTGTTGTCGTGCATGATGCGGATCGCCCTTTTTCTGGGGAGAAGCCTGCTCATGATAAATTTAGCAAACCTGTTAAAAGACCCCGGTGTCACAGTGGGAGACGATCCCAGGGCCCCAAGGGTCTGCTCCACCACTTCATGAGGGTCCAAGGTTCCGGGAGCGTCTTTTTCGTTAGCGGATGTCATGTATCCCGGCGTCCTGACGGCCCCCGCTACGCAGGCCAAAACCTCAATATTGAGGTCCTTTAGTTCGTGCCAAAGGCCTTCAGCCAGCACCGTGTTGAAGGATTTGCTGGCCGCATAGGTGGCAATTTTAGGACTTCCCTGGATGCCCGAAAGCGAAGACATCAGTATGATCCCGCCTTTTCCGCGCTCGATCATGGATTCGGTAAGCGCCTTGATCAGAAAGAGTGGCGTTTGAATGTTGACAGAAATGATATTTTCCAAATCCGCGTAGGGAACATCTTTAAAATACCCGATCGGGGAATAGGCTGCATTGTAAACCAAGAGACCTATGTCCTGATTCGTACTTGAAACCAGGTCGTGTACAGAAGACATATCACCCAGGTCAAGTGCATGTTCGACGACTTCAATCTCGTGCCTGGAACGAAGACCCAGGGCGAGTTCAGACAGCAGATTTCCTCTTCGGGCAACGAGGATCAGGTTCAAGCCCCTCTGGGCCAGGGCCTCTGAAAAAGCGGCGCCTATTCCTTCTGAAGCACCTGCAATCAGTGCCCAAGGGCCATATTTATCCTTGAAATTTGATATTTTGCTCTTCATCAACAGGGCCTCATAGGAATGGGTTCAGCTTAAAAGGGTCCGCGTATGTCATCGAGAACCTCTTTGTCAAAAAATTCCTTCAGGCGATCATGAAGCTTCGGGGACAACTCGGGGAGGTCGGAAATCTTTGCATTCGCCATGACCTGTTCGACTGAAGAAGCCCCGGGAATGACGGAGCTGACCCCGGGATGGTCCAGGATCCAGCGCAATGCGAATTCAACCATGCTCATGTTGGGAGGCAGGTATTGGCTTTTGATTTTCTCCACCAGTTCCAGTCCTTTTTCAAAAGGCAGGCCCGAAAAGGTCTCACCTACGTTGAAGGCCTCTCCGTTTCGATTGTAATTTCTGTGATCGTTTTCACCGAAAACAGTTTTTCGATCAAACTTTCCCGACAGCAAACCACTGGCCAGAGGCAATCTGACAACGAGGCCCACGCCTCGAGCATCTGCCTCCTCAAAGAATTCCCGGCCATAGTGCTGGCGGAAAACATTGAAAATGATCTGAAGCGATGCCAGGCCCTCCTGTTTCATGCACAGCAGTCCTTCTTTTTTGGTTTCCACGCTGGCTCCGAAACCACCGATCAGGCCCTCCTCCTGGAGCTTTCGAAGCGCATCAAAAATGTCTCCACGTTCGAGAATCTCCTCCGGGATACAGTGCAATTGGACCAGGTCCAAGTAAGAAACCCCAAGTCTCTCGAGGGAACCTTCCACGCCTTCTCTCAGAGACGCTTCGGTGTAATTGTCCGGATAAATGCCTTCTGCACGCCCAAACTTGGTGATCACTCTGACAGGGGTATCAAGCCCTTTCAGGAATTTTCCGATGACTCTCTCACTTCTTCCCCCGCCATAAACATCCGCAGTGTCAAAAAGGGTTATTCCGGAATCCAGGGCCGCTCTCAAAATTGACAGAGCCTTGTCCTCATCCGGGGCATGTCCCCAGTCTCCTCCAAGCTGCCAGCAACCCAAACCAATTTCACTTACCCTGAATCCGTGTTTCCCCAGTGTTCGATATTTCATTTTAAACCGTTTTAAATAGAGGCTTCCACATACTTAGCACGTGATTAAATTTAGGGGTTTCTTCCCAAATAACCCGATGAAAGTCGTACTTTTGCCCAAAATTCGGAAAGATATGAACAAGAACAAAAGAGTGACGTTCGACGTGCTCATTGAAATCCCCAAAGGAAGCAGAAACAAATACGAATACGATTTTGTTCTGCACAAGATCCGCTTTGACAGAACACTGTTCTCCTCGATGATGTATCCTGGGGACTACGGTTTCGTTCCTGAAACCCTGGCCCTTGACAAGGACCCCCTGGATGTTTTGGTTTTGTGCACCGAACCCACCTACCCGATGGTTGTGGTGGAAGTCAGCCCGATCGGAGTTTTTCATATGACCGACGAGAAGGGCCCAGACGAAAAGCTTATCTGCGTGCCGGTAAGTGACCCGGTTTACAGCAAAAGAAAGGACATCTCAGATCTGAATCCTCATCGACTCAAGGAGATCGAGCACTTCTTTCAGGTATATAAGGACCTCGAAGAGAAGAAAGTTGACGTCGGTGGCTGGGGAGATGCCCAGGAGGCCATTCAGATTTACCACGAGTGTGTGAAGCGCTATGATGAAAGCGAGCACAAGAAAAAGCGAACCTTCACCATATAAGGCCCAGAGGACCATAAAACCTAAGAGGTCGAAAGTCAATAATTTATGTGTGCCGGTATCTTGAATACCGGTTTTTTTAATCTCACAATATTGCTTACTTTTGGCCGTCAAAATCAGAAACTTTTAACATCATAACTCAATAAAATGGAATTAATCGTAAGTTATTTACCCCTGTTCGGAGTTATTGCTTTGGCATTTGTATTCATCAAGAATGCATGGGTAAGCAAACAAGAAGTGGGAGATGAGAAAATG
>JAHEHE010000104.1 GCA_024644725.1 Flavobacteriaceae bacterium | reverse complement strand
GCTCCGCTGAACATCAGAATATCGTAATTCGACAAAAGCTCACTGATTTTTTCTTTCAGTTGAATTGGGTCATCCGTGAGGTGAAAGAGGTCCGGATGAATCCCAAAGGGTTCGATCAGTGCTTTCAGGGAATGCACGTTGCTCATTCGTATCTGGTGGGGGAGCGGAGTCTGATCCACATTGACCAGTTCATCACCGGTAGATATTATCGCTGTTTTGGGTAGTTTGGCGACTTTGACCTGTGGAATCCCCACTGTGGCCAAGACACCAATTTCCGCAGGACTGATCAGGCGATTCTCTTCGACGAGAAGTTCATTTTCCTTCCGGTCAAGGCCCTTCAAATGCACATTTTGCATGAATGCCACTTCCTCTGTTTCCACTGTGGCAAAACCATTCTCAATAGACACCATTTCATAGGGTACTACCGCATCTGTCTGGTTCGGCAGAACCGCTCCGGTCATTACTTCGAGACATCCCTTCGATGAATTTAGCTCCAGCTGTGGGCTTCCAGCCGCTTGAATACCCTCAATACGAAATTTGCGATTGCCGTCTTCGAACTCGCTGTGTCGGATTGCAATGCCATCCATGCTCACGCGATTGAAAGGAGGAAGATCGCGATCAGCCCGGATGGGTTCTTTCAAAACACGTCCGAGAGAATCCTCCAGGTCTACGTGCTCCACCCCAAAATCTTCAGTGGAGCCCAAAATGATTTCCAGGGCATCTTCTACTTTAATGAGCTGAGCGTTGTTCAAGATAATGAATGTTTTTGTTTGAAAGTTTATTAACCTCCAATGGTCGACATGCTCTCAGACACACCTCCAATGGTTCTGTTGGCTTCAGCTTCGAACCCATTTCGCGGCTTTTTACTTACCGTATCGATAAAGACCTGTTTCAACTCGTCATCACTGGCACCTGATCTCAACACTTCTTTCAAATCGAAAACGCCATCATCAAAAAGGCAATTTTTAAACAAGCCGGTTGCCGTTATTCGGATGCGGTTGCAATCGTTGCAAATGGTACGAGTAAAGGCCGGGATGATCCCGAAAGATCCCTTGTATCCCTTGACCCTGTAATTTCTGGAAGTAGATGACTTGCCTGATTCCACCGGATCAAATTGATCATAACTCCCGCCAATATGATTGAGGATCTTGTTGAAGTCCCAGTTTTCCTTTACTTCTCTAAGGCCTTTGCCGTTGAAAGGCATTTCTTCGATGAACCTTACGGAGATGTCCTCCTTTTCGGTCAATTTGACAAAATCCACAATTTCATCCGTATTGAAACCGGATTGAACCACGACGTTGAGTTTTAGCTGCAGGCTGCTTTTGAGCAATTCCAGGTAGGCCTCCCAAACTCTTGCGAACTGATCCCGCCGCGTAATTCTCAGAAATTTCTCAGGTTGTAAGCTGTCAATGCTCAAATTGATGGATTTGACCTTGAGCTGCTCAAGTGCCGAAATATGATCCTTGACAAGGGCCCCGTTCGTGGTGATGTTTATTTGATCCAAACGGTCATTGTGGGACAGGGATTTCACCAGGCCAATGAAATCCTTTCTTACGAAAGGCTCACCCCCTGTAAGACGAATTTTGTTAACCCCCAGTTCACTCAGTACACGTGTGATTCGGTACATCTCCTTAAAGGTCAGAAGTTCCTGGCGGGGAACAATGTCGATACCCTTCTCAGGCATGCAATATTGGCAACGCAGATTGCACCTGTCGGTTACCGCAAGTCTCAAATAGCTTATCTGCCTACCAAATGGATCTATAAGTGTGTTCATGGGTTTTCCCTAACCAGGCATAAAAATACAAAAAGGATGCCAATCAGTGCGGGAGTTTGTGTTTTACAGCATGATAAAGAAAGGCTCCCAGGTGCGCTCCGAAAAGAACCACAAGAATTGCCACAACGCCTTTGCCCAATAAAATGTACATCGGTCCGGGGCAAGCTCCTCCGAGGGCCCAGCCTAAACCAAAGATGATTCCACCTATCAGGTTGCGGGGAATTCCTTTTTTCTTCGGTTCTACAAAAATGGGATTTCCCTTGATTGTTTTTAAAGTTTCGTTCTTGAAAAGATAGATGACAATCATTCCAATGGCAACGGCAGATCCAATCACACCGAACATGTGAAAGGACTGAAGCTTGAACATCTCGTAGATCCTGAACCAGGAGATCACTTCCGCTTTGCTGAGCGTTATGCCGAACAGGACGCCAACCAGTAAGAATTTGATGTATTTCATTTCAAACCAACATTAAAACAATAACGGTAATATAAACCAGGTCATGACCAGTCCCCCAATAAAAAATCCGCCTACAGCGATAAATGATTCCATGGAAAGGCTGCTGAGCCCTACGATTCCGTGTCCTGAAGTGCATCCACCCGCATAGCGCGATCCAAATCCAACAAGGAGTCCCGCAACCAAAAGAATAATAAATCCTTTGGGTGTCAGGAGTGCTTCTATGGAAAAAATCTCATCCGGCAAATAGGTAGAGCCCGCATCCGCGATTCCAATTTCAGCCAGGTCACTCACCGTCTTTGGATTGATGGCCACCGTCTGATCCGGAGTTAGCCATTGCTCAGATATGAATCCCCCAACAATGAGACCAACAACGAAGACCAGGTTCCAGGTGTTCTTTCTCCAATCGAATTTGAAAAAGTCAACCCATTTCCCCGCTCCCCCTATGGAACATACCGTTTCAAGATTTGAGGACACTCCGAATTTCTTGCCAAAATAGAACATCAGGAACATGCAGAATGCGATAATCGGTCCTGCAACATACCAAGCCCAAGGCTGTAAAAAAAAGTCTATCATAAATTCAGGTAATTGGTAAAAGTAGTCCATTTACATGATCGAAGTGTAACATTTGTTACAGCTTAGAAATCGACTACTTCGATTTTATTTCGGTATAGTTTGATTTTCCCTTCGTTTTCCAATTGTTTCAGGAGTCTTGATATCACGACTCTCGAGGTATTGAGATCAACAGCGATTTCCTGGTGCGTCGTATTGAGCGTGGTGCTCCTCATGATCTGAACTTTGTCGATCAAATACTTGAAAAGCCGTTGATCCATCTTCATAAAGGCCAAAGTGTCTATGGCCTCCAGCATTTCATTCAGTCGGATGTTGTAGCTGTCAATTACAAAGCTTCTCCACGACGGATATTTGACCATCCACTCCTCCAATTTCTCGACCGGTATGAAAATGATCTCGGAATCTTTTTCCGCAACTCCCCGAACCTTGCTTTTGCTGCTCTGCAATCCACTTCCAAAAGTAATGGTACAGGTATCACCCCGTTCCAGGAAGTAGAGCACGATTTCTTCTCCGGCGTTGGTTTCACGACTGATTTTTATGGCCCCGGTCAACATCAGGGGAATCTGGTGAAATTCATCTCCAATGTCCAGGAGGAGCTCATTCTCTTTCACAAATTTATAAGTCCCAACCTCGGCTATTTCGTCCAGGAGCTCTCGTTCGAAAACCACGTTGTAATACTCTTCAAGTTTTTCTTTGATCATTGTCTGTTGTTTTGCGTTTGCAAGGTATGAAATATATCAGATTCTTTGGTCGAGGTAGTCAACGATGATTTGCGTGGCTCCCGTGTTCTCAGCTATGAATGTGCGACAGATGTCCCCCGTTTTTTCCCTGAATTCGGGAATTGAAATAAGCGCCGTAAGATTTTTTTCGAAGGACTCGGCATCTTTTGCGACGATGCAGCCTTTTCTCTTAACCAGATCCACTGCTTCCTGGTACTTTTCAAATACCGGCCCGATGAGAACAGGAGCTCCAAATACCGCAGGCTCCAGGACATTGTGAACTCCTTCCCGATCAAATCCACCGCCGACGTAGGAGACGTCAGCATAACTGTATATTTTGGTCAATAGTCCGATAGTGTCAACGATGAAGACCTGAATGTCTTTGTCGGGAACACCTTCGGAGTAAAGCAGGCTCTTTTTACTGATACTTCCTTTCAGCTTTTGGAACCTGGCGGAGTCCATTTGATGAGGAGCGATGATAAAGACCACCTCGTCGAGTTTGCAATCATTGATGAAGTCTGTCAATAGCTCCTCGTCTTTGGGCCAGGTGCTACCCGCCACGATCGTCGTTCGGCCAGAGGTGAAATCTTCGAGAAAGGGAAGGGTGTTGTCCTTTTCAAGCAGCGAGTAAACCCGGTCAAAACGAGTGTCACCGCTCAGGGTTGCCTCTTGGATTCCAAGGGTTTTCAAAAGTGAGAGAGAGTGGGAATTCTGAACAAAAAAATGCGAAAAACCAAGTAATACTTTTCTCATCCAGCCTCCATACCCCTTGAAGAAAATCTGGTCCTCCCTGAAAATTCCTGAAATCAGATAGGTGGGAATCTCCTGGTTTTTCAGCTCATTGAGGATATTCGGCCAGAACTCGTACTTCACGAATACAGCTTGGGCAGGATGAACGACCTCAAGGAATTTTTTGGCATTCTTTCTCGTGTCAAGGGGGAGGTATACGATCACGTCCGCCAGGGCGTAATCTTTTTGAACCTCATAGCCAGAGGGAGAAAAGAAGGTCAATACGATTTTGTAATCCGGATTCCGAGCCGAAAGGGTCTCAATGACGGGTCTGCCCTGTTCGAACTCACCCAGGGAAGCACAGTGAAACCACAAGGTGCGATCTCCTTTTTTAATTGCCTTTTCAAGGTTTTCGAAAGTACTTTTTCTACCGGCCAGGAATCGGCTTATTTTTTCATTGAATAGAGCCAACAGGCCAAGTGCGCCCCGGAGTAAGAAAATGCCTATGTCATAGAGAAAATTCACGCCTGAGCTAAAATAAAGAATTCGATCAAGCGCGCGATAAATATTTGTATTTTTGTCCATTATCCGGTTCAAAATGAACCCAAAATCAAGGCTCTATGAAAAAAATTCAGATGGTTGACCTGCAAAGTCAATACGCCAGGATTCAACCTCAAATTGACAAAGCAATTCTCGACGTTGTCTCCTCAGCAGCATTTATCAACGGACCCGAAGTCAAAACCTTTCAATCGGACCTGGAAGACTATTTGGGCGTCAAGCACGTGATTCCCTGTGCCAATGGAACGGATGCCCTTCAAATTGCAATGATGGGCCTCGGTCTCGAGCCGGGTGACGAGGTGATCACCGCCGACTTTACCTTTGCCGCTACGGTAGAAGTGATCGCTTTGCTCAATTTAACCCCCGTGCTGGTGGATGTTGACCCGAATACCTTCAACATTGACCTGGAGTCGATCAGAAAGGCCATAACCCCGAAGACCAAGGCCATTGTGCCTGTCCATCTTTTCGGACAATGCGCCCAGATGGAGGAGATTCTCCAGATTGCCGGTGAGAACGATCTTTATGTGATTGAAGACACGGCTCAGGCCATTGGCGCCGATTATACGTTTAGTGATGGGTCCAAGAAAAAGGCCGGAACAATTGGCACATTGGGAACCACTTCCTTCTTTCCATCCAAGAATTTGGGATGCTATGGCGATGGAGGAGCGATTTTTACGAACGACGATGACCTGGCCCATACCATAAGGGGTATGGTGAATCACGGGATGTACAAAAGATACTACCACGATGTGGTCGGCGTGAACTCGAGACTGGACAGCATTCAGGCTGCAGTGCTTCGATTGAAACTGCCCCATCTGGATGAGTACTGTCGGGCGCGAAGGGAGGCGGCAAAATACTACAATGCGGGATTTCGTGACAACCCAAATATTCTTACCCCGGTAACGGAAAAATGCGGGGAGATCTGTGATACCTGTGACTGTCATGTCTTCCATCAATACACCCTTAAAATAACCAATGGTCGAAGAGATGCTGTTCACGAACATCTGAACGATCTGGGCATACCCAATGCGATTTATTACCCGGTTCCTTTGCACCGTCAAAAGGCGTATCTGGATGACAGGTACAAAGAGGAAGATTTTTCAGTCACCAATGCGCTTTCCGATACGGTACTTTCTCTTCCGATGCACACCGAGCTCGAAAAAGAACAACAAGACCTAATAATTCGAACGGTGATTGAGGCCGTCGAGCAATCCTGAGAAAAACTCTATGGAAAAGATATTGGTTACAGGAGGTCTGGGTTTCATTGGATCCCACACTGTTGTGGAACTCCAGAATTCAGGATACGAGGTGGTTATCATAGACGATCTTTCGAATACCCGAAGAGAAGTTTTGGATGGAATTGAAGCCATAACGGGAATTGTTCCTGAGTTTGTGGAGATGGATCTCAGAGACAAAAAGGCCGTAGTTGACTTCTTTGAAGATCGTGAAATTGATGGCGTGATTCATTTTGCGGCCTCCAAAGCGGTTGGTGAGAGCGTGGAAAAACCTTTGCTTTATTACGAGAACAACATTGGAAGCCTGGTCTATTTGCTGGAGGCCCTTCTTGACAACAATGTACGGTCGTTCATTTTCAGTTCTTCATGCACCGTTTATGGACAGGCAGATGAGCTCCCCATCACGGAGAACGCGCCTGTTAAAAAAGCGGAGTCACCCTATGGGAACACGAAACAAATAGGTGAGGAGATCCTGGAGGATGTTTCAAAATCAGAAGATCTCAATGTGATTGCCTTGCGCTATTTTAATCCGATCGGAGCCCATGAAAGTGCCATGATCGGGGAGTTGCCCCTGGGAGTACCTCAAAACCTGATTCCTTTTGTTACACAAACGGCTGCAGGAATACGAGAGGAGTTATCGGTTTTCGGGGACGATTATCCGACACCCGATGGCAC
>JAHEHE010000103.1 GCA_024644725.1 Flavobacteriaceae bacterium | reverse complement strand
CATCGTTGTTGCGCGACACGGCACGGATGACGATGGCTTTGATGGATTTTGCCTCTTTTTTGGAAAGGTGGAGACGACGCAGTCCGGTGAGGACTACTTTTGCTGAGGGGTTGCTCAGGTCAATTTTATCCTCCGAATCGAATTGATAGACGAGGTACTTAACAGCTTGCTTTTCCTTGTTCTGAGGAGGAGAATCCCACATCAGGGCGAACTCCCGGTTGCTTGTCTGCTCCAGTCGAACATTTGTAACGGGAAGGGGCACCATCTTCACATTGTCGTTCACCACGGGAGTCAGCGCGATTTGTGCGAATGAATTCCTCGCCATTCGTTCCCTTATGTTGTACGGGTTCTTTTTGAAAGTTGAGGCACTGAAGAAGGCACTCCCTTGTATGTTGGAAACACTGCGGTTGAATTGGAGTTGTTTTTCGATCTCGGTCGGATTTTGTCTCAGCCACGCCGGATTCGCTTTTTGATCATTGAGTTTATAAACTCCGTGACCAATGTAAAGACGGGTGCCAAATGTGTTTTCCGACCACCACTTCACGACTTTCTGGTAGTCAGCTTTTTCATGACCGACATGCCAATAGGCCTGAGGTATGAGATAATCCACCCAGCCTCTTTGGATCCAGTGCGCGATGTCGGCATGCAAATCGTCATAATTGGTCTGACCGGCCCTGGTGTCGGAACCCCTGGGGTCTTTGTCTCCATTTCGCCAGACCCCGAATGGGCTAACGCCGAACTGGACCCAGGGTTTGACGGCCTTGATCCTGTTGTATAACTGACTTATGATCAGATTCACGTTGTTTCGTCTCCAGGCATCTCGGTCTTTTGGGTAAAAGGAGGCGCCATAGTCCTTGAACGATTGCTCATCCTTAAAAGGCTCTCCTATGATCTTGTAGGGATAGAAGTAATCGTCAAAATGAATGGCATCGATGTCGTAGTTCTGAACGATGTCGGTGACTATGTTCAGGGTATATTCTCGTACTTCAGGGATTCCCGGATCGAAATACTTGTTTTTTCCGTAGTTGATGAACCATTCGGGATGCTCGTAGGTAAGAGGCAAAGGATTCGGTTGATACTCCTGGTAATTGACAACTGCCCTGTAAGGGTTGAGCCAGGCGTGAAACTCCATGCCCCTTTTATGCGTCTCCTCGATGAAAAAGGCCAGGGGATCGTAGTAAGGTGCAGGTGCCTCACCGCTCATGCCATTTAAATACATCGACCAGGGCTCGTATTTGGACTCGTAAAACGCATCTGCCGAAGGGCGGACCTGGAAGATGACTGCATTGAAATTCATGCTTTTGCACATGTCGAGCAATTCGATGAACTCCTTTTTTTGTTCCATCGAAGTCAGGTTTCTGGTACTCGGCCAGTCGATATTGCTCACGGTTGCAATCCAGACACCCCTGAATTCTCTTTTCGGATCGGATTGTGCGACCATCCTCAAAGTGCTCATAAAGAGCATCAAAAGTAATATCTGGGCATATGAAATTCGTCGCATGGCAAAAAAACGGGTCAAAAATAGCTGCTTCTGTGTCAAGATACAAACGTCTTATTGTTGTTTTTATGTCACTATGTCATTAAAAAATGTCAAAAACTGTCATTTTACGGCAAAAACAGCTATGGCACAATCATTGACCTGAATGAGGCAGCGTTTAAATAAAGTTGAATACAAATTAATATATCATATCATGAGCAAGATAATTGGAATTGATTTAGGAACCACGAACTCCTGCGTTTCCGTGATGGAAGGAAACGAGCCGGTTGTGATTCCCAATGCGGAAGGAAAAAGAACAACTCCTTCTATAGTTGCCTTTGTAGAAGGAGGCGAGAGAAAAGTTGGTGACCCTGCAAAGCGTCAGGCCGTGACCAATCCCAAAAATACGATTTACTCCATCAAGAGATTCATGGGGAACAAATATTCGGAGTCGAAAGTAGAGGCTGAACGGGTTCCTTACACGGTCGTCAAAGGAGACAATGATACACCACGTGTGGATATCGACGGCAGGTTATACACGCCTCAGGAGATTTCTGCCATGGTGCTGCAAAAAATGAAGAAAACAGCTGAGGACTACCTCGGTACAGAAGTTAAGGAAGCCGTTGTTACGGTACCTGCATATTTCAATGACTCACAGAGACAGGCTACAAAAGAAGCGGGTGAGATCGCTGGTTTGAAAGTCAGCCGAATCATCAATGAGCCAACTGCTGCAGCCCTGGCCTACGGTTTGGACAAGTCAGGTGCGGACAAGAAGATTGCCGTTTATGACCTTGGAGGAGGTACGTTTGATATTTCTATCCTCGAAATAGGTGATGGAGTCTTTGAAGTGCTCTCTACCAATGGGGATACCCACCTGGGAGGTGACGATTTTGACCAGGTGATCATCAACTGGCTGGCTGAGGAGTTCATGAAAGAAGAAGACATGGATCTGCGAAAGGACCCAATGGCCCTTCAACGACTGAAAGAAGCCGCTGAGAAGGCAAAGATTGAGCTTTCTTCAAGTTCTCAGACAGAGATCAACCTGCCTTACGTAACGGCTACCGCATCGGGACCCAAGCACCTTGTGAAAACCCTGACCCGCGCTCAGTTTGAAAAGCTTTCAGATTCGCTGATCAAGCGATCTATGGCTCCTGTGAGTGCAGCCTTGAAAGATGCAGATTTGTCAACGTCTGACGTTGATGAGGTGATTCTGGTAGGAGGTTCAACTCGTATGCCAAGAATCCAGGAAGAGGTTGAGAAGTTCTTCGGGAAAAAGCCTTCGAAGGGAGTTAACCCGGATGAGGTTGTGGCCATTGGTGCTGCAATCCAGGGAGGAGTTCTCACGGGAGACGTGAAAGACGTATTGTTGCTGGACGTGACACCATTGTCACTCGGTATTGAGACCATGGGTAATGTGGCTACCAAGTTGATCGAGTCCAACACCACGATTCCAACCAAGAAATCTCAGGTGTTTTCGACAGCTGCAGACAATCAGCCATCGGTTGAGATCCATGTCGTGCAGGGAGAACGTGCCATGGCAGCGGACAACAAGACGATTGGTCGATTCCACCTCGATGGAATTCCACCAGCGCCAAGAGGCGTGCCTCAGATCGAGGTGACCTTTGATATTGATGCCAATGGTATTATCAATGTGTCGGCCAAAGACAAAGGCACAGGAAAGGAGCACAGCATCCGAATTGAAGCTTCATCAGGTTTGTCTGAAGAGGACATCCAAAAGATGAAAGCCGACGCTGAAGCGAATGCCGAAGCGGATAAGGCAGCGAAGGAGACTGCAGAGAAAATCAATGCGGCAGACGCGATGATCTTCCAGACCGAAAGTCAACTCAAGGAATTTGGAGACAAACTTTCAGCCGATAAGAAAGGGCCGATCGAAAGCGCTCTGGAAGAGCTGAAGAAGGCGCATGAATCGAAAGACCTGGCCCAGATCGACGCGGCCATGGAGAAGATCAATGAAGCCTGGAAAGCGGCCTCTGAGGAAATGTACAAAGCCCAGCAGGATTCTCAGTCAGCCGGCCCTCAGCCTGGAGCTGATGCTGGAGCAGGAGAGTCCTCTGAAGGAGAGGCATCGCAGGACGATGTCCAGGATGTAGATTTCGAAGAAGTCAAGGAAGACTAAATTAGTTTTCAAACTCTTTTAAAAAACCCGCCACAATTGTGGCGGGTTTTTTTTGATTTTGATGCGGTGGGTTTTGCAAAATCAAATATCTTTGAATAACCTTTTAACACAAATAATCATGAATAGAATTATTGCTTCAGCAGCCATTGTCATGCTGCTCTTTGTATCGATGAGTTTCAGTGCCGATGAGGTTGCCTTTGGGGTAAAAAAGTTTGTAGGCGATTGGGAATACGAAGCACCGAATGCTCCCTACGGATATCAAAACGGATTGATCAGTCTGACCAAAGAAAAGAAAGCCTTAAAAGGAACCATAAGCATCGGTTCCTACACTTCCGATCTGGATGAAATTCAGACCAAGAAGAACAAACTGACCGGTGTTGTTATCGTAGAGGGAGACCGCGTGCAGCTTGAGTTGAATTTTGACAAGAATTCATTTGAAGGCGTAGCTAGTTCGTCCCAGGGAGACATTCCGTTGACAGGCAAGCGCAAATCAGAATAAACGAGCCACACCGAAACCAAACGAGAAGCTGTCGTAGGCGTCAATTTTGAAGTCGGCCGACAAGGTTCCAAACATTTCCCAGCCGGGTGCAAAATGGTAGGGGAATTCCGCGCCAATCTTGACAAGCGCAAAGTCTTCATGCTCCGAAAATTCCATGCCTCCTCCTGCCAACAAGCCAATATGTTTGTGTATTTTGTAGATGCCGACTACGGCCACAGCAATCGGACGCCCTCTCTCGATGCCTGTAATATCACCTCCTGTTTCGTTTCGAATCGCAATGGATTGCGAACCTGAAGACTGAACCACAAAATCTTCCACGATCATCTCGTTGTGAAGCCCAATGGCCCATTTCGGGTTGAAGGCATACACGTAAGAAAATCCGAAAGAAGGCAGAGCAAGCCATTTTCTTTCTCCATCGCGGATACCGCCGGAAATATGCGTATGTCCGATGGAAAGGCCGATAAAATGATGCTTGAATTCTTCGTGCTGCGGATTGGAGTGACCCTCATTTTCCGCTTCCTGTGCAATCAAGCCATGAGTATGTAAGGCGGCCACGCAGGCTATTAGGAAGATTGGGAATTTCATGTCTTCAGCAAGATGTTTAGTGGTCCTCTAAATATAAGTCAAATTCATATGGTATAAAAATTGGGCGAACGAAGCCGTTTTTCTGAATTAAATTTTATTTTTGCGCATGCAGAACAAGGTTTTAATTCTCGATTTCGGGTCACAGGTGACTCAGTTGATCGCGAGAAGAGTCAGGGAGCTCAACATCTACTGTGAGATTCATCCCTACAACAGCAAAAAATTTGATGTAAATGACTTCCAGGCAGTAATCCTGTCGGGAAGCCCGTATTCGGTGCGCAATGAGGACGCCCCACACCCGGATCTCAGCAACGTGAAAGGGAAGAAGCCCCTTCTGGGAATTTGTTACGGGGCTCAATACCTGGTTCATTTTTTTGGAGGTAAGGTGGGAGCTTCAAATTCGAGAGAATACGGACGTGCAAACCTGTCTTACCTGGATCATTCCAATGAGCTCTTTGACGGGATCAGTGAGGGGACCCAGGTTTGGATGTCGCACAGTGACACGATCATGGAGTTGCCCGACAATTACAAGGTGATAGCCAGTACGAATGATATAGACAATGCCGCCTATAAAGTAGAAGGCGAAGAGACCTATGCAATTCAGTTTCATCCGGAGGTTTATCACACGACGGATGGGACCCGTCTCCTTGAAAACTTCCTGGTTCATATTTCCGGACTCAAGCAAGACTGGACGCCTGATGCCTTTGTAGAAACTACGGTGGCCCACCTGAAAGAAACCATTGGTGATGAAAAAGTTGTTTTGGGTCTTTCAGGAGGTGTTGACTCTACGGTTGCGGCCGTTTTGCTGGACAAGGCCATCGGAAAGAACCTCTACTGCATTTTCGTGAACAACGGCTTGCTGAGAAAACATGAATTTGAGCGCGTTCTCGATCAGTACGAGCACATGGGCTTGAATGTCAAGGGGGTAGATGCCTCAGAGCGATTCTTGGATAAACTTAAAGGCATCGTGGAGCCAGAAGCGAAACGAAAAGCCATCGGAGGAACCTTTATCGAGGTCTTTGACGATGAGGCGCATTTGATTGAAGACGTTACCTTTTTGGGTCAGGGCACAATCTATCCGGACGTGATCGAATCGGTATCGGTCCACGGAGGACCTTCTGCAACCATAAAATCGCACCACAATGTGGGTGGTCTCCCTGATTTTATGAAACTGAAAATTGTGGAGCCTTTGCGAATGATTTTCAAGGATGAAGTGCGTCGTGTAGGACGGAGCCTGGGCATCGACGATGAGCTGCTGGGGCGTCATCCGTTTCCCGGTCCCGGTTTGGGTATACGCATTTTAGGGGACATCACGGCTGAAAAAGTGACCCTGCTTCAGGAGGTGGATCATATTTTTATCGAAGGCCTGAAACGTTGGGGGCTGTACGACAGCGTCTGGCAGGCTGGTGCCATGCTTTTGCCCGTGAATTCCGTCGGTGTGATGGGGGATGAGCGAACCTATGAGCGAGTTGTGGCTTTACGAGCTGTATATTCCACAGATGGAATGACAGCGGATTGGGTTGACCTTCCGTATAAATTTTTACAGGAGACCTCGAATAAGATCATCAACGGGGTCAAAGGAGTGAACCGGGTCGTATATGACATCAGTTCGAAGCCACCTGCAACGATTGAATGGGAATAATAAAATATATATCAAGTTAAGAACTTAGATCATGAAGCGTTTACTCAAGTTTTTACCGTGTTTGCTCTTTTTCACCCTTGTTTTATCGACGGGTGTGCTTGAGGCGCAGGATAAAAAATACATCACATACAAGGTCAGGGAAGGGGAGAGCATCGAAAGCATTGCCAAATCCCTCTCAGTAACACCCTATGATCTTCTTAAGCTCAATCCGGATGTTAAGGGCAATGTAAAAACGGATGACTTGATTGTCATTCCGAACAAGAACTATGATCCCCTGGACAATGTCAGCAGCGAGGAACTCAGCCAGATCGGAGCTCGTGACATTGTTGTGGACAATTTCATCTACCACGAAGTTGTGCCAAAAGAAACGATATACAGCATCCTGAAAGAGTACCAGATCACTGAGAAGGAACTGAATGAAAACAACACCTTTTTGATTGGCAGGGGCCTCAAAGTAGGA
>JAHEHE010000006.1 GCA_024644725.1 Flavobacteriaceae bacterium | reverse complement strand
CCATGATCCGGGACAGGGCTACCAAGCCATTTCAGAAAAAAATCTACAGTTTGCTCAGTTTCGGTTGGACCGGAAGAGCGAAAGACTGGCAGCGATTTGAGGAAGTTTCACTGGTCTTGGCAGGTTTGGCCACGCCGCTGGTACTCTCTGTGCACACAATCGTATCCTTTGACTTTGCTACTTCAGTTATTCCGGGTTGGCACAGTACCGTTTATCCTCCATATTTCGTTGCAGGAGCTGTATTCTCGGGTTTCGCGATGGTGCAGACCCTATTGATCGTCATGCGCAAGGTTTCAAATTTAGAAGCCTATATCACGAGAGTACACATTGAGAACATGAACAAGGTCATCCTGGTCACAGGAGGCATCGTCATGGTCGCTTATCTGTCTGAATTCTTTGTGGGATGGTACTCCGGAAGCTCTTATGAGGATTTCACGTATCTGTCCATTGGGGCAGCTACGGGCCCATACTGGTGGGCTTTCTGGGCGCTGATTTTGTGTAACGGGGTCTTCCCCCAGTTGCTGTGGATCAAAAAATTGAGAACCAATTACACGGTTTCGTTCATCATGGCCATCATCATCAATATCGGGATGTGGTTTGAACGTTTTGACATCATCGTCATCAACCTGAGCCGAGGTCACCTGCCATCGACATGGACCATGTTTGAACCAACTTTCGTCGACGTAGGCATTTTCATGGGAACCGTAGGATTTTTCTTTGTACTGTTTCTGCTGTATGCCCGAACCTTCCCGGTAGTGGCGCAGGCGGAGGTGAAATCGATCCTGAAATCATCAGGTGACAATTTCAAAAGAGAAAGAGACAACAAATAGAAGAAATAGAATCACGATAAAAACAAAAAGATGAGTGATAAAGTCATACACGCGATATACGACGATGACGACGTTCTTTTGAAGGCCGTCAAAGAAGTTCGTGAAGCTGATCATCATATCGAAGAAGTTTACACTCCGTTTCCGGTTCACGGACTTGAAAAAGCCATGGGAATCGGTGGAACCCGAATAGCCATTACCGCTTTTCTGTACGGTTTGACCGGACTTGGATTCGCGGTTTGGATGATGAATTTCATGATGATTGAAGACTGGCCCCAGAATATCGGAGGTAAGCCGAGTTTCTCCTATGCGGAGAACATGCCGGCCTTCGTTCCGATCATGTTTGAAATGACGGTGTTCTTTGCATCTCACCTGATGGTGATCACCTTTTACATGAGAAGCAAGATCGGACCTTTTGTCAAGGCCTCAAATCCAGATCCGCGGACGACGGATGACAAATTCCTCATGGAAGTCCCGGTTACCGGAGATGAAAAAGAATTGGAATCGTTTTTGACAAAAACGGGAGCCATCGAAACAAAAATCGTAGAAAAGCATTAAACGATGAAAAAATTACTCAGCATAGTTTGTACAGGATTGTTGCTTGCGGCCCTTGTGTCGTGCGGCAAAGACAGGCCGACGACGAGAAAGGCTCAGTACATGGGTGACGTGGATATGTACGACCCGATTCCTTATGAGACTTACTCTACCAGCCCGGTTTTTGACAACGGAATAAGCGCCCAATTACCTGTAGAGGGTACCATTGCAAGGGGTACCACGGTATACGAGTACCCAAATTCTGAAGCGGGCTACCAAATGGCGAAGGATTCCCTGAGGTCTCCGCTGGAGGTCAATGAGAAGAACCTGGAAAACGGTAAGGCTATGTACACCATTTACTGCGCCACCTGTCATGGAGACAAAGGGGATGGCATGGGAACCTTGGTAAAAAACGAAAAATTCCTCGGTGTTCCGAATTACAAGGACCGGGATATCACACAGGGAAGCATCTATCACGTGCTGATGTACGGCAGGAACCTTATGGGCTCACATTCGTCACAGTTGACAGAAAAGGAGCGTTGGCAAGTGGTTCACTATGTAGAGACGCTAAGAGCAGAGCTCTTAAAAAATTAATGTAGGATAACAAATACAGTATAAAATGTATACATTTTCGGGAAAACTTAAAACTGTTTCAATCGTACTGATGATTCTCGGTCTTCTGGGCATCGGGTATGGATTCCTTTCGGCACCTTCTACCACAGAAGAGGTGGCGGCCATGCAACATGCTGATGACGGTCATCACGGCGGAGGAGAGGCGCATGCTGCCTCTGAATCCCACGACGATGCATCATCGCATGGTGAGGCCTCCGGGGAGCACAGTGCGGAGGAGGAGCAAAGCCATTTGGAACACCTGTTGCACCAGGCACAGAACAGACCTTGGACAGCCTTTTTCATCGCTGCCTTCTTCTTTCTGATGATCTCAGTTTGTGTTCTGGTTTTCTATGCCATTCAATGGGCGGCCCAGGCTGGATGGTCGATTGTGCTTTTCAGAATCATGGAAGGTATCTCTGCGTACATACTGCCCGGTTCAATTCTGCTCTTTATTTTCCTGCTGCTTTCGGCCATGCACTTCAATCACATGTATGTCTGGATGGGGGAGGCAGCTGCTGACGATGAGATCATCCAGGGGAAATCCTGGTGGTTGAACATCCCGGGATGGTTGATCCGAAGTTTTATCTACTTGGGTACCTATAATCTTTTCAGGTACCTACTGCGCAGGAATTCTCTGGCTCTGGACGAGTCTGGCGACGTCAAGCTCTACAAGAAAAGTTTCAACATGTCGGTGACCTTTATTGTAATCTTCGGAATTTTCGAGCTTTTCATGTCATTTGACTGGCTGATGTCACTGGACCCACACTGGTACAGCCAATTGTATTCGTTCTATGTATTCGCAAGCGTTCTTGTCTCTGCGATCACAACAATTGCCCTTGTAACCATCTATTTGAAGAACAAAGGTGTTATCCCATTTGTAAACAACAGCCATATACATGACCTGGCCAAATATATGTTCGGTTTCAGTATTTTCTGGACCTACTTCTTCTTTGACCAGTTTATGTTGCAGTGGTATGCGAACATTCCGGAAGAAGCGGCTTATTTTTATCCAAGGCTGATCGGGTCATACCAGTTGCCGTTCATTTCGATGCTGGTCATGAATTTTGTCTTTCCGATACTGATTCTTATGGACAGCGATTTCAAGCGCATCCCGTGGTTTGTTGTTGCAGCAGGATTCGTGATCCTGACGGGTCATTTCATTGATATTTTTCAGTTGATCTCACCGGCAACTGTGGGTGACAGTTGGAGCATCGGAATTCCCGAATTGTCATCGCTTGCTTTTTTCCTCGGACTCTTCATCTTTGTCGTGTTCTCGGCAATTGCGAAAGCTCCGTTGCACGCGAAAGGCAATCCGTTCATGAAGGAAAGCGAATTGTATCATTACTAAACCGAATCCGGAAGGGGCACTGCAGAAGGCGTCCTCAAAGAATTGAGAAAAAAGTAGTTAATAAATTTATTTATATTTGACGGCATTCAAATCCGCCTAAAAACTTTACAAAATATTGATGAAAGCACTATTTTACATCCTTGTTTTTATTCTAATTGCGACGGCTGTCTGGCAGTTCTTCAAACTTTTGGGATTGACAAAGAAGGAACAGGTAGCGACGGAGAAAGAGAACAATATCAACGGCTGGTTGATGCTAGGTTTAGGTGGGTTCATCTATGGCCTGATGCTGTATTCCATGTTCCAGGGGCGCGTGGTTTTGCTGCCACGACAATCGGCCTCCCTGGAAGGCGAGGATATTGACAATCTCTTTGTGATCACCATGGGACTGATCCTGGTGGTTCAGTTCATCACGCAGTTCCTGATCTACTTTTTTACCTTCAAATACAGGGGTATAAAAGGTAGAAAGGCCATGTTCTTTGCCGACAGTCATAAATTAGAGATGTGGTGGACGGTGACACCGACTATCGTTCTTTCGGTTTTGATCATCTACGGGCTTTATACCTGGAACAATGTTCAGGACCTCTCCGATGCGGAGAACCCATTGATCATTGAAGTATACGCCAAACAGTTCAACTGGGAAGCGCGTTATGCCGGAGCGGATAATGAACTCGGTGTGGGTCATGTGAATTTTATCGAAGGAATCAACACCATGGGAGTTGACATGAGCGACAAGCGCTCTGCTGACGACATTCCGGTGCGCGAACTGCACCTTCCCAAAGGGAGAAAAGTGATCTTCAAATTCAGGTCACAGGATGTTATGCATTCGGCCTATATGCCTCATTTCCGGGCGCAGATCAATTGCGTTCCCGGTATGACTACATCCTTCGGTTTCACCCCAACGGTGACTACCGCAGAAATGCGTGAGAATGAAGATACGAAGGCAAAGTATGAAGCGATCAATGAACTTAGGAAATCAAATGACAAAGATCCTGTCGAGTTTGACTTCCTGCTACTCTGCAATAAGATCTGCGGATCCTCGCATTACAACATGCAAATGAAGGTTGTGGTCGAGGAAGAAGCAGACTTCAACAAATGGTTGGGCGAGCAAAAAACCCTAGCTCAGGTAATTAATAACTAAAGAATCACCGAAAATTAATTTAGGAAATGTCAGATCATCACCATCATAAGGAAACATTCATCACTAAATACATTTTTAGCCAGGATCACAAGATGATTGCCAAGCAATACCTCATTACGGGTATGTTCATGGGAGTCATTGGTGTGTTCATGTCTCTTTTGTTCCGTTTGCAGTTGGCTTATCCGGATCAGAGCTTCAGCATCATTGAAGCCTTTCTCGGAAAGGGTGGAGAAGGAGGTCAAATGACCCCGGACATGTACATGGGACTCGTTACGATTCACGGAACTATCATGGTTTTCTTTGTTTTGACTGCAGGTTTGAGTGGTACATTTAGTAACCTGCTTATCCCTTTGCAGATCGGGGCGCGTGACATGGCTTCCGGATTTCTGAACATGATCTCCTACTGGTTGTTCTTCCTGTCGAGTTTGGTGATGTTCATTTCAATCTTTGTACATACCGGGCCTGCCGCTGCAGGTTGGACCATTTACCCGCCTTTGAGCGCATTGCCTCAGGCCATGTCAGGTTCAGGTTTAGGAATGACACTGTGGCTCGTTTCCATGGCGATATTCATTGCCTCTTCTCTGATGGGATCTCTTAATTATATCGTTACGGTTCTGAATTTGAGGACCAAAGGAATGAAAATGACGCGCCTGCCTTTGACGATCTGGGCATTCCTGATCACTGCCGTAATTGGTGTGATCTCTTTTCCGGTTCTTCTGTCTGCGGCTCTGCTGCTTATTTTTGACCGTAGTTTTGGAACATCATTCTTTCTCTCGGACATCTTTATCCAGGGGGAAGTATTGCACTATAAGGGAGGATCTCCGATTCTTTTCGAACACTTGTTCTGGTTCCTTGGGCACCCGGAGGTTTATATCATTCTCCTTCCTGCGCTCGGAATCACCTCGGAAGTAATCTCTACGAATGCCCGTAAACCAATTTTTGGATACCGGGCGATGATCGGATCGATCATGGCAATTGCATTCCTTTCGACCATCGTTTGGGGACACCATATGTTCGTGACGGGTATGAACCCGTTCCTGGGGTCTGTATTTACCTTTACGACCCTTCTGATCGCAATTCCATCCGCTGTAAAAGCTTTCAACTACATCACGACACTTTGGCGTGGAAACCTGCAATTGAATCCGGCGATGTTGTTTTCAATCGGTATGGTCTCTACCTTCATTACAGGAGGTCTGACCGGATTGATTCTAGGAGACAGTGCTTTGGATATCAATGTACACGATACGATGTTTGTCGTGGCGCATTTCCACCTGGTTATGGGTATTTCCGCTTTGTTCGGTATGTTCGCAGGGGTCTATCACTGGTTTCCAAAGATGTACGGTAAGATGATGAACAAAGACATGGGATATCTGCATTTCTGGTTTACAGCGATCTCTGCATACGGAGTGTTCTTCCCGATGCACTTTACCGGTTTGGCCGGACTTCCAAGACGATACTACAGCAACACGGCGTTCCCTATGTTTGATGATCTTTTGCACATCAACAAGGTGATGACGGTATTTGCTCTGATTGGAGGAGCCGCTCAATTGATCTTCCTGGCCAATTTCTTCTTTAGCATTGCCAAAGGAAAGAAAGCCGAGAAGAACCCCTGGAAAGGAAATACGCTTGAATGGACAGCACCTGTGGAGCACATGCACGGCAACTGGCCGGGAGAGATTCCGGAGGTACACAGATGGGCCTATGACTATAGCAAAACGGATGAGTCAGGTGAGCTTTGGGGCGGACAGGATTTTACCCCTCAGACCGTGCCGATCCGTCAGGGAGAAGAAGAATTTTAAGACCTACTACTAATTAAAAAGTCATTTTTAGAACCTCAATTAAATTGGGGTTTTTTTTTGCCTATATTTGATCAAAATCGAGAGAAAATGATCCGGAAAATTGTCGTGGGCTCGATCGCTTTTGCCCTTCTTTTGCTTATTGCTTTTTACTTCTTTGCCCAAAGTCAAAAACCGACTTACAAGGGCACCGTCGAACTCCCTGGACTGACTTCAGAGGTTGAAGTCTATTTCGATGAGTTCGGTGTCCCACACATTTATGCCGAAAAAGAATCCGATGCTTATCTGGCTCTGGGATATGTTCACGCTCAGGACCGGCTATGGCAAATGGAATTGGTACGACGGATTGCAGCAGGTAGGTTATCCGAGCTTTTCGGACCTGATCTCGTTGAAACAGACAAGTTTTTCAGAGGTCTGGGAATTGAATACGCTTCGGCTAAAGCCATGCAGAAACTGGATACGACTTCGAATGCGTACTTATTGAGTCAGGCCTACCTCGATGGGATCAACAGGTTCATAGAATCGGGCAGGACGCCGATTGAATTTCGACTTCTGGGTATCGATAAAGAGACATACAACCTGAATGACATCTACAATGTTTTTGGATATATGAGCTTTGGTTTCGCCCAGGCACAGAAGACGGATCCGCTTCTGTCGCATTTGCAGGAGAAGTTAGGAGGTGAATACATAGCCGATCTGGATGTCAATATTGACCCCAGAACGACTTTGATAAAGAATGCGCGACGTCCCGGTGCATTGGCCCAGAATATGATCGGAGCTATGGACGGGATCCTTGAAAAAAGTCCGATTCCCCCTTTTATAGGAAGCAACAGCTGGGTGGTCGGCCCAGACAAGACAAAAAACAAACAAGTCATCTTTGCAAATGATCCGCACATTGGATTTGCCCAGCCAGCGGTTTGGTACCAGGCCCACGTGGTCACACCTAACTATGAAATGTACGGCTTCCACCTCGCCCTGACTCCTTTTCCTCTGTTGGCGCACAACCGAAACTACGCCTATGGAATGACAATGCTGGAGAACGATGATCTCGATTTTTACCATGAGCCTCAAGAGGCTGAGTTTGAAATCCGTGAGGAAGTGATCAAAGTGAAAGGTGAAGACGACGTGAAATTCACGGTCCGTTCCGGCAAGCACGGCCCGGTCATGAACGACCTGGTGCAAACGATCAGCCGCGAGGAACCCGTGGCCATGGACTGGATCTATACGCGTTTGGAGAATGAGATGCTGCAGGTTTCCTACGAGATATCCCATGCGGGAAGTTTGACCGAATTTCGCGATGGAGTCTCAAAAATTCACGCCCCGGGTCTGAACATCATGTACGGGGATGCAAAGGGCAACATCGCCTGGTTTGGTGCCGCACAGCTCTATTCACGTGCAGAAGGGGTCCATTCCAAGTTCATCCTCGATGGGGCGGACCCAACCCAGGACCATTTGATGTTTCTCGACTTCGATCAGAATCCACAGGCAATAAACCCACGATGGGATTATGTGTATTCGGCCAACAACCAGCCCGAGGAAGTCGACGGAAGATTGTATCCCGGCTATTACCTGCCGGAAGACCGGGCCAAGAAGATTGTCGAGTTGTTGGAGGCCCGGGATGATTTCGCTCAGAAGGACGTGGAACAGATGATATACAACGTCGAATCTTCCAACTCGGCTGAACTCGCAAGCATTGTTCTGAGAAACATGTCGCTGGTCAAAATGAGTGACCTCGAAAAAGAGGCCATAGAAGTGTTGAAAGGTTGGGACGGATCCTACAGAAAAAAAGACATCGCGCCTACGATCTATTTCACCCTGATCTACAACATTCTCGAAAACACCTTTAAGGATGAGATGGGGGAGGAGGCTTTCGATCAGTTCATCAAGGCCCATCTGTCCAAACGTCAGATCGCGAAGCAGATTCAAATGCTCAAATCGGTGTGGTGGGATGACATCTCTACCGAGGAAGTCAAAGAAAACCGCGAGGAGATCTTCACTCGTTCACTACATGAAGCCATTGCGACCCTTGAGGACAAATACGGCAAGGATTTGAAGGACTGGAAATGGGCGAAGGCTGCGCAGGTGACGCACAAGCACACCTTCGACAAAAGCGGCTTACTGAGATCTTTCTTCAATGTAGGTCCTTTCAGCACCCACGGAGGAAACGAGGTGATCAACAACCAGCTGTTTCAAATCAATGGCTCCGGTTCCTTTGAGATTACAGCAGGCCCTTCGACAAGAAGAGTCATCGATTTCTCGAATGTGGAGAACGCCTGTGCCATCCTGCCCACAGGTCAGTCCGGAAATGTCTTCAGCAAACACTATGACGACCAGGCCCAAAAATACCTCGACGGCGAGTTCGTAAAGATGATGCTCAATGAGCAGGAGATCAAGGCCTCAGAGGATAAGCTTACGCTAAAACCATAACAGTTTCAAGGAAAGATCAAGGCATTATGATTCCAAAAAGCCGGATATTGCACTTTATCCGAATGGAAGGAATTTGCATGTGTAGTTACAGTGTATTTTTCGGTCGGCCGCATGGTACAAAGGTAGAAGGGGAAGGATACCCAGGAATATAAAGGTAGAAATAACCCAGAAGTAACTTTGAATAATATGACCAAGAAAGTATCGATTCCGGACGAAGCTATAATAAAGAGAATTTATGTAATTCGAGATCAAAAAGTAATGTTGGATAGAGATTTAGCAGACCTTTACCAAGTAGAGACTAAGCGTCTTAACGAGCAAGTAAAAAGAAATCCTGGTCGCTTTCCGCAGGATTTTATGTTCCGTATGTCGAAACAGGAATGGGCTGACTTGAAGTCGCAAAATGCGACCTCAAGTTGGGGTGGACGCAGAAGGGAACCTTTTGTGTTTACAGAACATGGAATATTGATGCTGTCAAGTGTTTTGAATAGTGAAAAAGCGGTGCAAATGAATATCCAAATTATAAAGACTTTCATTCAATTGAGAAAACTGGCCAATAACTATGATGAAATAATGGCCAAAATCAAAGAGGTAGAATCACAGACACATGAACAGTTCACCGAGATATACGAGGTTCTTCAGCGTTTATTGTCTAAACCAAAAGAAAAACCAAGAAAGCGAATCGGTTATAAAACGGGTAGAGATAATCAAAAAAGATCTGAAGACAGGTAGCGGTCCCCCCGATCGCAAATGATGCAGACGACCGTCCCGTAGTCCAGCTCATTAGCGATTCGCAAAGCCACGGTTGCCGAGCCGCCACTGCTCATGCCGGCAAATACACCCTCTTCGCGAGCGAGTCGCCGCGTCATCTGCCGTGCCTGCGCTTCGCTGACTTCTTCGATACGATCTACTTTGGTTGAGTCAAAGATTTTGGGCAGGTATTCTTCGGGCCATTTTCGAATTCCCGGAATGCTGGAATTGTCTGTGGGCTGTGCCCCGATGATCTGAATGCCTGGATTCTGCTCTTTCAGGTAGGTTGAAACTCCCATGATGGTCCCGGTGGTACCCATGGCCGATACGAAATGGGTCACCTCTTGTTCGGTGTCCTTCCAGATCTCGGGCCCGGTCGTTTTGTAATGGGCCTTCCAGTTGTCTGGGTTCCCGAATTGGTTCAGCATGACATAACCCTCGTCGCGAACCTTGGCTTCGGCGTAGTCGCGCGCCCCTTCAATGCCACTGTCAGAGGAAGTCAAAGTGACTTTCGCTCCGTAGGCCCGCATGGTTTGCACACGCTCCCGGGTCGCGTTCTCCGGCATGACCAGTTCCATGTCAAGATGGAACAAGCCCGCGATCATCGCCAGTGCAATCCCTGTGTTTCCGCTAGTCGCCTCAATGAGTTTGCTGTTCTGATCAATCTCTCCACGGTCGAGCGCACTTTTGATCATGTTCAGGGCAGGCCGGTCCTTCACACTGCCGCCCGGGTTGTGTCCTTCCATCTTGAAAAAGAGACGAACTCCCGGCTTGGTGACGAGGCTTCTCGATCGTACCAGAGGCGTGTTGCCGATCAGTTCGTAGATGTTGTTCTTGCGCATTTTTTATTTCAGGATTCGTTGACTTTGCTTTTGAGTTTGATCTCGGATGTCTGATATACCCGTGAGTTGGGCGGCACAGATTGGGTGAGCCACACATTTCCACCAATGGTCGAATGGGCTCCTATCACGGTGTCTCCTCCTAAAATTGTGCTTCCGGCGTAGATGGTCACGTCATCTTCAACTGTTGGGTGCCGTTTCGTGTCTTTCATGTCTTTGGAAACCTGGAGGGCCCCCAGGGTAACTCCCTGGTAGATTTTCACATGGTTTCGGATTACTGCACTCTCACCGATGACCACGCCGGTGCCATGATCAATGAAAAAAGGAGAGCCTATCGTCGCGCCCGGGTGGATGTCTATACCCGTAAGTCGGTGAGCGTATTCGCTCATCATACGGGGAACCAGGGGCATGTTGTTCTTCTGAAATTCATGACTCAGACGGTAAACGGCTATGGCGAAGAATCCCGGGTAGGCGAGAATTACTTCTTCCACGCTATTGGCAGCAGGATCATGCTCATACAGACACTTGGCATCCTGGTTTAGTTTTTCCAGTATGTCCGGCAGACCGACCAGGAATCTCTTCCAGATCGAGATATAGTCCTGTTCCTCACATGTCTCGATGCGACCGTAAATGTCTTTGAACAGATCCGCCAGATCCTCCATATTATTGCTTACGGAAGTTTCAGCGTCAAAAAGTATGAGAAAGAGCTCATTGGTGAACACCTCAGTTTTGGATCGAAGTCCGAAATTGACGAGATGATTCTGTTTGTTCGATCGGATGCTCTGAATAATTCTGTCAATTGCCATTTTCCAAATGATTGATGATCAAAGATACAGGTTCATACCTGAATCAGACGAGAAAAGCGATCGTAAATTACGTTTGCGGAATTGGAATTCAATCAGACTTTGTGGTAGACTTCCTCAAAGGGCAGCCGGATCCGGTCTCCATAAACGCCTTCGGGGAGTCGCACTCCACAAGCAATGACCATATTGATTTCGGCTCCAAAGGGCAGTCCGAGCAATTTCTTGATCCTCAGTGTATCACTGCCTTCCATAGGGCAGGTGTCGTACCCCGCATCGGTCATGGCCAGCATGAAGTTTTGAGCCGCAAGCGCCTGGGTTTTGTGGACCACAACACGCATGTCACTGTGTCGGGCCTGGCGATATATGGGCCTGAAAAAGCCAATGAGCCAGTAGAACAGGTATTTGATCCAACCCAAAATTCCTCCGAAATCCGCATAGGTGACCGGCACTATCTTTTTATAATAGGTAAAGGCGAATCGCTCCCTTTTGCTGTAGTCCTCCCATTTCTTTTTTCCGAATTTGCCTTCCATCATTTTAACGTGCCAGCGAACCCGGGTCTTCCATTTATCCTTACGGGTGACCAGGACCACCATTTGCTGTGCAGTTTTGGCCGCGTTTTGATCGAAACAGTAATTGGAGAGTTTTTTCAATTTATCGGGGGAAGTCACATGGTAGAACTCCCAGAGCTGCATATTGCTGCTGTTGGGCGCCAGGGTTGCAAGTTCCAGGCAGTCCCTGACAATTTTGGAGTCCAGCTTTTTATTCGGGTCAAATTTCCTGACCGACCTGCGCTTTAAGACAACTTCTTTGAATTCCATTTAAATGATAGTCGATTGACCCAGTGAGATGTTTTCGACTTTGTACAGAACACTTTTCTTGTCAATAATGTATTCCGAAATGAAATCACCGACGACCGTTGTTCGGGCAAATTTCTTGGTGGCGTTGATATCGGGTGTTGTGATGTTGAGCTCGATCGACTTCTCCGCTGCATTTCTCACTGCGTCTGCCTCTTCATGAAGCTTGAAATGGTCCAGAAGAAGGGCAACAGACAGAATCGTAGCCAAGGGGTTGGCCTGGTCCTTTCCTTTCATGTCCGGGAAGGATCCGTGAATCGGTTCAAAGAGCACGGAATCATCACCGAGTGAGGTCGACGCGAGCAATCCGATGGATCCCGAGATCACGCTCGATTCATCCGAAAGGATGTCTCCGAACATATTGTCCGTTAGGATAACATCAAATTGTCTTGGGTTCAGGAGAATTTTCATAGCCGCATTGTCAACATAAAGGTAGTCGACGGTGACCTCCGGATACGATTTGGCCAGTTCCTTGACCCGAGATCTCCAAAGTCTCGACGTCGCCAATACGTTAGCCTTGTCAACAAGGGTCAATTTTTTCCTGCGGGAGATAGCCGCCTTGAAAGCGAGGTGAGCTATCCGATCCACTTCGGCCGCTGTGTAAGGGCAGGAATCGGTTGCCGAATCACCTCCCTGGCTCTCTGTTTTGTCACCGTAGTAAATACCACCACTGAGTTCCCTGTAAATAACGAAGTCCGTGTTCTTGATCACTTTTTCCTTGATCGGAGATTTGTGAATCAGGGGTTGATATACTTTTAGGGGTCTGATGTTGGCGTAAAGACCCAATTCCTTCCTCAGGCGAAGAATGCCTTCTTCAGGTCTCGTTTTGGCGTCTGGGCTGTTCTCGTATTTGGGGTCTCCTATAGCTCCGAAGAGTATGGCGTCCGAATTTTTGCAGAGCTCCAGTGTTTCCTCGGGCAGAGGATCTCCACCGGAATCTATGGCACAGGCACCCACGAGGGCACTTTTCAAGTCAAACTGATGTCCGTATTTCTGGCCAATGGCTTTCAGAACCTTCAAGCCCTGATCGGTCACTTCCGGGCCAATTCCATCTCCGGGCAAAACAGCAATTTTCAGTTTCATCAATTCCGATTTAGGCCCTCAATTTAGGAAATTTCTGTGGATCAGGAGGCAATTTTTTCCAGCTGTGCACGTACCGATTTGACGATCTTCTCGATATCCTCATCTTCAACTTCTTTCTGATAGTCAGCACATTTGAGAAATTCGGGATAGACTTTGTCCAATTCCAACTTCGTGAGATCGAAACCGATTTTCTTGGCGCGGTAGGCCAGGGCGGCTCTTCCGCTGCGAGCAGTCAAAACGATTGAAGATTCGGTGACCCCCACGTCAGACGGGTCCATGATTTCATACGTCTCGCGATTCTTGATCACACCGTCCTGGTGAATACCGGAACTGTGCGCAAAAGCATTCTCGCCGACAACAGCCTTGTTGGGCTGGACCAGGATTCCCATGTGGTGCTGCACCATTTGACTCGTGCTGTAAAGAAGCTGGGTATTGATGTTTGTATCGAGATTGAGGTAAGGATGCTGCTTCATGATCATGACCACTTCTTCCAACGAGGTGTTCCCGGCGCGCTCTCCTATGCCATTTATGGTACATTCGATTTGTCTGGCTCCGGCCTGAACTCCGGCAATGGAATTCGCCGTGGCGAGACCCAGATCATTGTGGCAATGGCAGGAGAGAACCACGTTCTCAATGCCTTTCACATTTTCTTTCAGATAGGTCATTTTTGCCCCGTATTCTTCGGGAAGACAATAACCGGTAGTGTCCGGGATGTTCAATACTGTTGCACCCGCTTTTATGACCTCTTCACAAACTTTGGCTAAAAATTCATTGTCCGTGCGGCCCGCGTCTTCCGCATAGAATTCAATATCCTCAACAAAGGATTTGGCGTAGCTTACCGCCTCTACGGCTCGCTCCAGGATCTTTTCAGGAGTTGAGTTGAATTTGTAGCGTATGTGAGATTCGGAAGTTCCTATCCCGGTGTGAATTCTGGGTTTGACCGCGTGTTCAAGTGCCTGTGCTGCGGCATCGATATCCTTTTTATTGGCACGGGTAAGTCCGCAAACCGTAGCATTTTTAACCAGCTTGGCAATCTCTACGACAGAGTTGAAATCTCCCGGGCTTGAAATTGGAAATCCCGCTTCAATGATGTCGACCCCAAGTTCGTCCAGGCGCTCCGCTATGATCAGTTTTTCAGGTGTATTTAGCTTGCAGCCAGGTACTTGCTCACCATCTCTCAAGGTTGTGTCGAATATTTGGACTTGACTTTTACTCATTATTAAAGATTTTTTACCACATTTGAAGTATCAAAAATAATCCTATAAGGGCAAGCACTTCGGTTTTCTTTTGATGGGTTTACTACATTCAAATTATTTTAGATCAGAACAATCTATTGATCCACAGTAAATTAAGTCTTTAATTTTACGATGTCTATGGAGAAAAATGACGCCCTTTTCGTCCTGGTGAAGTCCCTGACAAAGTCGGAGAAGAGACAGTTCAAGCTTTACGCAGGCAGATTGGGCGGAAATCTCGAAAAGAATTTTATGGCGCTTTTCAATGTCCTGGACAAGCTGGATGAATTTGATGAGAGTCAGATACTTAAGAAGACCAAGATCAAAAAGCAGCAGTTATCCAATTCCAAGGCTCATCTGTACAGGCAGATTCTTGTGAGCCTCAAGCTCAATCCGATCCATCAAAATGTCAAAATGCAGATCCGCGAGCAGATTGACTTTGCCACGGTGTTATACAACAAAGGGCTGCACAGGCAGAGCCTGAAGATACTGGACAAGGCCAAAGGGGTCGCAGTCTTTAATGAAGAGAACAACCTCGCTTACGAGATTGTTGAACTCGAGAAAGTTGTGGAGTCGCAGTACATAACTCGCAGCATGACCAGCCGGGCGGATGATCTCATTGCGGAATCCAAGGACCTGAGTGAGAAGACGCTATTGTTGAGCAAGCTGTCGAATCTCTCGCTTCAATTGTACAGCATTTTGCTGAAGAAGGGATATGTCAGCAACGACGAGGATTATGAGGAGGTCAAGAGTTTTTTCGAATCCTCCCTGCCCGAATACAACATCCGCAAACTGGGATTGAAAGAGAAATTGTATCTCTACAAAGCAATGCTCTGGTACAATTTCATTACCCAGGATTTTGTGAACTGCTACAAGTATTCCCAAAAATGGGTGGACCTGTTCTATTATAATCCCAAGTTGAAAAAGACCAATCCGGTATTTTACCTGAAGGGGATGAATTATCTGCTCGAGACCTTGTTTCTAAATCAGCAACTGACCAAATTCCGATCTACCTTAAACTACTTTGAAGAGGAAATCAAGACCCATAGTTTCACGATCAATGAAAACACCGAATCGCTTACTTTTCTGTACCTGTATCTGAACAAGATCAATCTCTATTTCCTGGAGGGCGAATTCAACAAGGGAATTGAACTGATACCCGAGGTTTTGGAGGAGATTGACAGCTTCAGGCCCAAAATAGACGAACACCACATCATGGTGTTTTACTACAAGTTTGCCAGCCTCTACTTTGGAGCGTCCAGATATGAGGAATGCATCTATTATCTCGACAAAATAATCCGCAACAAGAAGCTCATCATGCGGGAAGACCTTTTGTGCTTTTCGAGAATTCTGAACCTGGTGGCTCACTATGAGGCCGGACTGGATCAGAACCTGGATGCCCTGATCAAATCGACGTACAAATTCCTGTTGAAAATGAATGAGCTGCACCTGGTTCAGCAAAGAATCATCGCATTCCTGAGAAACCTGAGCAGCATCTATCCTCATGAATTGAAACAAGCGTTTATCAATCTTCACAAGGAACTGAAAGCCTTTGAGAATCACCCTTATGAAAAGAGGTCTTTCATGTACCTGGATATCATTTCCTGGCTCGAAAGCCGGATTGAGAACGTAAGCGTAGAATCCATTATTCGTAAAAAATCCAAGCATCAGTACAAATAGAAACTAGCGGATTCTCACCTAACGAGCGACCAGAGCTCACTTCATATTGTCTCGTTTTTCTTGTTTAAACCTTGTAAAAGCACTCATTTAATACATTAATAGTCAATTATTTAGATAGGTGAATGGGGTATTGAATATTGTAAATACCAAAATCTTTGTCGCTTCATGGAAAGCAACCTTGTTATTTTTGAAGATTATTGAAAGAAACTTGTGTTTCCATAAAAACAAATCAATAGAAGAATTTGGCTTTTCACCGCATGAAGGACTTGAATAAATACAGCAAACGACTCACTCAAGATACGACGCAACCTGCGGCTCAGGCCATGCTTTATGCCGTAGGCCTCTCGGATGCAGACATGAAGAAGCCCCAGGTTGGAATTGCCAGCACGGGATATGACGGGAACCCTTGTAACATGCACCTGAATCATTTGGCAGGAGAGATCAAAGCTGAAGTGAACAAAGAGGATGCCGTGGGTCTGGTTTTCAATACCATCGGGGTGAGTGACGGGATTTCCATGGGTACGAGCGGGATGAATTATTCTCTTCCGTCTCGAGACATCATCGCAGATTCGATTGAAGTCGTCATGAACGCGCAGAGCTACGATGCTTTGGTTTCGGTGGTAGGTTGCGACAAGAACATGCCCGGGGCGATTATGGCCATGCTCAGATTGAACCGGCCGGCGCTTATGGTGTATGGGGGCACAATTGCATCCGGAAACTACAAAGGGCGCAAGCTGAATATCGTTTCGGCCTTTGAAGCCCTCGGACAGAAGATTTCGGGAGAGATCGATGATGCTGAATACAAGGAAATCATCAAGCGCGCCATACCCGGAGCAGGAGCATGCGGAGGCATGTACACGGCCAATACCATGGCGTCTTCGATTGAAGCGCTGGGCTTTGCGCTGCCCTACAATTCCTCGATTCCAGCCGAGAACCCGAATAAAGAGAAAGAAAGCGAACAAATCGCAAAAGCCATTAAAAATCTACTTGAGAAGGATTTAAAGCCCCTTGATATCATTACTAAGAAGTCGTTGGAAAATGCAGTGGCCGTCGTGAATGCCCTCGGCGGTTCGACCAATGCGGTTCTGCATTACCTCGCCATCGCGCATGCAGCAGGCATTGATTTTACCCTGGAAGATTTTCAAAGGGTCAGTGACCGTACGCCGCTTATTGCCGATCTCAAACCGAGTGGAGAGTATCTCATGGAAGATGTTCACAGCATAGGCGGAACCCCGGCAGTGATGAAGTACCTGCTGGATGAAGGATTCTTGCACGGGGATTGTATGACTGTTACCGGGAAGACCCTGGCAGAAAACCTCAGCGAGGTAAAACCGCTTCGCTTTGAGGAGGATCAACAGGTCATTTATCCCACGGAAAATGCACTGAAGGAATCGGGCAACCTGCAGATTCTTTTTGGCAACCTGGCGTCAGAAGGCGCAGTCGCGAAGATCAGCGGAAAAGAAGGCTCTCTCTTCAAGGGCAAGGCCGTAGTTTTTGACAGTGAGCAGGAGGCCAATGATGGCATAGGTGCCGGAAAAGTTTCTAAAGGAGACGTGGTTGTCATCCGATATGTAGGTCCGCGGGGCGGGCCGGGCATGCCGGAGATGTTGAAGCCGACTTCCATGATCATGGGAGCAGGCCTTGGCAAGACGGTAGCTCTGATTACAGATGGAAGGTTCTCAGGGGGCACGCACGGTTTCGTGGTGGGACATATAACTCCTGAGGCACAGAGTGGGGGCATGATCGGGCTTTTGAAGGACGGAGACATGATAACCATCGATGCGAAAGAAAACTCAATACACGTTGAACTCAGCAATGAGGAGATACGAAAAAGAAAAGAAGCGTGGACAGAACCACCCTTGAAGCACAATAAGGGCATATTGTTCAAGTATGCCCGAACCGTTGCCTCAGCCTCTGAGGGATGTGTAACGGACAAATATTAGAAGATACCAATAATTGATTTATGGAAACACAAACCAGCACCCAGCAGCAAGCCGCCAAAAAGCCCACCGTGAAGATCACAGGGGCAGAGGCCGTGGTGAAATGCCTTCTCGCGGAAGGGGTTGATCTGATCTATGGATATCCGGGTGGAGCCATCATGCCGGTGTATGATGAGTTTTACAAATACCAAAAGGAATTGCAACACGTGCTGACAAGACACGAACAGGGTGCGATACATGCTGCCCAGGGCTATGCGCGGGTAACCGACAAGGTGGGAGTTGCGATTGCGACCTCGGGTCCAGGTGCGACGAACCTGATTACAGGAATTGCCGATGCCCAGATAGATTCAACGCCCGTGGTCTGCATTACGGGTCAGGTGGGATCGCATTTGCTGGGAAGCGACGCATTTCAGGAAACTGACATTGTGAGCATCTCAACGCCGGCAACGAAATGGAACTATCAAATTACCCGTGCAGAAGAGATTCCCGAGATCTTCGCCAAGGCGTTTTACATAGCCAAATCGGGGCGTCCCGGACCTGTGCTTATCGATATTACCAAGGATGCCCAGTTTGGTGAACTGGAATTCGAATATGAAAAGTGTAAGAAAGTAAGGAGCTATACCCCCGTTCCATCCACTGATCCTGAGAGCCTGATTCAGGCGGCTGAGTTGATCAACAAGGCGAAAAAACCTTTTGTTGTTTGGGGTCAGGGCATCACCCTGGGGAAGGCGGAACAGGAATTCAAGGAATTCATTGAAAAAGCAGGGATCCCTTCAGCTTCGACCGTATTGGGTCTGTCTGCGCTCCCGTCGGATCATGAGTTGCACGTGGGCATGGTGGGCATGCACGGAAACTATGCCCCCAACAAACTCACCAACGAATGCGACCTGCTTCTCGGAATCGGAATGCGTTTCGATGATCGTGTCACAGGTAGCCTGGACACTTATGCCAAACAGGCAAAAATCATACACTTTGAGATCGATCCTGCCGAGGTGGACAAGAATGTGAAAACGGATGTTGCTGTTATGGGTAACGTAAAGGACACCCTTCGCAGTATTTTACCCTTGATAGAGATCAGAACGCATGAGGCATGGTTGAAGAAATTTCATGAACTATATGACATCGAATACGAAGAGGTGATCAAGGACCAGGTTCATGTGAACGGCAACGGGCTGACCATGGCCGAGACGATTATGAAATTGAATGAGCTCACCGGGGGAGATGCGGTGATCGTGACCGACGTGGGCCAGCACCAGATGGTGGCCTGTCGTTACAGCAAGTTTAACAACTCTAGGAGCAAAGTAACCTCGGGAGGCCTGGGAACCATGGGCTTTGCACTGCCTGCTGCCATAGGAGCCAAGATGGGTGCCCCGGAAAGGGAGGTTATTGCCATCATGGGAGACGGAGGCCTGCAGATGAACATTCAGGAGCTCGGTACGGTCTTGCAGACCGGAGTTCCGGTAAAAGTCGTTGTGCTGAACAATCAGTTTCTCGGAATGGTGAGACAGTGGCAGGAGCTCTTTTTCGAGAGTCGTTATGCCTCTACGGTCATGACCAACCCGGACTTTGTGAAGATCGCAGACGGCTATGGCATTCAATCCAAACGCGTGACCGATAGAAAAGACCTTGAATCCGCTATGAAAGAAATGGTTGAGTCAAAGAACTCTTATTTCCTGGAAGTCGTGGTTGAAATGGAAGAGAACGTATTTCCCATGATACCCAGTGGGGCGAGCGTATCAGACATCCGATTAAAATAAAAGACATGAAGAAAGAACGATATACAATATCGGTGTATACCGAGAACAACTTGGGACTCCTGACCCGAATCGCAACCATCTTTCTCAAAAGACACATCAACATTGAGAGTCTTACGGTTTCCAGCACGGAGATAGACCACGTTTCCCGGTTTATCATTGTGGTGGAGATCACTGAGGAACAGGTCAAGAAGATCATCGGGCAGATTGAGAAGCAGGTGGAGGTCATCAAGGCCTACTATCACACAAATGACGAGTGCATTTACCTGCAGTCGGCTCTTTTCAAGATCAAATCGAGCTTGTTGTTTGAAGAACGTCAGATCCAGAACATCATCAAAAACAGCAATGCGCAGATCGTGACGGTTTCACCTGAATTCTTCGTAATTGAAAAATCGGGCAGAAAAGAAGAGATAGAAACGCTTTATGATGAATTGTCAAAATTCGGAATCATGCAGTTCGTCCGTTCAGGAAGAATATCTGTGACCAAGGAGGAGATGAAGATCTCCGAAATGTTGCAAAAAGAGCTCATTTGACACGTTTGTCACAAGAGAACTTAAATTTGTCCTTCGGGATGGATTTTTATAAAATGGCTATATTATTCTCAACAAGGAATTTAATTTAAATACAAACACAAGATTAACAGTAAATAGAATGGCAAATTATTTCAACTCACTTTCGCTGCGCGAGCAATTGGAACAACTAGGAAAATGCAGGTTCATGGAATCCTCTGAATTCACTGACGGGGTTCAGGCGCTGATCGATAAAAAAATTGTGATCGTTGGTTGCGGAGCACAGGGTCTCAACCAGGGCCTCAACATGAGAGACTCCGGCCTGGATATCTCCTACGCGCTGAGGCAAAGTGCGATTGACGAAAAGCGAGCATCATTCAAAAATGCGACGGAAAATGGCTTTAAAGTCGGCACCTATGAGGAGCTGATACCGTCAGCGGATATGGTGTGCAACCTGACGCCTGACAAGCAACATACTGCCGTGGTAAACGCGGTGATGCCCCTGATGAAAGAAGGAGCAACGCTTTCGTACTCACACGGATTCAACATTGTAGAAGAAGGCATGCAGGTCAGAAAGGATCTCACCGTGATTATGGTGGCACCCAAGTGCCCAGGATCTGAGGTCCGTGAGGAATACAAAAGAGGTTTTGGAGTTCCCACGTTGATCGCGATCCATCCGGAGAACGATCCCCAGGGGGTCGGACTGGAACAGGCAAAGGCCTATGCGGTTGCCACGGGTGGTGACAGGGCCGGTGTGCTGGAATCCTCATTCATTGCCGAGGTAAAATCGGACTTGATGGGTGAACAGACTATTCTCTGTGGAGTTCTTCAGACAGGATCCATACTCAGCTTTGACAAAATGGTTGAAAAGGGAATCGAACCCGGATATGCGTCGAAACTCATCCAGTATGGCTGGGAGACCATTACCGAAGCTCTCAAGCACGGCGGGATCACCAATATGATGGATCGCTTGTCGAATCCTGCGAAGATAAAAGCCTATGAGCTCTCGGAAGAGTTAAAGACAATTATGCGCCCGTTGTTCCAAAAGCATATGGACGACATCATGTCCGGGGAATTCTCCAGGACCATGATGGAGGACTGGGCGAATGATGACAAAAACCTTTTGAGCTGGAGAGCCGCCACTGGTGAGACTGCCTTCGAAAAGACCCAGGCTACAGACCAGGAGATCTCGGAGCAGGAATTTTTTGACAATGGGGTTCTCATGGTGGCCTTTGTGCGAGCCGGGGTCGAGCTGGCATTTGAGACGATGACTGAGGCGGGCATTATTGAAGAGTCGGCCTATTACGAGTCTCTTCACGAGACACCTCTCATCGCCAATACGATAGCTCGCAAAAAGCTCTATGAGATGAATGCTACGATTTCTGACACGGCCGAATATGGTTGCTATCTTTTCGATCATGCATGCAAGCCACTTTTGACTGATTTCATGAAAGGAATCGGAACTGATGTGATCGGAACACAGTACGGTGCGGGCCGGGACAACGGTGTTGACAATCGTGAACTGATACGAATCAACGAAGAGATTCGCTACCACATGGTGGAGATCATCGGGGCGGAGCTCCGGGAGTCGATGACCGCCATGACAAAAATCGTATAGAAGAAATAACCGATACAAGCTCAGACCATCGGTTTTTTCAAAGAATCGATGGTCTTTGTGTTTTAAAATGATACCAGCAACAGACACATACATCCCCCTGGAAAAGATTCGGGAGGCCGAAAACAGAATCAAAGAACTGGTCCGGCATACACCCCTGATAAGGATGCCCAATCTTTCGGAGCGTCTTGGAGCCGACGTATCTTTCAAGCGAGAGGACCTGCAGCGAGTGAGGAGTTACAAGATTCGGGGGGCCTTCAACAAGATTTCAAACCTTGTAGAAAGCAAGGAAGTCCATACTGTGGTTTGCTCAAGTGCCGGAAATCACGCTCAGGGTGTTGCCCAGACCTGTCAGCATTTGGGCATCAAGGGAGTCATTTTCATGCCGACTACCACGCCCCGTCAGAAAGTGCAGCAGGTAGAGATGTTCGGTCGGGATCACATTGAGATCCGACTCGAGGGAGATACCTATGATGCCTCCTATTCGGTGGCCAGGGCCTATTGCCAAACGATGAATTACGAATTCGTGCATCCCTTTGACGATCCTTTGATCATAGCCGGTCAGGGCACAGTCGGTCTCGAATTGTTGGAAGATGCTGAGAAACCCATAGATTTTCTGCTCGTTCCGGTTGGAGGAGGAGGTTTGATCTCGGGCCTTATCAGCGTTTTTCGCGAGCTCAGTCCGAATACCCGGATCATTGGGGTTGAGCCCTCTGGAGCTCCTTCCTTAAAGACCTCATTGGAGCAGGGTGAGAATGTGGAGCTCCCAGAAATCGATAAATTCGTAGATGGAGCCGCCGTCAAAAAGATAGGTGACCTGCCATTTGTGATCTGCAAAGACTCAGTGGATGAAGTTCTCGTGGTACCCGAAGGTAAGATTTGCACGACTCTGTTGCAGTTGTACAATGAGAAGGCCATTGTAGCCGAACCGGCAGGAGCTCTTTCGGTCGCAGCTTTGGAACTCATTCGTGAAAAAATAAAAGGGAAAAGTGTCGTATGCATCATCAGTGGAGGCAACAACGATATTTCGAGGATGGAAGAGATCAAGGAGAGATCCCTGCTCCATGAAGGGATGAAGCATTATTTCATGGTCAGTTTCCCTCAACGGGCAGGCGCTTTAAAGGAATTTGTGGTCAACGTGCTCGGGAAGGATGACGACATCACCTTTTTCGAATACACGAAAAAGAACAGCAGGGCGAGAAGCTCGGCCCTGGTCGGGATTGAACTCAAGAGAAAAAGCGACTTTGATCCGCTGGTGGCACGGATGAAAGAGAGAGGTTTCTATGGAGATTACCTCAATGACAAGCCTCAGCTCTTTCAACTTCTGGTCTGATCCGTCAATCAAACAAACCAAGTCTAGCAAGACAAACATTCAAAATCATGAGCCGAAAAGATCAACAAATCAAAACTTCAGCAGTAGAACGCATTTTTCAAGACAAAGTGATTCCTGAAGAGTTCCAGGTTCCCTTCAAAAAGAGCTACAACACCTATCTCGTCGATGGGGAGCTCAGGGAATGGAAGGGCAAGACAGCTCCAGTGCTCTCGCCTATTTACACGCGTGACAAAGACGGGAAATTGGGCCCTACAGTTCTTGGGACGCTCCCGGTAATGGGAGAGCCTGAGGCCATGCAGGCCCTGGACGCGGCGAATCGCGCCTTTGCCAACGGCACGGGGAAATGGGCGACCATGAAGGTCAAGGACCGGATCGCCTGCGTTGCAAAGTTTGCAAAGATGATGGCCGAAAAGAGAAATGAGGTGGTCAATTTCATCATGTGGGAGATTGGCAAAAACCTGGCAGATTCACGAAAAGAATTCGATCGAACCCTCGATTATATTCACGATACCATTGAAGAACTCAAGGAACTCGACAGGAATTCGGCCCGGTTGCAATTGCACAGTGAAGTGTATGCGCAGGTCAGACGTGGACCACTTGGAGTGGTACTGTGTCTTGGTCCATACAACTATCCTCTCAACGAGACCTTCTGTCTTTTGATTCCGGCTTTGATCATGGGTAATACGACGGTTTTCAAGCCGGCCAAATACGGAGCTATACTTATCACACCCCTTTTGGACGCATTTGCACGGGCGTTTCCTCCGGGTGTCGTGAACATCTTGTTCGGACGGGGCAGAGAAGTGGCCACGCCGATCATGAAAACAGGCAGGGTAGAGGTACTTGCGCTTATTGGAAACAGCAAATCGGCCAATGCCCTTCAAAGTCACCATCCCAAAAAGAATCGCTTGAGGCTGGTTCTCGGCCTGGAGGCCAAGAATCCGGCCATCGTCCTTCCCGATTGCGACATGGACCTGGCCGTTGAGGAATGTGTTCTAGGCTCACTGTCTTACAACGGGCAACGCTGTACCGCCCTGAAGATGCTCTTTGTACATGAAGACATTATCGAGGAGTTCAATGCCCGCTATGTGTCCAAGGTCGAGAACCTGAAGTTTGGTTTGCCCTGGGAGGATGGTGTAAAGCTCACGCCACTGCCTGAGCCGGGAAAACCCCAATACATCAAGGACCTGGTGGACGATGCTGTGTCGAAAGGGGCGGAAGTGATCAACCCGAGGGGAGGGAAAACTCAAGGGAGCTTTGTTTTTCCTGCTGTGCTGTACCCCGTATCTGAAAACATGGATCTCTACCACGAGGAGCAATTTGGTCCGGTCGTGCCTATCATTCCTTTTAAGGAAATCTCCGAACCCATCGATTCCATTGTTGAATCCAACTACGGTCAACAGGTGAGTCTCTTCAGCAAGAATCCTGACACGCTGGCTCCATTGATTGACAGTCTCGTGAACCAGGTTTGTCGTGTTAACATCAACAGTCAGTGTCAGCGTGGGCCTGATGTCTATCCTTTTGTGGGACGAAAAGACTCTGCCGTAAGTACGCTGAGCGTCCGAGCTGCCCTCAGATCTTTCTCGATACGGACCCTTGTGGCCTGTAAAAAGAACGAATTGAATGTAGAGATTCTCAATGACATTCTCGATGAGAACAAATCCAACTTTGTGAATACCAATTACATCCTATAAGGTCGCAGAAGAGAGGAATAACAAGGTTCGGGATCAAATGATATCCTGAATTTCCTATATTTGAGTGTCACTAATCCCCTCACTGAGATGAAACCAGGCCTCATTCCAACGGAATCTGCAAGGTTCCGACTGTTCCTTTTTCTCCTTTTTTCTTTTTTACTGATTCATGATATCGGGGCCCAGATCATGTACCAAATGCCCACGAATCAAAAGGTGAATGTCGGTTCCTATGGGCGTGTCGGAGTGGATTGGAACTTTGAGAACGGGGGATCCGTTGGGCGTAGGCTCAATCTGAACAACATGGGAAGCATTGGAGGGCGACTCGAGGAGCAGGATTACCTGGAAGTGGTTCCAAATTTTGACTGGATTCCCAAGGAAGGAGACAGCACCCGTATTTATGCCCAACTCAGGCTATCCATGTATTCGACCAGCCAGGCCTCCTTTGGAAACAGTACGTCAAACAGTCTCGGGGGACTGGAGTTTGCCATGCCTGAAATGTATGTGGAGGCTCGAAACATCAAGAATAGCGGAGTCAGCGTTTGGGTAGGTGCACGACTTTATAGGGGTGAGGACGTTCATATTGCGGACCATTTCTATTTCAATGATCACTCCGGTCAGGGTTTTGGGGTAGAGTTCAAAAAGACAAGGCTGACTGCTCTGTATATTGCATCGACGGACACGACCTCTACCGTGCCGCCTTACTTTTATTTGAATATCAAAACAGGTACACCCAGTACGGCCTTGCGCCAACGGGTAGTTATTACAGCTGAGCAGGATTTCGACATTGACGACCACAATCAAATAACTCTGCTCGGGGAATTTCATCGTATGGCGGACGCCGACGGGGAGATCGAAAATGATTCGATCAAGGAAGAGTTCAACTTCCCATCGGATTATGGAGCCGTATTGGGCGTGCGTTACAATCGTCGGATCAAAACGGAGACTGCTGGCTCCTTTAATCATTTTTCCCTTAGATATGGAGGCGGAATAGCGAATGGTGGTGACGGGGGACTTTCCCGAACCTGGCTCACTTACGGTGCACCGGACAGTTTGAAACAGAATTTTCAGGGAGCTTATTCTGTGGCCCTGGTCAATCATCTATTGCTGAACTTCTCGAAGAAATACACCCTCAACGGCTATGTCATCTTCACCAACAGCAAAGGTGCGGCAGACACCAACGGCCTGGCCAAAACTTTCTTTGACAGGGAGGTGTACAACCGAAAATTCGATTTTACTGTGGGAATCAGGAATCAACATTATCTGTCCGATTATTTTCACCTGCTCACAGAAGTTCACTATTCTCAACGCAAGGACGGGGTCAACCCCTGGGCCAGCATGCTGAAGTTCAGCGTGGCGCCTGTTTATGTACCGACCGGACAGCGTAATACCTGGGCACGACCGCATCTGCGATTCGTGATCTCGGCAGCAAGGTACAATGACTATGCGCAGGAAACGCTCTATTCTCCTTATTTGGAACTGACAGGAGCCAGGAAGTGGGGCACGTATTTTGGCGTAAAGGCCGAATGGTGGATTTGGGACTGATCCGAATGTATGATCCTCTTTGCTCTCTACTTAATCGTCGCTCAAACGCTCTTCACAGAGATCCCATAGTGGATCAGAGGGTAGGGGAGCAACGACCTCCAATGGGGTCTTTTTAACCGGATGCTCAAAGGCGATTCTCCTGGCGTGCAAATGAATGCTTCCATCTTTGTTCGATCGCCTTGATCCGTATTTCAAATCGCCCTTTATCGGATGCCCGCTTGCTGACAGCTGACTGCGTATCTGGTGGTGACGACCTGTTTCCAAAGTGACTTCCAGCATGCTGTAAAGATCGAATTGAAGGAGGGTCTCATAGTGCAAAATTGCTTTTTTAGTTCCTTCCCCGGGTTCTTTGAATGCTGTCGACTTGTTGTTCTTGGGATTTTTTTTCAAATGGTGCTCGAGGGTCCTTTCCTCAGGAGTGGGATGACCCTGTACCACGGCCCAGTAAATTTTATCGATGTTCCGGTCTCTCAGCTTTTTGTTCATGCGTTCCAGGGCTTTGGAAGTTCTGGCGAAGACCACGACACCGGAAGTAGGGCGGTCCAGTCGATGCACGACCCCTAAAAAAACCTTGCCGGGTTTGTCGTATTTGTCGGCGATGTATTCCTTGACGATCTCACTGAGCGGGAGGTCACCGGTCTTGTCTCCCTGTACGATGTCACCTGCTCTTTTATTGACTATGATCAGGTGATTATCCTCATGGAGCACCTGTAAATTTGACTTTGTGGTTCTCATTCTTGTTTGAGACTCAGGTTGACTTGCCCTATAAAGCTCAGGATTTCTTTCTTACCCGAGCTGTCGACAGAAGAGGTCAGGAAAGTGGTAGGCATCTCTTCCCAGCTCTCGAGCATCACCTTTTTGTAATGGGTCAGGTTTTTCTCCAAACCTGTTTTGCCGAGTTTGTCCGTCTTGGTGAATACGATGCAAAAAGGGATGCCGTTTTCTCCCAGGTACTCCATGAACTCCAGGTCTATTTTCTGAGGCTCGTGACGCGAATCGATGAGAACAAAGGTGCATGCCAGTTGCATTCTTTTGTTGAAATAGTCCTTGATGAACTTCTGAAAGGTCTTTCTTTTGTCCTTAGAGACCTTGGCGTAGCCGTATCCCGGTAGGTCTACTAGATACCAGTTGTCATTGATCAGAAAGTGATTGATCAGTTGCGTCTTTCCTGGTTTTCCTGAAGTTTTTGCAAGGTTCTTGTGGCCGGTCAGCATGTTGATCAGCGATGACTTGCCCACATTTGACCGACCGATAAAGGCGTATTCCGGATAAGGTTCATTCGGACATTTGCCGACATCTGTATTGCTGATCACGAACTTCGCTGAGTTAATTTTCATCGATGGATTTTTTTAAGGTCTTTTTAAAGGGGTCCTTGATTACTGATGGCAACTGCAATTTTGGAATCTCCCGTGCCGTAGTAGAGAAACCATTTTCCTTTGAAAAAGACGAGACCTTCAACAAAGCACACTTCGTTTACCTCTCCCACTTTTTCATAGTCTTTTTCAGGATGCAGAAAATCCTGAGCGGTCCTGTTGATCATTTTGAAAGGTTCTTCAGAATCAAACAGGGCCTGACCGGCGGCATAGGTATACTTTGGATAACCGTCATATTGATAATTGGCAGCATTGCTTCCGTTGTAAATCAATAGAATGCCCTTTTGAGTCTTCAATGCGAAGGGTCCGGGTTCTACCAGCCTGCTGTCAAAATACCCTTTTCTCGGGTGCATGACCCGTATCAAATCCCCTTTTTCTTCGTCTGTTGCCGGATGCCAGTTCAACAGATCATCAGAACGAGCGATGAAGAGATCCGTATCCCCAAAATACATCCAATAGGATCCGGCAATGCGGGTAGCCACTATTCTTTCATTCTTAAGCTGCCCTATTATGGCCCCGGATTTGGACCAAAGGTTTTTGTATTGATCCTCTTTCAGAACCAGTCCGTGCTTGGTCCATGTCATAAGGTCCTTTGAGCTCGCGAGGCTCAAACGAGCCTTGTCGCCATCATAGGCCGTGTAAGTCATCCAATAGGTGCCGCTTTCATCTTCTATGATTCGCGGATCTTCCACTCCGTCAAAATAACACGATTTGCAATCTTCTGGAGGACCGATCATCTCACGTTTCCGGTAGTTCCATTCGTAGTCAAACATGCTGTCGCGGTCCGGGTAGAAAACAGGTCTTGGGTGTTTCTTGAAGTTCAGACCATCTTCGCTGGTGGCCAACCCGATTCTTGAGGTTCCCATGGCATCCTGTGCCCGATAGAAAAGATGGACCTTGCCATCCTTGACTACGGCTGAAGGGTTCAGCACGTTGCGTTCCTCCCAGGAAACGTTTTCCATTCTCAAAGGGCAGTTGAACATGGGGTTGGAGTCGGGGCTCAAAATGGGGTTGAGGCTATCCACCTTTACGAAACCACTGAGATCCCATCTTTTGGGGCTGGGGTCTGATTGGCAACTCAGGCACAAGACAGCAATTGATAACAAAAAAAAGAAGATGCCTTGAATTTTAAACATAGAACGAGACTTTAACGCCGTTAAAACCCCCTGAGTCGTTCAATGTCTGGCGGGCACATTGAAATGCTTGAGCAGCCAGGGCTCCAGGAGCTGATTGAATTTGTCAGGATGCTCCATCATAGGGGCATGCCCACATTTATCGAGCCAGAAAAGCTCTGAGTTGGGCAGAAGTCTCTTGAACTCCTCAGCTACATCAGGTGGGGTAACCGTGTCGTTTTTACCCCAGATCAGGCACGTCGGCATGGTCATTTTAGGAAGATCCTGGGCCATATTGTGACGAATCGCACTCTTCGCTATTGCGATCGTACGAATCAATTTATTCCTGTTGTTCAACGTTTCAAAAACGTCGTCGACCACCTCTTTGGTTGCAATGGCAGGATCATAGAACACGTCCTGGGATTTCTTTTTGATATACTCGTAATCCCCTCGCTTAGGATAGCTTTCACCCATGGAGTTCTCATAAAGTCCGGAGCTTCCGGTCAAAACGAGTCCAGAGACATTTTTGGGATTAATCTTGGCGTGATAAAGTGCAATGTGGCCACCCAACGAGTTCCCCATCAGGATGTATTTGTCAAGACCTTTGAATTTCACAAAGTCTTTGACAAATTTTGACAAATTTTTGACATTGGTTTTCAGTAGTGGCATGGTATAGAGCGGAAGCTCAGGCATGATCACCTGATAGCCCAATTCGGAAAAATGATCGAAAACACTATCGAAATTACTCAAGTTACCCATCAATCCGTGAAGAATGATCAAAGGTGTCCCCGTGCCGGATTCCAGATAGGAATAACCGTTTTCTTTTTTGAGGGTATACTTCATTTAGTATCTAAATCTTAAGCAAAATGCAAATTTAAATATTTTGGATCAAAGTACTAATTTTCTTCTCATTACTTCGATTAATTTTCTGGAAATCGATTTCGTTGCTTCTAACTCCTAGAATTTCAAGCACTTGTAGGAAAGAGGCAAAAGTTTTCAACAAAGTGGTAAAAAATGGTAAAAAGTGGTAAAAATCTTTATATTTGTCATTATTAATCATCGACGGGGGTAATTTGTGGTAAATCTTATTGGTACATACGAGTGTAAGGCAGACGTCAAGGGAAGGCTCATGTTGCCTTCTCCACTCAAAAAGCAGCTTTCGGTTGTTCTGCAGGACGGATTTGTCTTAAAGCGCTCCGTGTTTCAGCCCTGTTTGGAGATGTACCCCCTGCAGGAGTGGAACCAGGTCATGGCCAAAGTGAACAAGCTGAACCGCTTCGTAAAGAAGAACAATGACTTTATCAGAAGATTCACAGCCGGTGTGAAGGTCATTGAGCTCGATGCTTCGGGTCGCATGCTGATTCCAAAGGATCTTCATCTTTTTGCTGGTATTTCGAAAGAGGTCGTCCTCTCCTCCTCGGTGAACATCATTGAAATTTGGGACAAGAATAATTACGAACGTGCGATTGACGACGCCGCAGTTGATTTTGCAGACCTGGCCGAAGAGGTTATGGGAAATGTAAACGACGATGACGATGGCGTATCATGAACCCGTTCTGCTCTTTGAAAGTGTTGATGGGCTGAATGTCAAGCCGGATGGAATCTATGTCGACGTCACTTTTGGCGGAGGCGGCCATTCCAGGGAGATACTCAAACGGCTGAGTGAAGAAGGCAGGTTGTTCGCTTTTGATCAGGATGCTGATGCGCAGCAGAATGTGCCTGAGGATGAACGTTTTACCCTGGTTCCACAGAATTTCAGGTACCTGGGCAAGTTTCTCAGGTTTTACGGAATTCGCCAGGTGGATGGAATTCTCGCCGACCTCGGTGTTTCCTCGCATCAGTTCGACAGCGACGAGCGGGGATTTTCAATTCGATTTGATTCGGAGCTGGACATGCGGATGGATCAGTCAGCTGAAATTTCCGCCCTGACCGTAGTGAACGAGTACAATGAGGAACAGCTTGCGTCAGTTCTGTTTCAGTACGGGGAGCTGAGAAACTCAAGAGTTTTGGCTCGGGAGATTGTCCGGGTTCGAAAGGATGAGGTGATTAGGACGAGTTTCCAGTTGAAGGACGCGATTGCCAAGTATCTCCCCAGGCAAAAGGAGAACAAGGTTTTGGCTCAGGTGTTCCAGGCCATTCGGATTGAGGTAAACGGAGAGATGGAGGCTTTGAAAGAATTTCTCCAGCAGGCGGTCGAGATTATGGGGCCGGGAGGAAGGTTGAGTGTCATCTCCTATCACTCGCTCGAGGATCGACTGGTCAAGAGATACATCAACAATGGAGTTTTCGAAGGGGAGCCTGTCAAGGATTTCTACGGAAATGTCAGAAAGCCTTTCAAAAGAGTTGGAAAGCTGATTCTTCCCTCCGATGAGGAAATTGCTCGAAACAACAGGGCGCGAAGTGCCCGGTTGAGAGTGGCAGAGAGAATTGAAGAAGAGGGAAGTTAGGGAGCCCGCAGAATAAGGGAAAACGAAATAAATCAAATCACAAAATCAATATGTCAAAGGTCAAACAAACCTTGTACAACATTCTTAAGGGGAAGTTTCTCGTCGACGAGGATGCAAAGAAAAACTGGGGATTCATTTTGTTTTTGACTTTGCTCGCTCTTTTAATGATCACGAGCTCACACCAGATAGACAACAAGGTGCAGAGCATTTCCCAGCTGAACAAGGAGGGGAGAAGACTTCGCGCAGAATTTGTTTCAACACGATCCGATCTCATGAAGTTGAAAATGGAGTCCAGCATTTCCCGCCGACTCGCCCAGAATGGACTGCATGTTTCTCAAATACCACCCAGAAAAATAAGAGTTAGAATCCAAAACTGATCATGGCCACTGACAAGAAGCAAATACTGAACCGACTCTACATCCTAACGGGGATTCTATTTCTATTTGCTGCCGCTATCACGTACAAGCTCGTAGAGATAGAATTTGTCGAAGGGGATATTTACCGGGTAAAGGCTGAAGAGGGCACGGTCAAAACCTTTGAGATCGCAGCCAATCGCGGAAGTGTGTATACAGCTGATGGCAGCTTGTTGGCCACCTCTGTTTCGCGCTTTGACATCCGCATGGATGCCGTGACCATTTCCGATACCGATTTTGAAACCGGAATCAAGGGGCTTAGCAATTCGATGTCAGAGATGTTCGGCAAGAATCCGGGGTACTATGAAAGAAAGATACGCAAAGCACGGGCAAACAAGAACCGATATCTCTTTATCGTTCGAAACCTGAGCTACTCGGAATACCAGCGAATCAAGACCTTTCCCATCTTTAACCTCGGGACCTACCGGGGTGGATTCATAGTGGAGCAGCGAACTGTAAGAGAGCATCCAATCGGGAAAATGGCGGAGCGAGCTGTGGGCTATGACGACTATCGTGGTCGCGTAGGCATAGAGGGCAGCTTTTATGAATATCTCCGGGGAAAGAAAGGCAAAAGACTGAAGCAAAAGATCGCCAAAGGACAATGGAAACCACTGAACGACAACAACGAGATTGAGCCGATTGACGGCAAGGACATTATCACGACCATCGACCTGCAGATTCAGGACGTTGCTCACCATGCCTTGCTGGGACAACTCGAAAAGTTTGAGGCGGATCATGGATCAGTCGTGGTCATGGAGACCAAAACAGGTGAGATCAAGGCGATTTCCAATTTGGGCAGAACGTCTAAGGGAACCTATTTCGAACAGAGGAACTACGCCGTTTACGAGTCACATGAGCCCGGATCCACATTTAAACTGATGGGAATGATCGTCGGTCTGGAGGACAAGGTCATCGATACCGGTCAGGTAGTTGACACCGAAAAAGGAGTGATTCGCTTTCATGGCAAACCCGTTCGGGATTCCAGACATGGGGGTTACGGTGAAATTTCAGCTGCACGTGTTTTCGAGGTTTCGTCCAATGTGGGAATCGTGAAGCTGATCGACGAAAATTACGGTGAGAACCCCCAGAAATTCGTCGACGGTTTAAAACGGCTGGGTGTAAACCAGAAATTGGGGCTTCCGATCAAGGGGGAAGGCGAGCCCAAGATTCCAAATCCAAAAGACAAAAAGACCTGGAACGGGCTTTCACTGCCCTGGATGGCCTATGGGTATGGAGTTTCCATCACTCCCTTGCAAACACTTACTTTCTACAACGCGATCGCCAACAACGGCGAGATGGTCAAGCCAAGTTTCGTAAGAGAGATTCGGGCCCAGGGCCATGTGGTAAGCTCATACGAGAAGGAAGTCATTCATCCTCAGATCTGTTCACAGGAAACCATTGACCAGGTTAAGGTCATGATGGAGAACGTTGTGCGAAGAGGGACAGCTGACAATATTTATGATCCGAATTTTTCCATGGCAGGGAAGACGGGAACCTGTCAGACAGATTACTGGACTGACAACACCCAGTACGTATCCTCTTTCGTGGGCTATTTTCCAGCGGATCAACCCAAGTATTCCTGTATCGTTGTGATACACAAACCCAATAAAAAGTTAGGCTATTACGGGAATATTGTGGCGGCTCCGGTGTTCGAGCGCATTGCCAGGAAGATCTACACGGAAACGCCACAAGTAGAAGAATTGGATTTTAATACCGATCCAAAGCTTGTGGACAAAGAGTACAATGACTACTTCGAAAAGATAAATGCCGCTTCTTCAACAGTTCCAGATGTGAGAAATATGGCAGGAATGGATGCTGTTGCCTTGCTCGAAAACATGGGCTTTCACGTGGTTGCTACAGGGATTGGCAAGGTGAAGTCACAGTCCGTAAAGGCGGGAACTGAAATTAAGAAAGGAGAAACCATCAAACTGGAGATGTCCTGATATGAAACTGCTGAAAGACATATTGTATGGGGTATCGGTTGAGGCAGTAGTGGGATCGACCGCCACAGAAATTGAACAGATCGAATTTGATTCAAGACGTGTGGGTGAAGGGTCCTTGTTCGTCGCTCAAAGAGGTTTGAATTTTGATGGTCATGAGTTCATCGATGGGGCGATTGAGAAAGGCGCTCGTGCCATCCTTTGTGAAGAGCTTCCTGCAAAAACGCATGACCAGATCACCTATGTGGCCGTTAAAGACACTCAACTGGCCCTGGCCCAGGCCGCATCGAATTTTTTCGATAATCCTTCAGAGCAAATGGAACTTGTGGGAGTTACCGGAACAAATGGTAAGACGACCATAGCTACTTTGCTCTACAGAATGTTTCAAAAAGCAGGACGCCCTTCTGGTCTGATCTCGACCATACGAATTCTCATAAGTGAATCTGAATATCCAGCAACTCATACCACACCAGATTCGATAACCATTAACAAGATGCTCAGGCAAATGGTTGACCAGGGTGTAGATTATTGCTTCATGGAGGTGAGTTCCCACGGGATTGATCAGGGGCGCACGGCAGGTCTTCATTTCAAAGGAGGCGTATTTACGAATTTGACCCATGATCATCTCGACTATCACGGGGATTTCGCAACCTACAGGGATGTCAAGAAATCCTTCTTTGACCAACTGGAAACGGATGCCTTCGCTCTTTACAACGCCGATGACAAAAACGGACCTGTGATGGTTCAGAATACTCGGGCAAAGAAGTACAGCTATGCGCTCAAAACGGTTGCGGATTACAAGGCCCGAATCATGGAGAATCAATTCACAGGCCTGCTCCTGCAAATCAACGAGAAAGAGGTCTGGACCCGATTGATAGGTTCGTTCAATGCCTACAATCTCCTTGCGATTTATGCTGTTGCGGACCTTCTCGGGTTCGAGCCCCAGGACAATCTCAGGATCATCAGCGAGTTGGAGAATGTTGAAGGCAGATTTCAACACGCCTTGTCAAAAGGCGGAATAAATGCCATCGTGGATTATGCCCATACGCCTGATGCATTGAAAAATGTCCTGGAGACCATCAATACGATCCGCACGAACAACGAGCAACTCATTACGGTGGTCGGATGCGGCGGTGACAGGGATCGAACAAAACGACCCAAAATGGGGCACATCGCTTCTGCTTTGAGCAATCAGGTGGTCTTCACCTCTGACAATCCGAGAAGCGAGGACCCGGAGAGCATCATCAAAGAAGTGGAAGAGGGTGTTCAGCCTGAAAACTATAAGAAGACCCTTTCAATTGTTGACAGAAAACAGGCCATCAAGACCGCGTGTTCGCTCGCAAAGGAGGGTGACATCATCCTGGTGGCGGGAAAAGGTCATGAAACTTACCAGATCATAGGAAACGAGCGATTCGATTTCGACGATTTTGAGATTACCAATGACATACTAACCAAAATGAACAAATAAGGAGAATGCTCTACTATCTTTTTGAATATCTCGATCAAAACTACAACCTGCCCGGTACCGGTCTGTTTCAATACATTTCGTTCCGAGCCGGATTGGCTTTTGCATTCTCGCTTTTGATCTCCACCATCTATGGCCGTCAGATCATCGACAAATTGCGGCGCTTGCAAGTTGGGGAGTCGGTGCGTGACCTCGGGCTGGAAGGGCAAAATGAAAAGCAGGGCACCCCGACCATGGGGGGAATCATCATTATCCTGGCGACACTCGTGCCCGTGTTTCTTTTAGCCCGGCTCGACAATATCTACATCGTCATATTGATCGTGACGACAATCTGGATGGGGGCCATCGGATTCATAGATGACTACATCAAGGTCTTTAAAAAGAACAAGGAAGGACTCAAGGGACGATTTAAAATTGTCGGCCAGGTGACCCTGGGAACTTTCGTTGGACTCATGCTCTATTTCAACCCGGGAGTAGTGGTCAAGCAGAAGCTTCCTCAAAAAGAGGTGTCTCAAATGCTGGAACTGCAAGTGCCTACAAACAAGTTTGGAGAGGCTCACAAATCTACAAAGACAACGATTCCCTTTGTGAAGAACAACGAATTCGATTATGCCAGCCTTATCAAATGGATGGGCGACTGGACCGAAAATTACGTTTGGTTGCTTTTTGTTCTGGTTGTGATCTTCATCATCACGGCAGTTTCCAACGGAGCGAACCTGACAGACGGGATAGATGGACTGGCTGCGGGGAGTTCGGCTGTAATCGTACTGACCCTGGCCATTTTTGCCTGGGTCTCGGGCAACATCATATTTGCAGACTACCTCAATGTGATGTACATCCCGGAATCAGGAGAGATGACCATTTTTATCAGTGCCTTTGTCGGCGGGCTCGTAGGGTTCTTGTGGTACAATACCTACCCGGCCCAGGTTTTCATGGGAGATACGGGAAGCCTGACCATCGGGGCGGTGATTGCTGTTCTGGCCCTTTCCGTGCGCAAGGAGTTTTTAATTCCGATCCTTGCGGGCATTTTCCTGGCGGAAAACCTTTCTGTGGTTCTCCAGGTGTCGTATTTCAAGTACACAAAGAAAAAATTCGGTGAAGGAAGGAGAATCTTTCTGATGTCTCCTTTGCATCACCACTATCAGAAAAAGGGATACCACGAAAGCAAGATTGTAACGCGTTTCTGGATCGTCGGGATCATGCTCGCCGTGATCTCTATCCTGACACTCAAGGTCCGATAAAAAAGAATAAAAAAAGATAAGACAATAACTATTTAAATAACAGTTCAATGAGTATTTCATCCTTCGCAAGTCAATCCAACTTCAACGTAAAAAACGCCATGGCTTCCAGCACCTTGTCAGATCTGATGCGGGTGAGAAAGGAGACTATACGGGAATGTCTCACCGATTTTGAAAGTGAGGAGCACCGATTGGAAAAGGTATTGCGCATCAATGGTGTTGAATACATCAACGATTCCAAAGCAGGAAACGTCAATGCCACATTCTACGCCCTTGAAAGCATGGAGAATGAAACCGTTTGGATTGCCGGAGGGGTTGGACGGGGAAGTGACTGCGATATGTTGTTGCCACTTGTCAACGAGAAGGTAAAGGCCATTATTTGTCTTGGGGAAGACAACGATCACCTCATACACACCTTTGCCAATGTCGTTGATTTTATGATAGAGACCAACAACCTCGAGGAAGCGGTAAAGATTGCTTACAAATTGAGCGATGAGGGCGACAGCGTTCTTTTTTCTCCTGCGTGTTGCGGACGTGATGAGCATTACGCGAATTACCAGGCGAGGGGAGATCGATTCAAAGAAGCCGTAAGACAACTGTAATTATCTGAATTCAAACGATGACCGATTTTTTTAAGAACATAAAAGGAGACAGGACGATCTGGGCGATCATAGGTGCGCTTGCCTTATTTTCGTTTCTTCCCGTTTACAGCGCCAGTACGAACCTGGTCTACGTTGCGGGTAAGGGAACGACCCTGGGGTATCTTTTGAAACATGCTCTTTTGCTGGTTCTTGGTTTTGGCATCGTCTATGCGACTCACAAGATTCCCTACCGGTACTTCAGCGGTTTATCCGTTTTGATTCTTCCGGTTGTAATTCTTTTGCTCGTGTATACCCTGACCCAGGGTACGGTCATTGACGGGGCCAATGCAAGTCGATGGATTCGCATTCCCTTTGTCGGCATCGGCTTTCAAACCTCCACCTTGGCTTCCGTTATACTCATGATTTATGTTGCCCGATATTTGTCGCGCAACAAGGAGAAGGACATTCTCTTCAAGGAGAGCATGCTCTACCTTTGGGTGCCCGTTGGCATTGTGCTCGCCTTGATTCTCCCTGCAAATTTCTCGACAACCGCGATAAGTTTTGCCATGATTCTGATCCTTTGTTTTTTGGGAGGATATCCGGTAAAGTACCTTGCTGGGATTGTTGGCGCAGGGGTCCTGATTTTGGCCCTGTTCATTCTGTCGGCTCGTGCATTTCCCGATGCCATGAAAAACAGCCGTGTGGGAACCTGGTCGAGTCGGATTGAAAATTTTGTCTCCGGCAACGAAGAGGACAATTACCAGGCCGAGAAGGCCAAAATTGCCATAGCATCAGGTGAGATCTATGGAAAAGGACCGGGGAAAAGCGTTCAGAAGAATTTTCTGCCGCAGTCGTCTTCCGATTTTATCTACGCCATCATTGGCGAGGAATTCGGTCTATTAGGCGCGCTCATGATCATAATTCTCTACCTGGGTCTGCTATTCCGGCTGGTGATCATCGCCACTAAGACATCTACGATCTTTGGAACTCTGCTCGTTCTGGGCGTCGGTTTGCCCATCATATTTCAGGCCATGATCAACATGGCAGTGGCCGTTGGCCTTTTTCCGGTTACCGGACAGCCATTGCCCCTGATCAGCACGGGAGGTACGTCGATCTGGATGACTTGTTTCGCTATAGGTATCGTGCTTAGCGTCAGTGCCAGAGATGAGGAGCAACAAGTTAAAAATGTAAAAAAAGAACTCGAAAATCCTTTAGATATACTGCATGAAGCCGTCGGTTAACATACTGCTCAGCGGAGGAGGTACGGGAGGGCATATCTATCCCGCGGTTGCCATTGCCAACGAATTGAAGGCAAGGCACCCTGAGGCTGAATTCCTGTTTGTCGGGGCGAACGGGCGCATGGAGATGGAAAAAATACCGCAGCTAGGATACAAAATAGAAGGACTGAACATCAGTGGCATCCAAAGGAGCCTGACGCTGAAGAACCTCAGCTTTCCTTTCAAGTTGCTGCAGAGCCTCTACAGAGCCGGTAAGATTCTCAGGAAATTCAGGCCCAATGTCGTTATCGGAACGGGAGGGTACGCCAGTGGCCCCACGCTTTACATGGCCAGTTTAAAGAACATTCCGAGTCTGATCCAGGAGCAGAATTCGTATCCGGGGATCACAAACAAGCTGTTGGCAAAAAAAGCGGAGAAGATCTGTGTGGCCTATGACGGATTGGAGAAATATTTTCCAAAGGAGAAGATGATAAAGACGGGCAATCCGGTGCGCCAGGATCTGCTCGATATCGAAAGCAAGAGGGCAGAAGGACTTGCTCATTTCGGACTTGACCCCAAAAAAACAACGATTGCGGTAATTGGCGGGAGCCTGGGCGCGAAGCGCATCAATGAAATGATTGCCCAGCACCTGGAAACCTTGCTGGATAAGGGGCTACAGGTGCTTTGGCAGACCGGCAAGCTCTACATTGACAGGTTTGAGGCCCTTGGAAAAAAAGAGGGCGTGGTCATGAGGGCCTTTATTCAGCGTATGGATCTGTTTTACGCAGCTGCGGATGTGTTGATCAGTCGGGCCGGAGCCGGAACGATATCGGAGCTATGCATAGTGGGAAAACCGGTTTTGTTCATTCCATCACCTAACGTAGCCGAGGATCATCAGACAAAGAATGCGCTTTCAGTAGTTAATGAGGATGCCGCTCTTATGATCAAGGAAAGTGAACTCGAGTCTTTTGAAGAGGTTCTCCTCGGAATTGTTGGGGACCCTGAGAAAAGAAAGGATCTCAGTGAAAACATAAAAAAATTGGCCTTACCGGACGCAACCCGAAGGATCGCGGATGAGGTCGAAAAGATAGTAAAGTAAAATTTTGTGCTAAGTACTTTGACAACTATGGCAACTCCATTGGATTTAGAGGGGATAATTCACGGGTTGCCATAGTTTTAATTCAGAACCGGAAATGAGAAAATATTACAATACATTAATATTCATAGGTTTAGCAGTGGCAATCGTTTTTCTTTATGGCTTTGCCGCACACAGGAGCTCCCTGCGGGAGGACATCGGAGTGAATGTGGTTTTTGAGAACGGTGAAAACCTGTTTGTGAGCTATGAAACGGTTAATAAGTTGTTAATACAAAAGTTAAACACCTCCGGATTGCAACCGAAAGAAAATATAAATTTGAGGCAGTTGGAAACGTATTTAGGCGACCATGAAATGGTTGAAAACGCTGAGATCTATCTGACGTTGAGTGGGGAACTGGGGGCCATAATCAAGCAAAGAACACCTGTTTTACGAGTAGCCTGTGACAAGGAAGCCTATTATTATGATACACAGGGTAAAAGAATGCCCTTATCCGATAATTATTCTGCACGAGTTCCTATAACCGCTGATACGATTTCCGAGGAGGGTGACAACGATTTGATTGTCTTGTCCAGGATCATAAACGAAGATGAGTTCCTCAAGAAGCAGATTATTGCTGTAGACATGATCGAGAAAGGGGAACACTTTGAATACGAGCTGAAGACCCGTGTGGGAGAGCAAAAGATACTTTTGGGAGACCTGCAGAGAATCGAAAAGAAAATTGCTAAACTCAAGGTTTTTTACAACAAGACCATGTTGGACAGCACATACACAAATTACAAAACGATAAACCTCAAGTTCAACGACCAGATCGTTTGTGAAAAAAAATAAGTATGGACAACAAGAACATAGCAGTCGGACTTGACATAGGTACAACGAAGATTGTGGCCATGGTGGGAAAAGAGGATGCCTATGGCAAAATTGAGGTCCTCGGAACTGGCAAGGCTCGCAGCCTTGGAGTCCACAGAGGGGTTGTGAACAATATCACACAAACCATTCAATCCATTCAGGAAGCCGTTGATCAGGCTGAGGCGGCATCTGGTGAGAAGATAGAGAATGTGATCGTGGGAATTGCAGGACAGCATATCCGAAGCCTTCACCACAGCGATTACATCACCCGGCCGAATTCCGACAAGGTCATCGACGAAGAAGACATTGAAAGGCTGATCAATCAGGTTTACAAGCTGGTCATGCTGCCCGGGGAGGAGATCATTCACGTGCTTCCCCAGGACTTCAAAGTCGACGGGCAGGCTGAGATCAAAACACCCATTGGAATGTACGGGGGCAGGCTGGAAGCCAATTTTCACGTGGTCGTCGGACAGGTCTCCTCCATCAGGAATATCGGGCGCTGCATCAAAAGTGCCGGACTTCAATTGGGAAGCATCACCTTGGAGCCGCTCGCTTCGGCGGACGCGGTGTTGAGCCAGGAGGAGAAAGAAGCTGGCGTGGCATTGATTGACATAGGAGGAGGAACAACGGATCTTGCGATTTTCAAAGATGGGATCATACGGCATACATCTGTGATCTCGTTTGGAGGCAATGTTATCACGGAGGATATCAAGGAAGGCTGTTCCATCATCGAGAAGCAGGCCGAGCTCCTTAAAACCAAGTTCGGATCGGCCTGGCCGGGAGAAAACAAAGACAATGAGATAGTCTCGATTCCGGGTCTCAGGGGACGCGAGCCCAAGGAGATCACCTTGAAAAACCTTTCGCGTATCATACATGCGCGGGTGGTTGAGATCATCGAACAGATCTTTTTGGAAATAAAGAACTACGGTCATGAGGAGAGCAAGAAAAAGCTGATTGCCGGAATCGTGCTCACGGGTGGAGGTGCACAGCTCAAGCACATCAAACAGCTGGTTGAATACATTACTGGGATGGACACCCGAATCGGATATCCAAACGAGCACCTGGCGAGCAATTCTGATCCCGAGCTTTCAAGTCCTCTTTATGCAACTGTAGTAGGGCTCCTCATGAAGGGCTTGAAGGAAAATGAGAAGCGGGAGCGTTTTCAAAGGCAGCTGGAAGATGACTCGCTCAAGACAGCGGGCTCTGAAAGAATGGGGCCGAAAAAGACCATATTTGAGAAATGGGGTGAGAAGTTCAGAGACTTTCTCGACAATGCTGAATAGCCCGGACAGCCTTGGAATGAAATCATGAAGAAAAACAAAAAACAATAACAAAAAACTGGAAAAGAAAATTCCCGAAAACTAATTAACGTTATGAGCTCAGAATTTAGCAACCTTTCGTTTGACATGCCCAAGAACCAGTCCAATGTAATCAAGGTAATCGGAGTTGGCGGCGGAGGTTCCAATGCGGTCAATCACATGTACAACAAAGGGATCAAAGGGGTTGATTTTGTCGTTTGCAATACAGACGCACAAGCCCTGAACAGTAGCCCTGTGCCCTTTAAAATTCAGTTGGGAGCCGCGTTGACAGAAGGATTGGGAGCGGGTGCGAACCCTGAGATCGGTGAGCAGTCTGCCATGGAGAGCATGGAGGACATCAAGAATATGCTCAACACGAAATCGAAGATGCTTTTCATCACTGTGGGAATGGGTGGCGGAACAGGGACCGGAGCAGCACCTATCATAGCAAAAATCGCTCAGGAACTTGACATTCTGACCGTTGGCATCGTGACGATTCCCTTTTCTTTTGAAGGAAAAATGAGAAATGAACAGGCCCAGATCGGAATTCGCAGGTTACGTAAGCACGTGGATTCGCTGGTTGTCATAAATAACAACAAACTCAGGGAGGTCTACGGCAACCTAGGTTTTAAAGCCGGATTCTCCAAGGCCGATGAGGTCCTGTCTACGGCAGCTACCGGAATAGCGGAGGTCATCACGCATCACTACACACAGAATATCGACTTGCGCGACGCCAAGACCGTATTGTCCAACAGTGGAACCGCTATTATGGGATCGGCCCAGGCGTCAGGATCCAACCGGGCGCAAAATGCCATCACCAAGGCGCTGGATTCGCCGCTGCTCAATGACAATAAGATTGAAGGATCGAAAAACGTATTGTTGCTCATCGTTTCGGGAACCTCGGAGGTCACTATCGATGAGATCGGTGAGATCAATGATTACATTCAGTCGGAGGCCAAAACCAACGTCGATATCATAATGGGTGTCGGTGAGGACGAGTCTCTGGGTGACGCCATTGCTGTGACGATTATCGCAACGGGTTTCAATCCGGAGCAGCAGAATGAGATTTCAAAGCTGGAGTCCAAGAAGATCGTCCACCGGCTGGAGGAGGATCGTTCGGCCCCTCAACTGGCAAAACCTGTGGAGCCACCAAAAGTGGAAGAAGAGAAAGAGACTCGCGTTGTTCATACGCTTGAAATGGACGAGACCGACAGTATTCAGGTGGAATATGAAACTGTTTCTCCGGACGCCACTCCAACGATGGATAAGACTCCAACGACGGAAACGACTCGTTATGCTGACGAATCTCCTTATGTTACAGAGACTCCATCCGAAGAAGCGACTCCAACGGCAGAAGCGACTCCAATCAAAGAAACAACCACAGAACCATTTGAAATGGCACCTGTGAACGAAGAAGACATCGATTTCGAAATTACCAACATGACCGTTCGGGAACCTGAGATCGTGGAACCCGTGGAGGAGGAAAGTGAGAATCAGATCTCTTTCACATTTGACCTGCCCATTCAAAAGTCAAAACAAGAACCCGCTCCAACGAAGACACTTGAGAAGATCAATATCAATGACATAGAGATCGTTGGCCTGGAGCACATAAAACCCAATCCTGTTCGAACATCGAATCCGGTTCATAACACCGACGAGGAAGTGGTGCGACACAGCCTCGAGGAGGAGTTTGCTCCAGAGATCAATGCCCTGAAGTCTGCTGCAGAAGAAGAGAATGAGGATGAGAACCTGAACTTTGAGCTCAAGGTAACCCAATCTGAACCCGTTGAGAACGATGTCGCAGAAGCAATCAGTGATGACAATGATATCTCGCCGTTGAACCTGACCATAGCGGAATTGAAGGACAGGGCCGAGTTGAGAAGAAAAAAGATGAAGGACTTCAATTACAAGTTCATAAACAAACTCAATCACAGCATCGATGAGATAGAGAGTGAACCGGCTTATAAGCGGATGGGAGTGGATCTAAGAGAGGTTCCACCTTCCTCTGAGGCGGACAACAACAAATCCCGAATGAGTTTGGGAACAGATGAGAATGATGATATCCAATTGCGATCGAACAACTCATTTTTACATGACAATGTTGATTAGTTTTTAGTTTTAGTTAGTGGGAAAGTCCGGAATACGAATTCATCTATTCCGGATTTTTTTTGGCATAAAAAAACCGGGCGTCTGCCCGGTTTTTGATTTTTTGAGAACCAAGTCTCAAGTGAAGAGAATTACTCTTCGAGGCTCACAACTTCTTCCTCGGCCATAAGGGCAAAGAATTTGTTGAGATTTGGCATGATGATGATGTTGGTTCTTCTGTTTCTTGCCCTGTTCTTGTAAGTAGAGTTATCAGTCAACGGCACATAGCTGCTTCTTCCAGCAGGAATCAAACGTGCAGGATCAACTTTGTATTTGTGCTGAAGGATTCGAGCAATCGCTGTTGATCTTTTAACACTGAGATCCCAGTTGTCAACAATCTCTTCCGTGTGGATGCCCTTGTTGTCTGTATGACCTTCGATCATGACATCGATGCTTGGCTCGGCATTGATTACATCCGCCAATTTAGCAAGCAAAGGATTCGCCTTGCGGCTTACGTTATAACTTCCTGAACGGAAAAGCAAGCTGTCAGCAACAGAGATCATAACAACGGTTTGGTCAATGCCAACGTTGATGTCTCCTTCGTTTTCCATGTTTGAATCACTGATTGATTTTTTCAGGTTGTGCGCAATTGCAATGTTCATCGAATCTTTAAGAGTCTTGGCTCCTTCCAGCTCCTCTGCTGGCAATTGAGCCAAAGTAGCTTCGAGATTGGCTCTCATATTAGCTGACATTACAGCTGAATTGTCATCGAGAAAGTCCATTTTCTGGTCGTTACTCGCCTGAAGCGTAGCGTTCTCAGTTTGTAGAGAATTGATGTTGGCGTTGTAGATCTCCACTCTTTTCTCGATCGCTGCCATTTTGGTTTCCAGCTCTTCTTTTTCAAGGGTAGTTTGCTGCAATTCTCCCTTTGTGTCAATCAGATCTTGCTCCAATTGCACATACTTTTTCTTTGATACACATGAAGTGACCAGTACAGTCACGATCAAAAGTCCAAGGATTCTTTTCATTTTAGTTGAATTTAATGTTTAGTTTTAATTCGTTTGGATAGTTTTATCCTTTGTTCTGGGACAAAAGTAGGCGGCAATTCTGAAGAGAATCTTAATTATGAGCCCCTGAAAAAGAAATTATTACGAATTAAAAAGAACTTATCAACATCAAATGGATGGAAGGTCGCCCTGACCCTTGACCGGAAGATTACTCACTCCCATCAGATAAAGATCCACCTCACGAGCGGCTTCGCGGCCTTCATTGATCGCCCAAACAATCAGAGATTGCCCCCTTCTCATGTCACCTGCCGTAAAAATGTGTGGCACATTCGTTTGGTATTTTACGGCTTTGTAGTTGCTTCGCTCATCCAACTCGAGTCCGAGCTGTTCGCTCAGGGTTTTTTCGGGCCCGGTGAATCCAAGAGCCAGTAAGACCAGCTCACAAGGCCAAGCCTTTTCGGTCCCTTTGCGCTCAACCAGCTGCGGACGCTGTCCGGGAACTTTTTTCCACTCTACCTCGACGGTCACAACACCGGTCAGGTTGTTATCTGCGTCAGTAAGAAATTCTTTGGTATTGATGAGCCAATTGCGTTCACAACCTTCTTCATGTGAAGAAGATGTTTTCAACTGCAAAGGCCAGTAGGGCCAGGGTGTGGTTTCACTTCTTTCCCCAGGTGGTTTGGGCAGGATCTCAAAATTCGTCACCGACTTGGCTCCTTGTCGATTTGAAGTTCCAATGCAGTCGGAACCCGTGTCGCCTCCTCCAATTACAATAACATTTTTGCCTTTGGCACTGATAGGCTCCTGCTCGAAGTCGATTCCGTAAATGCTTTTGGTCTGCTGAGTCAGAAAATCCATGGCCTGCTCAACTCCCTTGGCATCGGCTCCCTTGGTGGGAAGGGTTCTGCGAACCGTTGCCCCACCACACAGGACCACGCCGTCAAAGGCGTCAAGTTGCCCTACATCATAATTGACCCCGATATGTGTGTTGGTCTGAAATTCAATGCCCTCCTCTTCCATGATCTTCACTCGTCGATCGATGATTTCCTTTTCCATTTTGAAATTAGGTATGCCATATCTAAGCAAGCCACCCAGGGCGTCATCTCGCTCGAAGACGGTCACCAAATGTCCTGCTCGATTCAATTGTTGGGCTGCTGCGAGCCCTGCTGGCCCTGAACCTACGACGGCAACTTTTTTGCCGGTTCTTTCTTTGGGAGGTTGCGGCACAATCCAACCTTCGCTGAACCCTTTCTCCACGATGCTCTTCTCAATGTTCTCGATGGAGACCGGGTCTTCGATGAGACCCAGTACACAAGCCTTTTCACAGGGAGCCGGGCATAGGCGTCCGGTGAATTCTGGAAAGTTGTTGGTTGAGTGCAGAATGTCAAGAGCCTTTTCCCAGTCCCCTTTATAGACAAGATCGTTGAAATCCGGAATTAGGTTTCCGAGCGGGCATCCACTGTGGCAAAAAGGAATACCGCAATCCATGCATCTCGAGCCCTGCTTTTGCAGATCTTTGTCAGCAAGCGGAACCGTAAACTCCTTATAATCCTTTAGTCGCTGTTCAACGGGATTGTTTCTTTCATCGACTCTTTCGAACTCCTTAAATCCGGTTATCTTTCCCATGTTCAAACAGTTTGTTTTATGTTTTGCTCTTCAGCCAGGCGCTTCAGGGCACGTTTGTATTCAGTAGGCATTACTTTCACGAAAGAAGTCTTCGCCTCTTCCCAACTTTCGAGCAGGCTCAGCGCCTTTGCGCTTTCGGTGGCGTGGTAGTGATCCTTGATCAGGCTGAAGATCTCCATCGATTCTTCATCACTCAGGGTTTCGAGCTCCACCATTTCCAGGTTGCATTTTGAATTTCTGAAGCTCTTGTCCGGATCAAATACATAAGCGGTTCCTCCACTCATTCCTGCAGCAAAGTTTCGCCCCGTTTTTCCTATGACAACTACTTTTCCACCTGTCATGTATTCACATCCGTGGTCACCTACGCCTTCCACAACAGCGGTGATCCCAGAGTTTCGCACGCAGAAACGCTCTCCTGCGACCCCATTGATAAAGGCTTTGCCCTGGGTGGCCCCGTAGAAGCAAACGTTACCCACAATGATGTTCTCGTCGGCCCTGAAATCTGCCGCTTCCGGTTTTTTCACAATCAGGGTGGCTCCGGAGAGTCCCTTACCCAGGTAGTCGTTGGAGTTGCCTTCGATCTTCATGGTGAGCCCGTTGGTTGCGAAGGCTCCAAAGCTCTGGCCTGCTGATCCTTCAAAGTTCAGCATGAGCGTGTTTTCCGGAAGGCCATTTGCACCGTAGATCTTGGAGATCTCATTGCTCAAAATCGCGCCCACGGATCGATCGGTATTGTGGATCGGATAATCAAGGCTCATTTTTTCTTTGCGATATACCGCCGGATGAGCGTCTTGCAGAATCTCGAAGTCCAGAGCGTCGTGAAGATCATGCACCTGATCTTCAATGTTCCTTATGGTTCTTTCGTGGTAGTCGGATGGTTGATACAGAATAGCAGAAAGATCAATTCCCTGGGCTTTGTACTGATCTACGGCCTTGCGCGCGTTGATCTTTTGAGACTGACCGATCATCTCGTCAATGCTGCGGAAGCCAAGTGAGGCCATGATTTCCCGCAACTCTTCAGCAACGAAGTACATGAAATTGATCACGTGCTCCGGGGTTCCTTTGAAGTTCTTTCTCAATTCAGGATCCTGCGTAGCGATTCCCACCGGGCAGGTATTCAGATGACACTTGCGCATCATGATGCATCCCGAAGCCACAAGAGGAGCCGTTGCAAAGCCGAATTCCTCGGCCCCGAGTAGGCAGGCAATCGCCACATCGCGCCCGGTTTTAAGTTGACCGTCGCATTCTAGAACGATCCTTCCCCTGAGATCATTCAGAACAAGGGTTTGTTGGGCCTCGGCAATTCCGAGTTCCCACGGAAGCCCGGCGTGCTTCAAAGAGGTCAGGGGCGAGGCTCCTGTCCCTCCGTCATAGCCAGAGATGAGTATGACGTCAGCCTTGGCCTTGGCGACCCCTGCTGCGATGGTTCCGACCCCGACTTCCGATACAAGTTTCACATTGATCCTGGCTTCCCGGTTGGCATTCTTCAGGTCAAAGATCAACTGTGACAAGTCTTCGATCGAATAAATGTCGTGATGTGGCGGTGGAGAGATCAATCCTACATAGGGTGTTGAGTTTCTAACCTCGGCGATCCAGGGGAAAACTTTTTCACCGGGAAGTTGACCTCCTTCTCCGGGTTTGGCTCCCTGTGCCATTTTGATTTGGATCTCGCTCGCATTGGTCAGATAGTGGCTGGAGACTCCAAACCGGCCCGAAGCCACCTGCTTGATGGCGCTGTTTCGGCTGTCTCCGTTCAGGTCCTTCCGGAAGCGGTTTTGGTCCTCGCCACCTTCTCCCGAATTGCTCTTACCGCCAATCCGGTTCATGGCAATGGCCAGGTTCTCATGCGCTTCTTTGCTGATTGATCCGTAAGACATGGCCCCTGTTTTGAAACGCTTTACGATCTCGGTCCAGGGTTCCACTTCATCGAGTGGAATCGGATCGAGATTCTGGAATTCAAAAAGACCTCTCAAGGTCATCAGGTTTTCACTTTGCTCGTTGATCATTTTTGAGTACTCCTGGTAGCTTTGAGTGCTGCTGGTGCGAACGGCCTGTTGGAGTTTGGCCACCGTGGTCGGATTGAACATGTGCTTCTCGCCGTTTCTTCTCCAACGGTAGTCACCACCGATGTCGAGCTTTAGGTTTTTGTCAATCTTATTGTTGAAGAAGGCGTCCTTGTGCCTTTTGGAGATCTCTCTTTCGATTTCGTAGAGCCCAATGCCCTCGATCCTCGAGGCCGTGTTTGGGAAATACTTCTCGGTAAAAGTCGAATTCAGTCCGAGGATCTCAAAAATCTGTGAGGCCCTGTAGGAATGAAGGGTTGAGATCCCGATTTTGTTCATAATCTTGAGGATGCCCTTGCCGATGGCCTTGTTGAAATTTTGTACGGCCTCTTCGGCATCGATGCCGGTTATGGATCCGTTTCTGACCTTTTCGCGTATGATCTCGTTGACCATGTAAGGATTGATGGCACTCGCACCGTATCCGAACAAGGTGGCAAAATGATGCGGTTCCCGAGGTTCCGCCGATTCTATGATGATTCCGAATTTGGAACGCTTCTTGGTGTTGTTGAGGGAATGGTGCAGATAGGAACAGGCAAGCAGAGCCGGAATCGGCCCATTGACCTTGTCAGCACCACGATCGCTCAAAATGATGATGTTGCATCCTTGATCCACGGCTTTTTCAGCAGAAATAATGATGTTGTTCAACGACTTCTCAAGGGCGTTCAAACCTCGCTTGATATCGTAAAGCATCGGAATGACCACCGACTTATAATCAGGGTGTTCGATGTTCTTGATTTTGTCCAGGTCGTCATTCGAGATGACCGGATTCTGAATTTTCAATTTTTTACAATGCTCCGGGCTGATCTCAAAAATATTACGATCTTCTCCTATGGCGAGACTGATGTCGGTTATGATCTCCTCACGGATTCCGTCCAAGGGCGGATTGGTCACTTGGGCAAACAACTGCTTGAAATAGTTGTAGAGCAACTGATTGCGTTCCGACAATACTGCAAGAGGCGTGTCGGTCCCCATGGAGCCAATGGCTTCCTTGCCCATTTTTGACATGGGAGTGATTATGGTGTCAATGTCCTCCATGGTATATCCGAACATGCGCTGTCTTGTCTTGTACGGAGTAAGCTCTACCGGACATTGATTGCCTGTGTAAGGAACCTTGGCCAATGGCAACAGGTTCTCATCAAGCCACCTGCGATACGGATGCTTCTTGGTCACATTGTTTTTGACTTCTTCGTCTTCGATGATCCTTCCCTCATTCATATCGACCAGGAAAATCTTTCCGGGCTCCAGTCTGCCGTGACGGACAACATCCTCGGGTTTGATCTCGAGGACCCCGATTTCAGAGGACATGATCACATAGCCCTGCTTGGTAACCGTGAAACGTGAAGGTCTCAGGCCGTTCCGATCGAGGAGGGCACCGATAAAATTACCGTCCGTAAATGGTACAGAAGCCGGACCGTCCCAGGGCTCCATAATGCAGGAGTTGTATTCGTAAAAGGCCTTTTTCTCATCCGGCATGTTGGGATCCTTTTCCCAGGCCTCCGGTACAAGCATCATCATGACCTCGGGCAGAGAGCGTCCTGTCATCAGCAATAGCTCAACCGCCATATCCATGGAGGCGGAATCCGATTTTCCTTCGAGAATGATTGGAAAAAGACGCTCCGTGTCATCTCCAAAAAGCTCACTCTTCATCAGTTCTTCTCGAGCCTTCATGCGACTGACATTTCCCCTAAGGGTGTTGATCTCACCATTGTGACACATAAAACGGAAAGGTTGGGCAAGATCCCAGGAAGGTGCCGTATTGGTTGAAAACCGTTGATGCACAAGAGCGAGTCTTGTGACCAGGTCCGGGTCAGACAGGTCCGCATAATAGTTTCGGATGTCTTCCGGAATAAGCAGCCCTTTGTATATCAGGGTATTGGTCGAAAAGCTTGGTATGTAGAACTGCGAGTGGTCCTTCAGTTTTGAATTGTGGATTTCATGCTCAGCAATTTTACGCGCCGCGTACATCTTCGCATTGAATTGTGCCGTGCTCAATTCCTCCTTCTTACCAACAAAGATCTGGCGGATGTAGGGCTCGGTCGCTTCGGCAATCTCACCCAGGTGCTCGGGATTGACGGGAACCTCTCTCCATCCCAGAACATCCAGGTTCTGTCTACGGATTTCCCTTTCCAGTACGTCAATGCAATACTTGTGCTGGTTGATCCCTTTGGGCAGAAAGATCATACCCACCCCGTATTCACGGGGCTCGGGCAACTCGAAATCACATGCCTTTTTGAAAAAGGCGTGTGGCACCTCGATCAGTATTCCGGCACCATCACCTGTTTTGCCGTCCGCGCTTACCGCACCCCGGTGCTCCAATTTGATCAATATTTCGAGTGCATCATGAATGATGCTGTTTGTCTTCTCTCCTGTAAGGCTGCAAATAAAGCCTGCACCACAATTGTCATGTTCATATTCCGGTAAATACACACCCTGTTTCTCGAACGCCATACTTTAATGAATTTCCACAAAAATAGTAAAATTGATATTTAAAGGTCAACGATTTTAACTATTCGATAGAAGAAATGCAAAGAATCAATTTTATGGCTATAAAAAGTGTGGATATGTTAATTTGCCCCATCAAATTTTGAGAATTGAAAAGGGTAGTGAAAGGTAAAATAGCATAGAATCAAATTGATTCGTCAGCGTGCAAGAAGGTTTTCCAAGGCGGGTTCAAGGGATGGGTATTTAAATTTGAAACCGGCGCTCTCGATCTTTTGAGATGAAACCCGGCTTCCTTTCAGGACCAGAGATGCCCGTTCACCCAGAAGAGCTTTCAAAACGAAAGCAGGTACATTGGGCAACCAAAGATTTTTCTTCAATACCCGGGCCAAAATTCGAGTGAATTCAGCATTGCTAGCCGGTTCCGGGGCAACTGCATTATAGGCCCCTGACATATCCTCGCTTGTCAGGGCTTTGTAAAACATGCCTATCAGATCATCAACATGAATCCAGGGAATGTATTGCTTGCCAGAGCCCAGGGGAGATCCTACTCCCATACGAATGGGTTGGGCCATCTTTTCCAGGGCACCGCCCTTCTCCATCAGGACCACGCCAATGCGGAGCCTGAGCGTTCGGATGCCCAGCTCTTCAAATCGTTCGGCGGATTGTTCCCACAAAAAGCAGGTTTTGCCCACAAAATCATTGGCGGATTTGTCTTTTTCGGTGAAGATTTTATCCGAGGTCACCTGACCGTAATAACCCACTGCAGAGGCCGAGATAAAGGCTTTGAGCGGGGTTTTATGCTTTTTGACCTGGTTGTAAAGAAGATCCGTGCTCAGCACCCGGCTTTCTATGATCTCTTTTTTGCGCCCGGCAGTCCAGGCTTTATCGGCAATGCCCGCCCCTGCCAGGTGAATGATATAATCGCAGGATTCGAGAGCTTCCGGATCGACATAGTTTTCTTTGATGTTCCATTGGTAGGTTTTGAAGGTCCCGTCACTCTGTCTGGACCGGCTCAATAGGCCCACTTCATGACCTTGCCGATGGAGAAAATCCGCCATCAGATTTCCGATGGAACCCGTTCCTCCCGAAATCAAAACCTTTGCCATAAACGATTTATTGTTAGTCCTTTAGTAGTCCTCTTGAGATTACTATTTTCTGTATTTCCGAGGTGCCTTCGTAGATCTGCGTTATTTTGGCATCCCGCATCAGCCGTTCGACATGATACTCTTTGACATAACCGTAGCCTCCGTGAATCTGGACCGCTTCGACGGTGGTGCGCATTGCCATTTCAGAGGCGAAGAGTTTGGCCATGGCGCCCGACCTGTCGTAATTTTTCTTTTGATCTTTGTCCCAGGCAGCTCTCAGGCAAAGCAGACGAGCTGTTTCTATTTCGGTGGCCATGTCTGCCAATTTGAAGGCTATGGCCTGGTGTTTACTTATCTCTTTGCCAAACGCTTTGCGCTGTTTCGAGTACTCCAAAGACAGCTCATAGGCACCCGACGCAATCCCAAGGGCCTGGGCAGCGATTCCGATTCTACCTCCTGCCAGGGTTTTCATGGCGAAAGAAAAGCCAAACCCGTCTTCACCGATCCGGTTTTCTTTGGGAACCTTGACATTATTGAACATCAAGGAATGCGTATCCGAACCCCGAATTCCCAATTTGTTCTCTTTCGGGCCAATTTCGAACCCTTGCATTTCTTTCTCTATGATGAGCGCATTGATTCCCTTATGTCCTTTCTCCGGATAGGTCTGTGCAATCACCAGGTAGACACTGGCGCTGTTGCCATTGGTGATCCAATTCTTCGTGCCATTGACCAGATAATGGTCTCCCATGTCCTTCGCTGTGGTCCTTTGAGAGGTCGCATCGCTTCCCGCCTCGGGTTCACTGAGACAGAACGCGCCAAGAATCTCACCCGATGCCAGAGGTACCAGGTACTTTTCTTTTTGCTCCTCGGTTCCAAAGGTTTCCAATCCCCAGCAAACCAAAGAGTTGTTGACCGACATGGCCACTGAAGCCGAGGCATCGATCTTGGAGATCTCTTCCATGGCAAGAACATAGGAAACAGTATCCATGCCCCCGCCCCCGTATTTCGGATCGACCATCATGCCCATGAAACCGAGCTCTCCCATCTTTTTGATCTGTTCTTTGGGAAACTCCTGTTTTTCATCTCTCTCGATGACTCCGGGCAACAATTCGGTACGTGCAAAATCCCGGGCGGCGTCCCTGATCATGAGCTGCTCTTCTGTGAAGGTAAAATCCATAAAAAAGTTGGCTTTAATAAATGCGATTCAATTGCTCAAAGATACGGAAATTCTCAGAATCAATTCGTAATTTTACGTGATTATGACGAACACAAACTGGCATTGCATCGGTCTGATGAGCGGCACTTCTCTTGACGGAGTGGATTTAATATATGTTAAATTTTCACTTGATAAGGGCTATAAATTTGACATATTGCAAACAGAATCAATTCCTTATTCAGAAAAATGGAAAAATCGGCTGCAGAGCGCTTTTACTGAGAATGGAGAGAATCTAACTTCGCTCGATGTGGAATACGGGCGATACCTGGCCAAATGCACATTGGGTTTCAAGGAGCGTTTTTCGCTTGGGAAAATTGATTTTGTCGCCTCACACGGACATACCATTTTTCATCAGCCGGAACGTGGGTTCACGCTCCAGATCGGAGAAGGCAGCGTTCTCGCAGCTGAAACCGGACTCAAGGTGATCTGTAACTTTCGGGTACAGGATGTCGCTCTGGGAGGTCAAGGGGCTCCCTTGGTGCCGATTGGGGATGAGCTCCTGTTTTCTGATTATGACTTCTGTCTGAATTTAGGGGGGTTTGCCAATGTGTCTTACAGGCAGGATGAGGTTCGAAAGGCCTATGACATATGCCCGGCGAACATTGTATTGAATCACTATACCCGGCAAGCCGGATTCGAATTCGATGACAGGGGCAGGATGGCATCCGATGGAAAGCTCCATGAAGAGCTACTCGAGGAATTGAATGACCTCCCCTTTTATGTCATGACTCACCCGAAGTCACTGGGTTACGAATTTGTGGTCGACACCGTGCTCCCCATAATTGAAAAGTTCAACCTGGATCTCAAGGACATCTTGCATACCTATTCCGAGCACGCCGCCATGCAGATTTCAATGGTTCTGAATCGGGCAGTGCTCAAAAATCAATTGGAATCTGCCTCTGTTCTTGTGACGGGAGGAGGAGCTTTCAATGATTTTTTGATTGACAGGATTGAATTTTACAGTCGGGCAAAAATTGTTCTGCCGGATCGCGAGATCATTGAGTTTAAGGAAGCCCTGATTTTTGCCTTCCTCGGATTGTTGAAGGAGCAGAATGAAGTGAATTGCCTGAAGAGCGTCACCGGTGCGCGAAAGGACCATAGCAGCGGGGTTGTCTATCAGACTTGAAACGAGGGGTGTATCCGCAAAGAATCACTCTACATATACAATGAATAAACACAAATATCAGAGCATACGATGAAAGATCTTTTAAAGAAATATGAGAATAAACCGCCTGAGATTGTCTTCCACTGGAGGGATCCCGAAACAGAAGCCGAGGGGTGGACCGTCATCAATTCCTTGCGCGGAGGTGCGGCCGGAGGAGGAACAAGGATGCGAAAGGGGCTAGACATGAACGAGGTGTTATCACTGGCTAAAACCATGGAAGTTAAATTCACGGTATCCGGACCCAAGATCGGAGGGGCCAAATCCGGAATCAATTTTGACCCCAATGATCCCCGAAAGAGAGGGGTGCTGGAAAGGTGGTATAAGGCCGTCACTCCTTTGTTGAAGCATTACTACGGCACTGGGGGAGATCTCAATGTGGACGAGATACAGGACGTGATACCTCTGACAGAGAATAGTGGCGTTTGGCATCCGCAGGAAGGTGTATTTAATGGGCATTTCAGGCCTACAGAAGCTGAGAAGATCAACCGCATTGGCCAATTGCGCCATGGCGTTATCAAGGTGATTGAAGATGAGGACTACTCACCGGATTTAACCAAGAAATATACCATCGCGGATATGCTCACGGGGTATGGGGTTGCGGAAGCGGTCAAGCACTATTACGACATTTACGGAGGAAACATTCAGGGTAAAAAAGCGATCGTGCAGGGCTTCGGTAATGTGGGCTCTGCAGCAGCATTTTACCTGACCCGACTGGGCGCAAAAATTGTGGGAATCATCGACCGTGCCGGTGGGGTGATTCGAGAAGACGGCTTTGACGATGAGGAGATTCGTACGATGTTCCTGAATAAAAGGGGCAACATGTTGGTGGCTGAAGACATGATTCCATTCGATGAGATGAATGAGCGAATCTGGAAGTTGCCTGCAGAGATTTTCATTCCTGCAGCTGCTTCACGGTTGGTGACCAGAGAACAGGTAGATCACATGATAGGGGCCGGACTCGAAGTTATTTCTCCGGGAGCCAATGTGCCATTTGCCGACACAGAGATCTTTTTCGGGCCCATCATGGAATACACGGATCAGAAAGTGAGTCTTTTACCTGACTTTATCTCCAACTGTGGAATTGCACGACTTTTTGCCTACCTGATGGAGACCAAGGTGGATCTCCCGATGAAAGACAGTAAAATTTTCGGGGACACTTCATCAACCATTCGGGAGGCCCTTAAAAAGGCGCATCATCTGCATCCGTATAAAACCGATATCTGTAAAACAGCTTTCGAGATCGCTCTTCAAGAATTGATTGGTTGAGGTTGTTTTATGCCTTTCTTGCGATGATTTTTTGAAGAAATTCCCATCGCAAGGAAGCTTTAAATTACTATATTAGTCAGCTCAAACTACCGAAAAACCTTAAAAGCATACTATGGAAACTCTTGTTATCGCCATTTTCATTCTAGGATACTTAGCCATAACACTTGAACACAACCTTAAAATTGACAAGCTGATTCCGGCACTGGGAATGATGGCAGTGAGTTGGGCGGTTATTTCTCTTGGACATCTTCCCGTTTTTGAAGTCAATACCGAATTGCTGGAATTGGAGGAGTCCCATCTTGACGAGATTCTGCTTCATCACTTGGGCAAAACCTCTGAAATTCTGATTTTCCTGGTCGGAGCAATGACCATAGTTGAGATCATTGACTATTTCAATGGCTTTTCTACAATCAAGGATTTTGTTAGAACCAATAGCCGGGTTCGCCTGCTTTGGATCTTTTCGATACTCGCCTTCATACTATCGGCAATCATAGACAATCTTACAGCAACAATCGTTTTGATCACAATTCTGAGAAAGATTATCAAGACTCGAGAAGATCGACTCTGGTTTGCCGGTTTGATTATCATTGCGGCAAATGCGGGCGGGGCCTGGTCACCAATTGGAGATGTTACTACAACCATGCTCTGGATCGGAAACAAGGTGACGACCCTCAACCTGATCAAATATCTGTTCATCCCGTCATTGCTTTGCATGGTGGTTCCAGTCCTGATAGCCTCAAGGTTGCCCGCCTTCAAGGGTACAATTCCCATGGTCGAGGATGACGAGACCGATAAAGTGGATCAATACAGCAGGATCATGCTTTATCTCGGATTGACCGCAATCATTTTTGTTCCAATCTTCAAAACAGTTACGCATTTGCCACCTTATGTGGGAATGATGTTGTCTCTAGCTGTGGTAGCAACCTTTGGAGAGTTGTACTCGAACACCCGTATCAGTTTCACGAGCATCGATCACGATTCAGAGGAATCCTCGCACCACAGTCCTGTTCACAGGGCTTTGAGTGGCATTGAGATGCCGAGCATATTGTTCTTCCTGGGAATTCTGATGGCTGTTGCCGCCCTTGAATCCTTAGGTGTCCTGTTCCGTTTTGCTGACGGTCTTACGACCACCATACCTATGTTGGGTACGGAGCTCACGGGGTCAGGTACCCAGGTCTCTGATTTAGTTGTTCTCATTATGGGAGTTGCTTCGGCTGTAATCGACAACGTTCCTCTTGTTGCCGCAAGTTTGGGGATGTTCGCCGATCCAACGGATAGCCCATTGTGGCATTTCATAGCCTATTCTGCCGGAACCGGTGGAAGCATGCTGATTATTGGATCGGCTGCAGGTGTGGTCGCCATGGGTATGGAGAAGATCAATTTCTTTTGGTATTTGAAGAAGATTTCGTTGCTTGCCCTGATCGGATTTTTGGCAGGAGCGGTAACTTTCATGTTCATGCGAATCTTACTGTGAAATTTTAAGTAAATTTTCACATTTTTGTGGCAATTTATCGCCGATGGGATCGTTACGTTTGAATACTCATTAATTAGCTAATATGTCACTATTTTTACTGCAGGATGCCAGTGCCGACCCCGAACTTCTGGAAGAGGTGGTATCTGAAGAGAAGACGCTTTCCATTTTTAATCTGATCATGGAGGGGGGCCTTGGAGGTCAAATCATTATTGCTTTGCTTTTTGTTCTTCTAATGGTAGGTCTCTACATCTATTTTGAACGGTTTCTTGCTATAAAGGCGGCATCCAAAATCGATAAGAACTACATGAATCAGATCCGTGATAATATCTCGAGCGGAAATCTGGAGGCGGCCAAAATATTAAGTCAGAACAACCGAAGCCCTGTTGCCCGCTTGATCGAAAAAGGAATCTCGAGAATCGGAAAGCCACTGGATGATATAAACAAAGCCATTGAAAACGCTGGAAAACTGGAAATCTATAAGTTGGAGAAAAACGTTGCCGTTTTGGCAACTATTGCCGGTGCAGCGCCCATGATTGGCTTCCTGGGAACCGTGATCGGAATGATCGTTGCCATACATGAGATTGCCAATTCCGGCGGGCAGATCGACATCAAGATGCTGAGTGACGGGCTCTACACGGCCATGACAACAACTGTTGCGGGACTCATTGTAGGTATTATTGCTTATATCGCTTACAACCATCTCATCGTAAGGACCAACAAGGTTGTATACCAGATGGAGGCCAACTCCCTGGAATTTCTCGACCTTCTCAATGAACCTGTTTAAGGAGGTGAACCCATGGAAATAAGAGGAAGAAACAAGATCAATCCGAATTTCAACATGTCGTCTATGACGGACATTGTTTTCCTGTTGTTGATCTTCTTTATGTTGACCTCAACCCTGGTCACCGTTAACGCGTTGGACATTCTGCTTCCCAAGGCACAGGGAAAGACGGAGAATAAAAAATCTACAGCTGTAAGTATTACGCGCAAGCTCGATTTTTATGTCGACAGAGAAAAGGTAGGTGAAGGGGAAATTGAGCGCTATCTTTTGAACACATTGAAAGACAGTGAGGATCCGACTATCGTTTTACGAGCGGAGGAAGGGGTCCCCATAGAAAAGGCCGTCAAGGTCCTGGACATTGCAAACCGAAACAAGATAAAGGTGGTCCTCGCTGTGAGACCGAAGTAGATTCTAGTCAAAACAAGCGTTTCGACGCGTAGCCTATGGCTTTCCTGGATACAAAACACAAAAGAAAATCAGCCTTGTACACGACAATGATCGGGGTTCTGCTCCTGCTTATTATGTTTGTATTCGGCCTGACCTATTTTGATCCGCCCATAGAGTATGGCATCGCCGTGAACTTTGGAAGTTCGGATGTAGGGAGCGGTAACGTTCAGCCGACCGAGGCCCTGAAACCTGCTACGGTATCCGAGAGCGAACCCGAACCAGTTGAGGATGTAGAGGAGGTCGAACAGGAAATAACTGAAGAACCCGTTGAAGAGACAACGGAGGTTGCCGAATCCGAAATTGAAGAAGCCTCCGAGCCTTCGGCATCCGAGGAGCTTATGACCCAGGAAGCCGCTGAGGCGCTTGCGATCAAAAAAGCGGAGGACGAACGAAAGATTCGGGAGGCCAGAGAAAAGGAAGAAGCTAGAAAAAAAGAAGAGACCAGAAAGAAAGAAGAAGCCAGGAAAAAGGCCGAGGCTGAAAGAAAGGCTGAAGAGGAGCGTCAGCGAAAGATCCGCGAGGAGAACGAGCGTAAAGAACAAGAAAGAAAGGCCCAGGAAGCCAAACGAAAGAACGTCGACGCCCTGATGGGAGGCTTCAGCGACAGCAATGGCAATGCTGATGGGGGAGAAGGAGACGATGATCAACCCGGTGACAAGGGCAAGGAAACCGGAGATCCGAATGCGAGCGGATATTATGGCATAGGAGGAGACGGAAGTGGGGGAAACTACCGTTTAGGAAATCGAAGGGCACTCACAAGGCCGATACCCGAATATGACTGTAATGAAGAAGGAAAGGTTGTGGTTACGATTTCAGTTGACCAATCCGGTAAAGTTATCTCGGCCCAACCCGGGGCGAAGGGAACCACCAATTCTGCCTCCTGTTTGTTCAGCCGAGCCAAAGAAGCCGCTCTTCGCACAAAATTCAACGCAGACAGCAATGCCCCTTCCAAGCAGGTAGGGCTGATCATTTATAACTTCTCATTATCTGAATAGCCTTGAACTATCAGCAGACTCTCGACTGGATGTATTTCCGTTTGCCGATGTACCAACGTCAGGGAGCTCCGGCGCTTAAAAAGGACTTGACCAACAGCATAGCATTTTCTGAATATCTCGGAAAACCTGAAAACCAATATCCCAGCGTTCATATTGCAGGGACCAATGGCAAGGGATCCACCAGTCATATGATCGCTTCTGTGCTCCAGGCCGCCGGTTACAAGGTGGGCCTCTATACCTCACCACACCTCAAAGACTTTCGCGAAAGAGTTCGCGTGAACGGAGAGATGATCTCGGAGGAGGAGGTAGTTCTGTTCGTTGAGACGAATAAGATATTTTTAGAAGAGCACAGCCTTTCCTTTTTTGAACTCACGGTAGGGATGGCCTTTGATCATTTTGCGCGCAAGCAGGTGGATATTGCGGTTGTAGAGGTGGGCTTAGGAGGCCGCCTGGATTCGACGAATATTATAAGGCCCCTGGTTTCTGTCATAACCAACATTGGTCTTGATCACACCCAATTTTTGGGAGAAACACTACCCGAGATTGCTTTTGAAAAAGGGGGAATCATCAAACCAGGAATCCCTGTGGTTATAGGCGAGACACAAGAAGAAACCTTGCCTGTATTTAAGAAATTGACTTTGGAAAGAAAGGCTCCGCTGGTTTTAGCCAACCAGGAGTCCGAATCTATTTTTGAAACTGATCTTATCGGTCGCTATCAGGTAAAGAACCTTCAAACCGCGCTAAAGACATTAGAGCTCCTCCGGAAAGAAGGGTTTGAAATATCGGATACCCATTTTCAGGAAGGCCTCCTTCACGTTGCTGAAAACACGGGCCTTAAGGGTCGTTACCAGGTGCTTCGGCACCATCCAAAAGTCATTTGTGATACGGCGCACAATCGCGAGGGCCTGGAACTGGTTTTGGATCAGGTCATGAAAGAAGGTGCAGAGAACCTACATTTTGTACTAGGCTTTGTCAATGACAAGGACCTCGATACTGTTTTACCTTTATTTCCAGAGGAGGCCAACTATTATTTTTGTCGGCCCGATATCCCCAGGGGTTTGGATGCAGAAGTTCTCAGGCAGAAAGCGGCAAGATTTGATTTGATGGGACAAAGCTATAGAGGCGTTGATCAAGCCTATGAAGCTGCTCTTAAAAACGCTGGACCAGAAGACCTTATCTACGCAGGAGGGAGTACTTTTGTCGTTGCAGAAATGCCTCTTTGACAGGCATTTGCTTCACGAGTCGAAAGTCGCTTAAAGCCCTCTAAAATTTGAATAAAAAATATTGGCCAGAATAAAAAACTGGATTATATTTGCACCTGCTTACCGCAAGGGGGCACATCCGGGCAAATAGCTCAGTTGGTTCAGAGCACCTGGTTTACACCCAGGGGGTCGGGGGTTCGAATCCCTCTTTGCCCACATC
>JAHEHE010000005.1 GCA_024644725.1 Flavobacteriaceae bacterium | reverse complement strand
TGTAAAAATTGTCCGCTGATGCGAGTTCCAGGTTTTCAGTCGAGGATCTGTCGGTGATCGTAATGGCTTCTTCTCCATTGGGAAAAGTCGTCACATACTTGGTTACTTTTTCTTTTTGTCCTGCATCCTGAGCGAATAATGCTGTTCCTGATAGGACGCAAGCGATAATTAAAACTGTCTTTTTCATGGCTGCGTGTTTATTTTTAATGGTTTATGTTGATTTTCAATTGGCTTAGAGAAGATAACTTTTTGTAATGCGACTAAGAAGTGGCTACGGAAACCCTGTATTCTGGCTTGTGATTGATTGCATATTCGTTGTAGGAATAGGCTCCTTCCACCAGCTTTCCTTCCAGGCTGAAGTCCTCCTGCTCGTCATGAACCAATTCGTGTGACGGTTCCATTGCAAAGTCATCCGTATGTAATTCACTGCCTTTCAATAGCATATCAATATTGTCGTCTACTACGGTATCATCGAGTACAATAATGTATGTGGATTCGCGTTCTTGATTTTGTAAATCGTTTGAATCGTTTTCTGACTCCTGAGCGTAACCTGCAAGGCTCATTAAAGTCAGACCGAGGATTAAAGTTATCTTTTTCATAATTGAAATATTTAGGTTAATACTGTTCAACTCTAAAGTTTATTTCAAAAATGGGAAAACTGCCGGTGAGCGGAGAAGCGAAAAGGTTCAACTGATTTCAGTGTCTTGAATTTGGCCTGCGAGTCCTTTTAATGGATCAGGCTGCTTTGGCCTTTTAAATCTGAACAAGAAGAGAAAAGTAGTTTTACCTCATATAATAAATTTTGCGTTCCGGTTGATTGTCTGTTAAAGAAGGATCTGAACTTGCGGTCAAATCATAGTCCAAATGTAAAGCGGAATTGGAATGCCAAACAATCCCCAAAAAAGGGATTTTCAAAAATCACCGAAAACAGGTAGTCAAAAATTGGAACCGCACCAGAGCGAGAATTAAAACATATAAACCTGTTATTCAGTGCCTTAAACTCCTGTTTAAGTTTTTGACATTGAAGGGTGGTCTTCTCATCAAAGCTCAAAAACCAATCAAACTTTTTTCATTCGCCCAAGGTATTACCGGAAATCGGGTAGGTCAAAAACATCCATATTTCATCATTTCTTTGGGGAAATCCACGAAATCATGAAGATTTCAATTTCAATATGAAACTTCATTAAAACAAAATTCCCGGACGTCTTGTCCGGGAATCTCATTCATAATTATGTCCTGGGGAGTGCTTTAGCTCATGAAAGAACCTCCTGCACTTTATCGGCTGCTTCTTTGAATTCCACAACAGAGATCACATCAAGTCCACTCGCATCGAGAAGCTCTTTGGCTTCCACGGCATTGGTTCCTTGCAAACGCACGATAATGGGAATGTTGATTGAATCCCCCATATTGTTGTAGGCATCCACGATACCCTGGGCTACTCGGTCACAACGGACGATGCCTCCAAAAATATTGACCAATATGGCTTTTACGTTTGGATCCTTCATGATAATTCGAAAGCCGGTCTCCACGCGTTCTGCGTCAGCCGTTCCTCCAACGTCGAGGAAATTTGCAGGTTCCCCCCCTGACTGTTTGATCAGGTCCATGGTGCTCATAGCCAACCCTGCGCCATTTACCATGCATCCCACATTTCCGTCCAGGTCAACATAGTTCAGACCCACTGCATTGGCTTCCACTTCAATGGGATTTTCCTCTCGCAAATCTCTCAGGTCCAGGTAATCTTTATGTCTGAAAAGCGCATTATTGTCAAGTGTCACCTTGGCATCCACGGCCAGCACCATGTCATCTGAAGTCTTGAGAACCGGGTTGATCTCGAACAAGGATGAGTCGGATTCAACATACGCCCTGTAAAGAGCAGTAACGAAACGAACCATTTCCTTGAATGCCTTGCCCGAAAGACCCAGGTTGAAAGCCACCTTCCGTGCCTGGAAAGGCATAAGTCCTGTGCTCGGGTCGATCTCTTCTGTAAAAATCAGATGTGGTGTTTCTTCGGCAACGGTTTCGATATCCATTCCTCCTTCGGTGGAATACATGATCATGTTTCTCCCAGTGGAACGGTTCAAAAGAACTGACATATAGTATTCTTCCGGTTCATTGTCACCCGGATAGTAAACGTCCTCAGCGATCAGCACCTGATTCACTTTCTTACCTTCAGGCGGGGTCTGAGGCGTTTTAAGCATCATCCCAATGATGCCCTTAGAGATGCTCTCCACCTCCTCCAAGGACTTGGCCAATTTGACTCCTCCACCTTTTCCTCGTCCTCCGGCATGAATCTGCGCCTTGACCACCCACCAACCTGTTCCGGTTTCTGCGGCAAGCTGTTTGGCGGCATCAACGGCCTTTTTGTGATTGTCGGCAACAATACCTCTTTGGACCTTGACTCCGAAGCTGTTGAGTATATCTTTTCCCTGATATTCGTGTAAATTCATTCGTGTTGAGATTAATTGTGATGATTACAAAAGTAAATAAATCTGTGCTAACCCATCGGATCATCATTGGGTTTTTTTGTGTATTTTCACCCCCATAGTTCGGACCATGATTACAGCGAGCAACATTCATAAAAATTTTGGTGATCTTGAAGTACTTAAAGGTGTCGACCTTCATATTGAGAAAGGCGAAATTGTTGCCATCGTAGGACCCAGCGGGGCCGGAAAAACCACCTTGCTGCAAATCCTTGGAACTCTTGACAGAGCCACCGAATCAAATTCGCTTGTAATCAATGATGTAGAGGTCACACGACTCAACGACAAGGCCCTCTCTAAATTCAGGAACAAACACATTGGTTTTATCTTCCAGTTTCACCAGCTTCTGCCCGAGTTCACTGCGCTCGAAAATGTATGCATCCCCGGTTTCATAGCCAATAGATCACGAAGTGAAGTTGAAAATGAGGCTCTTGAGATACTTACTTTTTTAGGCCTTTCGGATCGAGTTGATCACAAACCAAGTGAACTTTCCGGGGGTGAGCAACAACGTGTTGCCGTGGCACGGGCCCTGATCAACAAACCTGATGTGATCTTTGCCGATGAACCGAGCGGAAATCTCGATTCGAGCTCTTCGAAAAGTCTCCACGAGCTGTTTTTCACACTTCGCGACCAGTTTGGACAAACCTTTGTCATAGTCACGCACAACGAAGAACTTGCTGAAATGGCAGACAGAAAACTGGAGATGAGGGATGGGAAGATCATTTGAATCACCAAACCAATAAACATGCCTATTGGAATCATGAGCGCCATGCGCGAGGAGATTGAAACCCTGATCCACGAAATAGAAGTTTCGGATAAAGTGATCAAAGGGATGCGTTCCTATTACAAAGGTAATCTCTGGGGCAAAGATGTTGTTCTTGTTTTCTCACGCTGGGGAAAAGTGGCATCGGCCACTACGGCCACCCACCTCATCACAGATTTCAACGTTGATGAGATACTCTTCACCGGAGTAGCCGGCGCCGTGAATGACACTTTGAAAATTGGGGATGTGGTCATCGGAGACCCACTTTACCAGCACGATATGGATGCCAGCCCCCTACTCGAGCCATTTGAGGTTCCCCTGCTGGGGAAAAAATACTTTGAGACGGATCCCTTGAGGAATCAATTATTGAGCGAGGCCTCTTCGAGGTTTTTAAGTGACATCCGCAGTCACTTTGAATCGGGTGTGCCTGAAGCCTTTGGCATAGAAGATCCCAAAAACCTTATCGGACCCGTCGCTAGCGGTGACCAATTTATCTCCAAACGGACTCAAATTGAAAGAATCGGCTCTGAATTGCCGGGTGTTCTTTGCGTGGAGATGGAAGGAGCTGCAGTGGCCCAGGTCTGTTACGAGTATCATGTTCCTTTCAATATTGTAAGAACCATCTCCGACAAAGCCAATGACAATTCACATATCGACTTTCCGAAGTTTGCAACCGACATTGCCAGTCGGTATGCCCGGGGCATCATCAAAAATTACTTCCGCCCTTAAAGCATTTGCGTTTGTTTGCGATCCCGCTTGATGAAGTGCATCTTGTCATCCTTGTAAATCTGCTGACGATATCCGAACAGGTGAAATATGTCCTTGGCCATGAACCGTGCTGTTTTCGGATTGACCAGAAGAATGAACTCATTCTCGGGATCCTGTTTAACTCCTGGGATGAGTCGAAGGAAATGATTGATCTTCCATTTTCGTGCCACCTTTGAGAACTCCAACCAAAGCCGAGAGATCCTTCTGAGAATGAAAAAGCCATCTTCACCCTGCTTCTGGTAGAGTGGCATAAAAATTCTTCCTTTGCGATCAGCCCGAATTTCCAGGCCTTGGGAAAAGGCCAATAACTGGTCTTTTTGGATCGTTTCGAAATTCTCGAAATCAGGCCTCATCTTGAAATCCTGACCGTTGGAAAGATCATAGCGGTAGGTGATTTCGAAAAACTGATGACTGCAGCAAAGGCTTGCAAAATACTTTCTGTATTTATCAAAATCAGGGACCTGTTTGCGGTCGAGGCAACCTGAATGAACCATCGACTTCCAGATGAAATACTCGCAATTGACAACAGAATCAGGGTCGGTGTGCTGTCCTCCTTCAAATCCCAAGGCGATGTATCCGTGATCGTTGATAAAGGTCAATAACGGCCCTTCCAGGTACTCCTCTATGCCCAACACAACGGGAACCGGGAAATAAGAGGCAAATTTTCTGTTGTTGAGTGAGTCACTGATTGTTATAAACGGAACAGACGGCGAGGAAGTCGTATGCAGGTCAAGAAAATAAAACGGGCCTCGCTCAGTGCTCAGAATTCTCCTGAGAAGAGCATAAATCTGTATCTGCTCCTCGGTTTCGGAATCCATCAAAAAAGAATCGCCCTTGAGCTCTTGCATCCTGTCACGGGTCCATATTCGATTCAAATCGGCGTCCCTAAAACGCACGTCTTGGTTGAGGGCTTTTATGTTTCCCAGGATGAAATGCACATTTCCTTTGAAATAGAAGTTCTCCTCCCGAATGCGGTGAAGCACTCTTTCAGACCCGAGCACACCTGCCTTTTCATTTCCATGAATTCCGGCGAAAATAACCATGGTTGGCCCCTTTTCAGAGCCCAATACCTCCCCGAGGATACGCTTCTCGTCTTTATACTCGATTCTTTTTTTTAGCTCCGATCTGTTCATTCTTCACTTTTTGACTGAATGATTTTGATTAGATCATTACGTGTCAGGATGCCAACCAGCTCACCGAGTTCTATAATCGGAAGACAGCCTATTCCCTTGTCAATCATTATCCTGTTCGCCTCCTCGATTGAAATATTGGATTCCGCCGTTACGATCTCCCTCACCATGATATCTCTTGCAACTATGAGCCTTTGATCCTGCCCTTTGATCTTCTCCAAATTGGTGCTGGTTATGATGCCAGTTACCTTATTGTCTTTGTCAACCACAGGAATATGATGAATCTTCTTCCAATCCATCACCTTGGCAACCATTTCGACGAGGTCCTCTTCATTGACCACGAATACCTCTGTAGTCATATATTTTTCGAGCTTGGTAATGCTCAGATCAAGGTTCAGGATATCGTTATCGTAAACTGCCTCCCATTCATGAACAGGTCTTCCTTCTTTCTGGTTCCTGTACATATGGGCCGTAAGGGTGGCATTGGCGATGTCCCTTGTCATCGTTTCCTTCAAAAGGGTATTGCTTTTCTTGATCCAGTTGCTTCCCGTTTTGCTTTCCGCAGAACGTTTTTCGATAATTCCAAGATAGTAGTCAATGTCAGAAGTTGCAACATTCGATGCAATCAATCCATTACGCGCTATATCCAAAAGCCGGGTCCTGATCAGCCTCTTGGCGCTGAGTCCTTTGCCAAACCAGTTAAAATAAGTGTTGATCCCAGTTCTCGCCGCATTGATGAAGTTCTCTTTGATTTCATTGAATGAAAAGCGCTTGGGAAGGTCCCTGAACTCATCTGGCATGCCTTGCATGAGGCCGACCCAGAATACGGTATTGGCAATTTCATCCACAATGGTTGGTCCAGATGGCAGATAGCGATTCTCAATTCTCAAATGAGCCACTCCCTCATTTTGACCATAACACAATCTGTTCCATCGATAAACCGTTCCATTGTGAATTTGAATGGCCTTTAACTTGGGGACTCCTCCTTTTTTCAAAACTTCCAATGCATCTTCTTCGATCTCCGACGTCAGCAATGGGGCGTATCGCACGACATCGTCCCGATACATCTCTATGATGGAATCATGAATCCAATCACTGCCGAAAGAAACCCTGGGCTTTTGTTCCCTCAACAGGTAGGAGCTATTTCGGATATCAACACTTTGTTGAAACAAAGCTATCCGGGTTTCGCTCCAGAGCTCCCTGCCCAAAAGAAGAGGCGAATTTGACGCAATCGCGAGCACTGGACCGGCTATCGCCTGGGCCCAGTTGTACTTGTCGACCATCTCTTCAAGTGGAATCTGCAGATGCGCCTGAAAACTGGTGTTACACGCTTCGAAAAGTATCGACTTATGACTGAGAATCAGTTCCTCTACTCCTCTTATCTTGAGATAGAAGTCATCTCCCCTTATTTCTTTAAGAATCTTGTTGAGCTCCTTGTAACGCGGATAAGGGGTAATGTTTTCGAATACCAGATCCCTCTTTCGAAGGGTTGGCAGAATTCCGGTAAGGATAATGTTATTCTCCTCAATGCTATTGGCAACTTTATCGGCTTTCTCAATTCTGGCCTCCAGGTCCTCTTGCATTTTTGAAAAACAATCTCCTTTGAGCTCTAGCGGATCCAGGTTGATCTCGAGATTAAAAAGAGCTATTTCGGTAGTGAAATGCGGATCATTTACTTTTTCAAGAACCCGAAGCGCATTTTTGGACGGCCTGAAGTATTTGTCGACAATGCAAAGCTCCTGTTCGGCACCGATCCGCTGAATCCCCTTTTCAAATTTGTCCTGCTCGATCATCAGGTTGAGTGCCTCGATGTCGTTCAACAAATGATATAAAAAGGTTTTCCTTTCGCGAAGGGTTTTGATGGCCTTTACTGAATGTTCACCCATTTTTGGAGAGATTATCCGTATAAAAATACAGTAAAACTCTACTCCATTAAATGATTAAAATCATAAATGCCGTTTTACCAAACGAACAAGGGCCTTTTCTCCATCAATTCATTGACTTCCCCGGCAACGCGTTCAAGGGTTTCCTCATTTTCAAAATCCATCAAAACCTGATCGATCAGATCGGCGATAGCTGCCATGTCGGATTCCTTCAATCCGCGCGTAGTGATGGCTGCCGAACCGATACGAATCCCTGAAGTGATAAAGGGAGATTTGTCATCAAACGGAACCATATTCTTGTTCACCGTGATTTCCGCTTTTCCTAGTGCCTGCTCGGCTTCTTTGCCCGTTATGTTTTTGTTTCTCAAATCGATCAGCATCATGTGGTTGTCGGTACCCCCAGATATCAGGTGATAGTCTTTGTCTACAAAGGCCTGGGCGAGAGCGGCAGCATTTTTCTTGACCTGGATCTGATAGTTCAAAAACTCGTCACTCAGTGCTTCTTTGAACGCTATGGCCTTCGCGCCAATGATGTGTTCAAGAGGGCCTCCCTGCATTCCGGGAAAAACAGAAGAATTGAGTAGAGTGCTCATCATTTTGACTTTGCCCTTTGGCGTTTTTGCCCCGAATGGATTCTCGAAATCCTTGCCCATCATAATGATGCCTCCTCGCGGACCTCTTAGAGTCTTATGCGTTGTTGTTGTAACGATATGGCAATGGGGCAGCGGGTCGTTCAGTATCCCTTTGGCAATCAATCCTGCCGGATGTGAAATATCGGCAAGCAGTATGGCTCCCACGCTGTCAGCAATGTCCCTGAAACGTTTGAAATCAATGTCTCTTGAGTATGCAGAGGCACCGGCAATGATCAGGTTGGGCTTTACTTCTGTAGCTTTTTCCTGGATCTTGTCGTAATTCAACATCCCGGTTTCTCTTTCGACTCCGTAAAAGGCAGTCTTATAGAGTTTTCCGGAAAAATTGACGGGTGAACCGTGCGTCAAATGACCTCCGTGTGACAGGTCGAATCCGAGAATCGTGTCTCCCGGCTTCAGAACCGCCTGGTAGACCGCTGCATTGGCCTGAGATCCGGAATGTGGCTGCACATTGACATATTCAGCATTGAAGAGGGCCTTGGCACGATCAATAGCAATGGTTTCTATTTGATCGACAACTTCACAGCCCCCGTAGTATCTTTTACCCGGATATCCCTCTGCGTATTTATTGGTCAAAATGGAACCGGCTGCCTCCATTACCTGCTCACTTGCATAATTCTCTGAGGCAATGAGCTCAAGCCCCCCGGTTTGTCTTTCTCTCTCCTCGGATATCAGGTCAAAAATTTCTTGGTCACGATGCATGGATCTTCAATTTGAAAGTGTTTTTAATGCGAACAAAAGTAAGAAATAACTTTCTCAAAAATGACAGAATCATGTATATTTGATAATGACTCAGTCTAGTTAGACATTCGCCATAATATTTTATTAAATCCTCAAAAAAAATGAAGATAACTGCGAACAATCCCAATAGAAAAAGTTGGATCAAGGTGGGTAAGAACTCCGACTTTCCGATACAGAACATTCCCTTTGGCGTGTTCCTAACCCGGGACGACATAACAACCATTGGAACTCGGATTGGCGATTATGCAATCGATCTGGCAGCACTGCACCAGCTCGGGTATTTTGAGGGTATACCCCTTACGGATGACATGTTCATGCAAGACACTCTCAATGACTTCATTTCAGACGGCAGGACAACCTGGCGTCTGGTTAGGAATCGCATTGCAGACCTGTTCGATGAAGAGAATCCCAAATTGCGCGACAACAAAGAACACAGGGAAGTCATCCTGTTCTTTATGGATGAAGTCGAAATGCTTTTACCTGTTGATATTGGTGACTACACCGATTTTTACTCCAGCAGGGAACACGCGACCAATGTAGGCACCATGTTCAGAGATCCTGAAAATGCCTTGCTGCCGAACTGGCTGCATCTTCCTGTGGGCTATCACGGCAGATCATCTTCTATTGTCGTATCGGGTAAACGCATACGAAGACCCAAAGGACAGACCTTGCCGGCCGGTGCCGAGACTCCGGTTTTCGGACCGTCCAAATTGCTCGACTTTGAACTGGAAATGGGATTCATCACCACAGATGCCAACAGCCTGGGCAAGTCAGTGTCCGTGGAAGAGGCCCGAGACCAGATCTTCGGCTTGGTTCTATTAAACGATTGGAGCGCGAGAGACATTCAAAAATGGGAATACGTGCCTCTGGGACCTTTTCTCTCCAAAAACTTCGCCACCTCAATATCACCATGGATCGTGACTCTTGACGCCCTGGAACCATTTCGAGTAGAAGGCCCCGTACAGGATCCCGAACCCCTTCCCTACCTAAAAGAAGAAGGAAAAACAGCCTATGACATCAAACTCGAAGCTTCCATTCAACCCAAGAATTCAGAAGAGGCAGTGGTAAGCAGAACCAACTTCAAATACATGTATTGGAGCATCTCACAGCAGCTGGCGCATCAAACTGTCAATGGTTGCAACGTGAGGTCGGGCGACCTCTACGGTAGCGGAACCATATCAGGAAAAGAGCCTGACAGCTATGGTTCCATGCTGGAACTGACCTGGAAAGGAACAAAACCCCTTAAGATGAAAGATGGAACCGAGCGCAAGTTCATCGAGGATGGCGACACGGTTATATTGAGGGGACATTGTGAAAATGAGCAGCTGCGTATTGGTTTTGGCACCTGCGTCGGAAGGGTAAAAAAAGCGAAGAAATAAAGATCAGGCTACGCTCTTATGCAAGTCGATCACAGTAATTTCGGGCCAGATTCCCACCCGGCCAGGAAATCCTAGAAATCCAAACCCCCTGTTGACATAAAGCAACTGGGAAGCTTTCTTATAGAGACCCGCCCATTGCGGATAAATGTATTTGATTGGACTCCACTTGAAACCGGGTATCTCAACGCCAAACTGCATACCGTGCGTGTGCCCGGAAAGCGTAAGATCAAAATGCGTGGGATGCTTCAATATTCTTTTCTCCCAATGCGTTGGGTCATGACTCATAAGAACCTTAAAAGAGACGTCCTCTGCTCCCTTTAAGGCTGAATCGATATCAGCTCTTTGAGGGAAGGGTCTGTTGCCCCAGTTCTCCACCCCGTAAATCCCGATGTGCTGCCCATTTTTTTCAATGATGGCATTCTCGTTGTTCAAAAGCTTAAAGCCCATTTCCTCCTGGTACTGGTAAAGGAGCTCCATGTTTTTCTCCTTGGCTTCCGGTGAGTCCCAGGACTTGTAGTCCCCGTAATCATGGTTCCCCAGGGTCGAGTAAACACCGTGCTCGGCACTGAGTTTCTTGAAATTCTCTATGAAGGGTATAATTTCTCTTGAGTCATTGTTGACCAGGTCACCTGTGAAACAAATCAGGTCGGGATTCTCGGCATTTACGAGTTCGATTCCCCGGCTTATCGCATCCTCACGGTCGAAGCTCCCGGAATGAATATCTGAGATATGCACCACTCTGAAACCTTCAAAAGCCTCCGGGAGATTTTCAAAAAGCAACTTCATGCGGTTCACGCGAAAGTCGTACTTCCCCCGGGCAACCCCATAAAGCATGGAAGAAAAGGGGATAGCAGCCAAAAACAAACCTGTCTGACGGATAAACGTCCTTCTTCCGGGAACGGTCGTTTTCGCGCCATTCCCCGAGATCAGATTCTTAAAGAATTCAATCGACAAACCGAGCAATCGCAGAATATCCTCTGCCAGGAAGAACACGATTAATAGCAATTTGAACACGAAAAATGAAAAAAAGAAACCGACAAACAGATTGGGGAGAAAATCAGGATGAAGCGGTTTGTTTACGAAATAGGTGTACAAATAGTAAAATCCGATATAACCCGCTAAAACACATACCAGATATAGGCCTCTGAGCCATGTTTTCGCCTTGCTCCGGTTGATGCTCTTCTGAAGTGCGAAGTACACATAGGCATCCATGGCCAGAAGCACAGCCAGTATTACAAACAAATTGAACGATAAATTCCGGGTCGACATTTATATCTTTCTTCTCTTCTTTTCTTTGATGATCAGGTCCAGCTCTCTATTGGTCTGACCTGCCACCGAAGTATTCTCCTCAGCACGACGTATCAGGTAAGGCATGACATCCTTTACAGGACCGAACGGAAGGTATTTGGCCACGTTGTATCCGTCATGGGCGAGATTGAAACTGATATTATCGCTCATTCCAAATAACTGTCCGAACCAGATTCGGGAATCATCCCTGGAAATACCCGATTCTGCGATCAGGTCCATCAAAAGATAGGAACTCTCTTCATTGTGGGTGCCGCAAAAAATGGACATGTCTTCCAAATGGTCAAACATGTACCTCATTACCTGATTGAAATTCTCATCTGTGGCAGCCTTGTCTTCGCAAATGGGACTTGGATAACCTTTTTCCTCCGCCCGTTCCCTTTCCTTCTCCATATAGGCACCTCGCACAAGTTTCATACCAATTTTATATCCACCCTTTTTTGCTCTTTCGTGAAGAGACTTCAAATAGGCGAAACGGTCATGCCTGTAAAGTTGCAGTGTTCCAAAAACCACAGTCTTCTCCTTGTTGTATTTTTCCATGAGTTGTTCGACAAGATCATCTGCCGCCTTCTGCATCCATGTTTCTTCAGCGTCAACCAACAGGGAAATATCCTTGTCATGACAGGCTTTGGCCACCCTCTCATATCGTTCAACCACCCGATTCCATTCGTCGGATTCTTCCTGAGTAAGAACCTCACCCTCACTAATTTTGCGATAAAGCTCAAAGCGCCCGAATCCGGAGGGCTTAAAAACGGCAAAAGGAATCGCATCCTTTGTTTCGACAAAATCGATGATGGTCAACGTCTTTTCGAGGGCTATCTCAAACTGCTTCTCTTCTTCCTTCCCCTCGACGGAATAGTCAAGAACGGAATACACATGCTTTTCAATCATCCGGTCGATCATAGGCATGCAGTCAGACTCATTAACGCCTCCGCAGAAATGATCGAACACTGTTGATCGAATCAGGCCCTCGACTGGCAAGGCGGATTTGAGCGCAAATTTGGTGACAGCCGTACCGATTTTCACCAGCGGCTCACTCTTAATCAGGCGAAATAAAAAATAGGCTCTTTCCAGCTCGGAATCCGATTTCAAAGCAAAGGCCACTTCGGTGTTGTCGAACAACTTTTCCATAAATCCAGATTTGACACAAAGATACCCAGAGCAATTTATTTTTTCAATTATTTCACCGTTATTTGCATCACAAAAGAAAAGGATGAACTCGATCAGATCTACTGGCTATTCTGTGCATTTCGGCGACAAGGCATATCAAAGCCTGAACCACTACATGAACAAGGAGTTCTGTTCGAAAATCTTTGTCATGGTCGACAACAATACCCGGGAACATTGCTGGCCCATCCTAAAGGATAAAATGGAGTCGAACCACGGGCTGAAAGTCCTCGAAATTCGCGCAGGCGAAAAATTCAAGAATCTGGATACCTGCCAGCAGATTTGGGAACAATTGTCAGCGCTCGGAGCCGACCGAAAATCAATGATCATCAATCTTGGAGGAGGCGTGATCACCGATATGGGAGGTTTCATTGCCTCCTGCTTCAAAAGAGGTATTCGCTTTATTAATATCCCGACGACCCTTCTCAGCATGGTGGATGCCTCTGTGGGCGCAAAAACTGGAATCGACCTGGGGGTTTTGAAGAATCAGATTGGTTTGTTCAGCAATCCCGAAATGGTCTTGATCGATCCAGAATATCTGAAAACGGTTTCCCATCGGGAAATGCGTTCGGGCCTTGCAGAAATTATCAAATACGGGTATACCTTCGACAAGAGCCTTTGGGAAGAGATCCGTACGTTTGATTCCATCGATTTGACTCGAATTGTGCCCTTGGTGCACAAGTCAGTTGAGATCAAAAACCAGGTGGTCCTGGATGACCTGCACGAATCGGGTCTTCGCAAAACCCTCAATTTTGGACATACTGCCGGACATGCCATCGAATCCTATTTTCTCGAAAAAGACTTCAAGAGTGATCTCACGCATGGGGAAGCCATTGCAGCAGGAATGGTGATCGAGCTCTACTATTCTTCAAAAGTTTGCGATCTTCCGATTCACTGGGCTGAGGAACTCAAAGATTTTGTGCGCAAATTCTATGGGAAAATCGACATAAATGCCGAAGATTGCGATTCCATCATGGATCTGATGGTGTTCGACAAAAAGAACGTCAGTGGAGTGATTAATTTCGTTCTGCTCGAAGCTATGGAAAACTGCAAAATCGATCAGCAAATTAGTTCTGAATTGATACGTGAGGGACTTCTCTATTTTTCAGAATAAACAATTCCCCCGAAAAATTTTAATTCACACTCTCTTTGACTCCCTTCTCGATGACCCGATTGTACATGGCCTCATATTTAGGAAGTATTTTTTCCATGGAGAACCGATGGGCCGCTTCAAAAGCATTTTCTTTGAATTCTTTCAGCCTTTTATCATTCTCAAGGATGTAAATAGCGTTTTTGGCCATATCCTCAACGTCCCCGACATCGCTCAAAAATCCCGTCACACCCTGAATATTCACTTCGGGAAGCCCCCCCTGGTTGGTAGAAATCACAGGTGTTTTGCCTGCCATGGCCTCAAGAGCTGCCAAACCAAAGCTCTCCGTCTCAGACGGTAGCAGGAACAGGTCAGAAAAACACATAATTCTTCTAATTTCGTCACTTTTCCCGAGGAAGAGAATCTTGTCCTTAACACCCAGCTCCTTGGCCAGTAAATCAGCTTTCTCCTTGTCCGGTCCTTCTCCTACAAGGATAAGCTTCGAAGGTACTTTTTGCTGCACCTTTTCAAACACGCGAATCACATCCAGCACTCGCTTCACGGGTCGCAGATTACTAACGTGAGTTATGATCCTCTCATGCGGATCTGCGAGAGATTCCCTTATGCAATCTCCTTGAGACCAATTCGCATGCTTTTCAAAATCAATGAAATTGTAAATGACCTCAATGTCCTTTTTAATATCAAACAGTCTTACTGTATCACTTTTCAGGCTTTCCGATACCGTGGTCACCACATCCGAGTGGTTGATGCTGAACTCCACAGCGGGCTTGTACACGGGATGACTTCCCACTAGGGTGATGTCAGTTCCGTGTAAAGTCGTTACTATGGGAATATGAATTCCTTTCTCTTTGAGCATCTGTTTGGCCATGTAAGCTGCGTAAGCGTGAGGAATCGCATAGTGGACATGCAATACCTCGATATCGTACTTCTGCACAGATTCCACCAATTTACTCGATAGGGCCAGATTGTAGGGCTGATAATGAAACAGCGGGTAGTTCTCTACAAAAACCTCATGAAAATGGAGATTTTTATTCAGGAAATTCAATTTTACAGGCTGATGAGAAGTGATGAAATGAACCATGTGTCCTTCCTCGGCGAGGGCCATTCCCAATTCGGTAGCAACCACTCCACTGCCTCCATAGGTCGGATAGCATACAATTCCAATGTTCATAGAGTTCGTTTAGATTATAAAAGTCGAAAATCAAGCTCATCCTTACAAATATGCAGATTAATCGTACTTTTGCAGATTGTAAATTTAACCTATTCTATGCAATTTGGGCGCTTTTTATCGATCCTTTCTCAACTTGAGACTCATCCGCTTCCTGGAATCGAGGCGCACCGCAAAATGATCCCCGAAATTAGAACCATTCCGAGCTGGGATGAAATCCAGCGCTCTCAACCCTCTCGTGCCGGCGTGCTCGCATTGTTCTATCCGGATCCGGAAAACGAAACCCGATTTCTGCTGACGCTACGAGCCAGTTATTCTGGAACGCATTCGGCGCAGGTTAGCTTTCCGGGTGGAAAACAGGAAGCAGGTGACCGCAATCTGGCTCATACGGCCTTGCGCGAGACCTGTGAAGAGACGGGCGTGCACCCCAATTCCATCGTGATCAAAAAGTCAATGACCGAGACCTATATTCCGCCGAGTAATTTCCTTGTGAGCCCGTATGTTGGAATCAGCTCTGAAATGCCTGTGTTCAGGCCCAATCATGAAGTGAGGGAGATTATACAAGTGAAACTACAGGACCTTTTGGATGAAAGCACTCTTGGCTTAAAAAACATGAGCACCAGCTATATGGAGAACATAGACGTTCCCTGCTTTCATTTGGACGGCCATGTCGTTTGGGGGGCAACAGCTATGATGTTGAGCGAAATAAAAGAACTTATAAAATTGAGTTTTCATTAATTTTTATAAGTTTGTTTAACAAATCATCAAACATGGGGGTATTTAAAAGGGATGTGTTTGGGAATATTCTCTTCCTGAAGAAAATGCTGATCAGGACCATGGGATTATTCTCGCATCGCAGATACCGCGGATTCAATGAATTGCAGATTGAAGGCTCAGAGATAATCCGGGACCTTCCGGAAAACAACGTCCTTTTCGTAGCCAATCATCAGACCTATTTCGCAGACGTCGCCGCCATGCTCCATGTGTTCAATGCCGCTTTGAGCGGTCGTGTAGACAATATTCGAGACATCGGATATCTCTGGCAGCCCAAGTTGAATATCTACTTCGTCGCAGCCAAGGAAACCATGAGAGCCGGATTGCTTCCCAGGATCATGGCCTATGCAGGCTCGATTTCTATAGAGCGCACCTGGAGGGAAAAAGGCAAGGACGTCAAAAAGCAGGTGAAGATGTCTGACGTTTCCAACATAACCAGAGCCCTGGAAGATGGCTGGGTAATCACCTTCCCTCAGGGTACCACTACGCCTTTTAAACCGATTCGCAGAGGAACGGCCCACATCATCCGTGAAAACAAACCGATTGTCATTCCTGTAGTAATCGACGGTTTCAGGCGCTCCTTTGACAAAAAAGGACTCCTGATCAAAAAACGTGGAATTCTTCAGTCCATGGTTATCAAGAAACCGTTGGAGATCGACTATGAAAAAGACAGCATCGACGATATTGTAGAAATGATCGAATACGCCATAGAGCAGCATCCTTCCTTCCTAAAGGTTCAGGAGGTGGAAGACTACCACAAAAGAGAAACCGAGCTCAACAAGAAAAGAGAGTTTTGGGATATGTACTAAACCTAGGCCAGCCAGGCCTTCAACATCCATACGGTTTTTTCCTGCTCTGAAATGAAGTCACTCATCATGGCATTGGTTCCCTCATCATCCGCTTCGGCTGACTCCGTGAGCAAGTTTCTTTCCAGTTCAATTAATCTTTCCAGGGAATTCGCAACGAGCTCTACCGACTCGCGATCATTTGAAATGTTTCTGCCTACGGTTACACTGGATTCTGCCAGGTAGTCCTCAAAGGTGTGCAAAGGCGTGCCCTGAAGCGTCAAAATTCGTTCGGCGATCATATCGATCTTTTCCTGGGCATCCGTGTAAAGCTCCTCGAATTTCATATGAAGCTCAAAGAATGACTGACCTTTGATATTCCAGTGAAGTCCTCGAAGATTCTGATAGTAAATTTGAAAATTTGCCAGCAATTCATTCAATCCTCTGTTCAGTGAACTTACTTTCTGACGGTCTAATCCTAAAATTGCGTTTTCCATAATCCTTTTAATTTGTAACAAAGGTCATGAATAAAAAATTCAATAGTGCATAGAAGTAATTGATAGATTTGATAACTTTATCAACTAGTTCTATTGTTATGACCATTACCCAATTGAAATACGTACTTGCGGTTGCTGAGCACAAAAACTTCACCATGGCAGCCGAACACAGTTTTGTAACACAACCCACCCTCTCGATGCAAATCCAAAAGCTGGAGGAGGAACTGGGTGTTACTATATTCAACCGGAAGAAAAAACCCATTCAACTGACACCCATTGGAGAGAAAATACTGGAACAGGCGAAATTGATCGTCGATGAAAGCAACCGAATCGGTGATATCGTCGATCAGCAGAAAGGATATATTGGGGGTGAATTCAAGCTCGGTATCATTCCTACCATCATGCCTACCCTATTGCCCTTCTTCCTGAAGACTTTTCTAAAAAAGTACAGCAAAGTAAAGCTCTACATTGAAGAACTCACAACGGACGAGATGATGAGGAAGCTGACCGATGGCTATTTGGACGCGGGAATCGCTGCCACACCGCTCGAAAATGAAGCCATTGTTGAGAAACCGCTCTACTACGAACCTTTCATTGGATTTGTATCTGAGGATCACAGGCTGTATCAAAAAGATCACATCAGCGAGGAGGACCTGGATCTCAGCGATATACTCCTCCTTGAAGATGGTCATTGTTTCAAGAACAACGTGATCAATTTGTGTCAGTCGATAAATACCGCGGATGACGGCCAGTTTCACCTGGAAAGCGGAAGCATCGGCACATTGATCCGATTGAGCAAAGAAGGGTTGGGAATGACTTTGATACCCTACCTGAACAGCCTTGATCTTTCTGAAGAGGATAAAAAATACCTCAGACCCTTTGCGTCAACAATTCCAGCCAGGGAAGTGAGCCTGATTTATCACAAATCCCAGTTAAAGATGCAAATGCTCGATGCGCTGAAGACCACGATTGACTCCGTCATTAGAGGCGCAATTGCCTTTCATGACGTCAAAATCATCAGTCCGTTGAACAAAAAACCTGTATCCGGTTTATAGGAACTAGTTTTTGATCAGGGCCAGACTTACGTGAAGTTCAGGTTTGTTGGCTGTGAATTTCATCAGCCATAAGCGCAATTCTTCAATTTCAAATGGAAGTAACCTTTTCATAGCTTTTTTCAGTTCCTTACAAAACAAATCAACATCAAAACTCACTTTTTTCAAAACTGTTTTGGTGTAGTCAAATATTGCTCTTGCCATAGACTATACTTTAAGAAATATTAGAACGTGTTCGTAATTGATCTTAGTACAAATTAAACAAATTTTTTTTAAATCCAAACCAAGCTAATATTAACCGTTGGTTTTCAGCTTTTTAATTTGTCTATTTCTTTGTAAAAAGACGTTGTGCTCTTCTCGAGCTCCTCACGTAAGGATTTGAAATGCGTTTTTGAATCCTGATCCTGATCCTGGTGCAATTTTGCGATAAGCCGATCGAAGGTTTCGATAGCGCTATCGATCAACTTTTCAGCTTTTTTAGACACCGCATCTTTTCCCGAGCGTTGAATTTCATAACATTCTTCAATAACCTCAGACAAGGTCTGATTCAATTCTTTTTTAAACTGTCTTCTACTTGCCATTTTCTTTAATTTTATGTTTTGGTTTCTTTAAGGTAAACTCACATGATTGGATTTGCCACTTACATGAGCTCGTACATGGACCTCAATTTCTCCCGGGTGATTGTCTTCTGCCAATCTTTGCCCAGGGCATTCTCCCATAAGGGCACCAGACTCAGGGCCACGTCAATCATGGTGTCAAACTGCTGATCAGTCAGATCTTTGCACAGTCCACTGGGAATGTCGATACCGTGTTTTTCAACCATCTGCTTGAATTCTTTCACACCTTCCGGATAGAATTCCTCCAATTGATCAAAAACGATACAATTGCCTACTCCGTGCTTGGTCCCCAGTAAATAAGAAAGTCCATAGCTCATGGCATGGGCCACACCGACCTGGGAATAAGCAATGCTCATGCCACCGTGCCAGGAAGCCATCATAAGCTTGTCTTGTGAATCCTCATCGATTTCATCTTTTTCCAGGTAGACCTCTCGACAGAGATCCAAAGATTTCTCTCCATAACTCTGGCTGAATGCATTCAAATAGGTTCCGGTAAGGGATTCTATGCAATGGATGTAACAGTCCATTCCTGTGTAGAACCATTGATTCTTAGGGACGCCTTCGAGCAGCGAAGGATCGAGAACGACCTGATCAAATGGGGTGTAATCCGAATTCATGCCTAATTTTCGTTCCGGACCCGTAAGTACCGTCGTACGTGAAACTTCTGCTCCCGTTCCTGAAATAGTCGGTATTCCCACGTGATAGACCCCTGGGAACTTCACCAGATCCCACCCCTGGTAATCTGCCGAAGACCCTGGATTGGTCAGCATGAGTGCAACCGCTTTGGCGTAATCAAGGAGGGTGCCTCCACCAATCCCAATGATGCCGGATGGCGTCTCATTGAACTCTTCACGAATCTCATCTCTGATTTTGTCCACATAAATAGTCTTTGGCTCTTCATCAGCGCTGACAAATATGATCTTGTCCCGATGGCTCAGCGGAATGCGATCCACAAGAGAATTTTTCTTTTCAAAGACATCGTCCACCAAAAAGATGAAAGGCGAATTCGCACCCTGACGATGAGGTTCCAATATTTCTTGCAGCTGATTGAAGCTGCCTCTGCCGAAGACAACCCTCGGCACCATGGGAAAGTTTCTAAAACTCATATTGATTCAATTTCAATGCTTTAATCTTTAATATACTTTTGGGCCTTATCCAGGTCCTCTGGGGTATCGATCTCGATACCCATATACTGGGTTTCAACCATCTTGATGCGCTTGCCGTATTCCAGAAAGCGTATGCATTCCACCTTTTCGGTAGCCTCCAGGGATCGCATGGGTAAGCGATAAAAATCCATAATAGCTTGTTTTCTAAAGGCATACACCCCAATATGCTCAAAATATCTGGCGCCTGCTTCCTTATCTCTGGGATAGGGAATCGGTGATCTTGAAAAATACAGGGCGAAGTCATCCTGATCGACAATTACCTTCACATAATTGGGATCTGTTATATCTTTCCAGTCCGTAATTTCCTGCATCAGTGAGGCCAGGTCGATTTGGTCTGCATCATCTCCTTTGAAAACATTGATAACGGCCTCCAGGGGTTCTTTTTTGACAAACGGCTCATCCCCCTGCACATTGACTACAATGTCTATATCGAGGTTTTCAACAGCTTCCGCGATCCGGTCGGTACCGCATTCGTGTTCCTGCTTGCTCATAATGGCCTTGCCTCCTCCCCGTTCAATGGCCTCCTTGATGATTCGACTGTCTGTCACTACATAAACCTGGTCAAACAAACCCGTGCTCAAGGTCGCGAGGTAGGTTCTCAATATGACGGGTTTTCCGCCGAGATCCGCCATGAGCTTTCCGGGAAACCTAGTAGCTCCGTAACGTGCAGGTATCATTGCAACTACTTTCATGGGAAGGACTTAAAGTACGGATCGAATTGCCTCGGTCATTTTCTTCCCAAGGTCCCTGACCTGTTGCTCCTCCCAGGAGAGTTTGATCAGGCAGGAAATGTTTCGGGATATCAAATCATCAGACTGTGGAAACTTTTGATCCTTGATTCCTTCAATGCGACTTCGAACCTCTTCAGAAATCGGAAAGAGACTCTTGGCATTCTTCAGATGGTCCCAGCGCCGCACATAGTGCCAATTGTTCTCGTAATAATTCCAAAAGCTGTCTATTCCATGATCTTTAAAGGCCTGCACTACTTTTGAAGTCAGTTCTGCCGTAGGCATGAAGAAGTTGAGGAAGCCGCAGCTGTCCCCTTCAGGATCAGGAACTCTTCTGAAGCTTACCTCGGGGATCTCACTGAGTGCTCCTTTGAGTATGCCGTGATTTCGCCTTTGAATGGCAATAAATTCGTCCATTCTTTTGATCTGCCCCAGTCCGACAGCAGCATGTAGCTCGGAGATTCTGAAATTGTAGCCCAGGATCGGATGGGTTTCTGCCCCCCGATCGCTTCCGATGTGATCGTGTCCGTGATCCGTGTATTGATCGGCCCACATGGCAAAATCATCGTTGTTGGTCATCATGACGCCTCCTTCACCGCAGGTAATGGTTTTGACAAAATCAAATGAGAAAGTACCCGCGTCTCCTATGGTTCCGACTTTCTTTCCTTTATACGTTGCTCCAAAGGCCTGGCATGCATCTTCCAGCAGGTACAGGTCGTGTCGGTCACAAATGTCCTTCAGTGCATCCAGGTCTGCCATTGACCCGCACATGTGAACGGGCATGACCGCTTTTGTCTTCGAGGTTATCGCCTTTTCAACCGCTGTCGGGTCCAGGGTGAGGGTATCATCTATTTCAACCAGGACCGGAATGGCTCCTGCAGCTAAAATGGATTCAAAGCTGGCGACAAAAGTGAATGTCGGCATGATGACCTCATCACCTGCCCCGATTCCCATGACGGCCAGCGCCACGTTGAGCGCCGTTGTACCGCTGCTGGTCAGCTGAGCATGTTTTATGTCAAAACGGGATTCTATCTCACTTTCGAGCTCTTTGGCCTTCCAGTGGCCATTTCTCATTCCGTCGAATCCGTAGCGCATCAGGACCCCATTCTCGAGAACGTCATTTAGCTCTTTTCTTTCCAGGTCACCAAAAAGTTCAAATCCAGGCATAAGCTGTGTGTTTAAAAATTTAGATTTCTTTGTCAAAGATAATTATTTATCCCTTACCGCTGAGGAGCAAATTCCCAAGATATCCGGGTAGAAGGACTCCTGATTTTATCATCTGTTTTACTAAATTTACAACATGGAAAACTTCATTAATAACCTCCCCAAAGCTGAGTTGCATTTGCACATTGAAGGCACTTTTGAACCGGAGCTCATGTTCGAGATCGCCAAACGAAACAAAGTCGACATACCCTATGACAGCGTTGAAAAGCTGAAAAAAGCCTATGCATTCAGTTGCCTTCAGGATTTCCTGGACATCTATTATCAGGGGGCGCAGGTACTTCTTTATGAACAGGATTTCTACGATCTTACGTTTGCCTACCTCGAAAAATGTGCGGAACAGAATGTACGGCATGCGGAAATCATGTTCGACCCTCAAACCCATACGGAGCGAGGTGTCAGTTTTGAAACGGTCATAACCGGAATTCACAAAGCATGTGTCGAGGCACGGGAGAAGTTTGGGATCTCAACTCTGTTGATTATGAGTTATTTGAGGCACTTATCCGAAGAAGCTGCTTTTAAGACACTTGAGGAGTCACTTCCTTTCAAAGCCTGGATAACAGCTGTCGGACTGGACTCCTCTGAAAAGGGAAATCCTCCTTCCAAATTCAAACGAGTATTTGAAGCCTCAGTGGCCGAGGGATATGTTCCACTTGCGCATGCGGGTGAAGAAGGAAGTGCGGATTACGTTTGGGAAGCCCTGGATCTGTTGAAAATCAAGCGCATCGATCACGGCAACAACTCCCTGCAGGACGCGTCACTTGTACGGGAAATAGTCAAAAGGGACATGGCTCTAACCGTGTGTCCTTTGTCTAACCTGTCGCTCAAAGTAGTGGAGAACCTATCGGAGCATCCACTCAAAAAAATGATGGACCTGGGACTGAAGGTCACGGTCAACTCGGATGATCCGGCCTATTTTGGAGGACAAGTCAATCAGAATTTTATTTCGATTCAGAAGGCCCTTGACCTTTCAAAAGAAGATCTCTGTGAACTTGCCAGAAATTCATTCCGGTATTCCCTGTTGGATCAAAATATGAAGGACATGTATTTGAGGGAAGTTGAGGCCTATTGCGCAGCTTGATTGTCGAGAGCTTGTAAAGCTTCACTGATGTGCTTAGTTGCTTTTAATTGACTTTCAAATATATAGATAACACTGCCTGAACTATCAATTACATAGGTGACACGTCCTGGAATGAGCCCCATCAGATTTGATTTCACTCCAAAAAGCTTGCGCACCTCATTGTTGGTGTCAGCCAGCAAAGTAAAAGGAAGGTTGTACTTTTTCGCAAAATCTCGGTGGCTCTCAACGTCATCTGCACTTATGCCGATCACCTTGACATTCCTATCCGTGAACTCCTCGAAAGAGTCCCGGAATGAGCAAGCTTCCTTGGTGCATCCTGGGGTGTCGTCTTTTGGATAAAAATATATCACCATGGCATTCTTGCCCAGGTAATCACCAATCTTGAATTCGTCGCCGTTTTGATCCTGTAACGTGAATTCAGGAACCTTGTCACCCACCCCAAGTGGCTTGCTGTTTGTCTTTTTTGCCATAGTAAATGAGAATACGAGCCCGACAAGGACTGCGATTGAAATTATTGTTAACTTTCTTTTCATCGGGAATACATATTATTCACCTCCGTAGCTGACAAAGTTCCGGGGTGTCTCGTAAAGAACAACATCGAGCTCCATATTCTCAGGAATCTTCTTCCTGATCTTTTTCCAAATAACCACCACGATATTCTCGGCCGTTGGATTCATTGTCTTGAACTCTTCAACGTCTACATTGAGGTTTTTGTGATCAAAAGGCTCTTCCACTTCTTCACGTATGATGTCCTTTAAAACTTTCATGTCCATCACGTATCCTGTATCAGGATCGATTTCACCCGTTACCGAAACGATGAGCTCATAATTGTGGCCATGGTAATTCGGAAAGGCACATTTGCCGAACACTTCTGAGTTTTGTTCATCAGACCAGGACTTGTTATACAACCTGTGTGCTGCGTTAAAATGTGCTTTTCTGCTTACTTTGACCCTCATTTTACAAGTCTTTGATCGTATTCTCTGAAAATTATCTTGAACCACTCCGTATAAATCTCCGGATGTGACTTCATGTCTTCTTTCACTTCCTCCAGTGACATCCATTTGAAATCAGCGACTTCCTGGGGGTTGATACTTGGATCGTCATCGCTGTTTCCCACCAAAACATGGTCCAGCTCATGCTCAGTCAGACCATTGTCAAATTGGGCTTTATAAATGAACCAAAACAAATCCTCCAGTTCGCATTCCATGCCCATCTCTTCCCTAAGGCGTCGTTTCCCGGCTTGAAGATTCGTCTCTCCTTCTCTTTGATGACTGCAACAGGTATTCGTCCAAAGCCCAGGCGAGTGGTATTTGTGATGAGCCCTCTGTTGCAGAAGCAATTCACCTCGCTTGTTAAAGATAAAAACGGAAAAAGCCCTGTGGAGCACTGCTTTTTCATGAGCCTCCAGCTTTTCCATCAAACCGACCTGATTGTCCTGCCGATCCACCAAAATCACCTTTTCTTCTGCCATTCTGATTTTTTTACAAATTTACGGATAAATCTCTTTAAGACTCTTTTTAACCATTTTGATTCTTTTACCATCTGATGTCTCCTGGTTCCAGGCTAAAAAGACTTTACCCCCTGCCACCTCCAACTGCGGGAATCCCGTAGATCGTGCCGAGGACAATTCTGAGACAACCTTACTAATCAATATGCCTTCCGATTTATCGATCAATGCCAAACGCAGTTCCGCATCCTTCTGATTCAGCCTCATCCAACTCAACAGGGCCTTGTTTTCATCAAGCATAAAAATATCAACCCGTCCAAGTGGATTTTCCTCATCCACAACCCAGGGCTCACCGAAATTCATTCCTCCATCATCTGAAAACGCTACTTTGACCCGAGGTTCATCATTCGCTGCGGTAAACCAGGCCAAGCCAACTGAGTTTCCAGAGGCAGACAGCTTGGGTCCGTTTACTGGGCAACCATTGATTTCCCATCGATCATTAGAAACAGCTTTCGGTTCTGACCATTGCTCCTCACGATACAAACTAAAGTAAATGTCGCGTATCTCTTCCTCTGTCCTGTCCCTGTAGGCAACCAAAGTTCCCTTGTCAGTTTGGACGAGGGAAGTCTGGCAACAATCACAAGTCATATCATCCACCAACTGTTCTGAAACAATCTTTCCATCGGATCCAATCTCTGCCGATCTCAACTGCATGGCATGATGACCCGCCTCCATATTGCGACCGTCCAGCCATACGGCCTGAAACGAATCTTCTTCAACGGGAGAAAAACTAACAAAGCCATGCTCCGTTTTCACATTGTCAGCATGCAATTTGCCCAACTGGGACCAATTCGTTCCATTGGAGCTGGAATGAACCAGGCGTATGTCATAAGAAAAAGTTGCCGTATCTGATTTTTTAAGATAGTGAGCTATCATATGTCGTCCATTTTTTGCAATAGCAGGAAAATCTGCCCAATTGACAAACCAATCTTCTCCCCGCACAAGTTCAATTCGATTCCTCCATTGTACTTTGTCGTATTCACTGAAAATCAAAGAGGTCTCTCCCTCAGGAAACTTTTCAGTCCAGAGCATGTATAGTTGTTCATCCTCTGACATTAGAAACGGTTGTTCGGAATTCGCTAAAGCAGGGGTGTCAAGCACTTCCCAAACCAATTCCTGATGGTCTTTTACCTGACATCCTTGAATCATCATCGCCAGAACAAAACCACCGATGCATTTTTTTACAGTTTCCATTTTGATCCTATATTTCATTATTTCGTTTTCAGACCCTTCTTCAGGGCACATCCTTCAACATTTTTGCAACTTGCTCCTTATCCCATTCCATTGCACCAGAGATTCGTCGAAACAACTTCCCGTCTGTCCCATAGATTTCAGTTGTGGGGAGCACAAGTATATTCATACTTGCCAGACTGGAATTCATTTTCAAGAAGCGCAAATCATATCCTTGCTTGGCCTTGAACTCCCGAATAAGTTCGAATTCATCTGTCGTGGGAAAAAGAAAAACATAGTTCTCATCTCTCAACATTTGCTCTGCCTTCAAAAGTGATGGGAACTCCTTTCGACAGGGAATGCACCAGGTTGCCCAATAATTGACAAGTACTCGCTTTCCGGTGAATGAAGAAAGTGCGATCGTATCTCCGTTCATATCAACAAACTCAATTAGCCGTTCCTCTTTTGAAGGATCCGGTTTTGAATCAGTTTTCTCAGTGCAGCTTCCCAAGAGAATCAAAAATAGCCAAAGTAGCCTCATAAAATTCATCCTTCTTGTTTCGTGCTTGAAAGTACAAAGATTTCCATCTTTCGTGTATATTTGCCAAAAATTTTTCATGGGCTCAAGACTGTTCTTTTTCATGCTGTTGATGTGTCTTGTCTTTGCCTGTTCCGAAAAGTCAACTGACAAGCAAGAGTCAGATGGAGTCGGAAAAAAAACCACAGAATCTGAAAGGGTTAAAGCGTCGGAAACATCAAAAGAGAAGGAAAAATTCGAAGAGCTAAAACTGAAGAAACCGGTAGATTCGATCAACAATAAAAACGCCGTGGCTTTCCTGGAAAAATACGGGGCGCTCAACCCGGAAACCCAACTCGTGATCAAAACGAGACTTGGAGACATCGGTCTGAGACTCTATGAAGACACGCCCCTGCACAGGGCGAGTTTTGTGTTCCTAACCAAGGTGGGGTATTTTGACACCACCTGCTTCTACCGCGTAGTTCCTGATTTCATTATCCAGGGAGGAGAATCAGAAAGGTTGGATACCCAACGTTACAAAGCCCGATACATGCGCTATAAGATCCCTCCTGAATTCCGGGACAACCGCAAGCACAAATACGGTGCGATTGCCCTGGCGCGAGACTGGGTGAACAATCCACAGAAGAAATCCACAGCATTCGAGTTCTACATCGTTCAGAATCGCAAAGGGGCGAACCACCTCGATGGGGAGCACACAGTATTTGGAGAGGTCACCTACGGATTTGAAACCATCGACCGAATTGTCAATCTCAAAGCGGGAAGTGACGAATGGCCGCTGGAAGATGTCTTCATGAAAATAGAAGTTGTCAGATAAAAGCAATCGGCTTTGATAAAAAGTGTCTCGTTGTGATTTGCAAATTGATACTGTATCTTTGCCCCCTAATTTTTCCAAATGAGTCTTACACAGGAAATCAATAGAAGAAGAACTTTCGGTATCATCTCCCACCCTGATGCGGGAAAGACGACCCTGACCGAAAAACTGCTTCTTTTCGGAGGGGCCATCCAGGAAGCTGGTGCAGTCAAGAGCAACAAGATCAAAAAAGGAGCCACTTCGGATTTTATGGAAATCGAACGACAGAGAGGGATTTCGGTCGCGACTTCCGTTCTGGCATTTCTATACAAGGATAAGAAAATCAATATTCTCGACACTCCGGGACACAAGGATTTTGCTGAAGACACCTTCAGGACTCTTACGGCTGTTGACAGCGTGATTGTCGTGATCGACGTGGCCAAAGGGGTCGAGGAGCAGACCGAAAAGCTCGTGGAGGTCTGCCGTATGCGCAACATCCCCATGATCGTGTTTATCAACAAGCTCGACAGAGAAGGGAAAGACGCCTTTGACCTTTTGGATGAAGTAGAACAAAAACTGGGACTCAAAGTCGTTCCTTTAAGCTTCCCCATCGGCATGGGATACGATTTCAAGGGAATCTACAATATTTGGGAGCGTAAACTGAACTTGTTTTCTGACGAATCCAAGCAAAAAGTGACCAAGGGAATTGAGTTCGATGATCTCAATGATCCGGAATTGAACGAATATATAGGAGAAGACGCCGCGGATACCCTGCGGGAGGAATTGGAGCTCGTAGAAGAGGTTTACCCAAGTTTCGACCAGGAGGCCTACCAGGCAGGAAATCTTCAACCGGTATTTTTTGGATCGGCCCTGAACAACTTTGGCGTCAAAGAACTCCTGGACTGTTTCATTGAGATTGCTCCTGCACCCCAATCCAAGATGTCTGATGTCAGGCTGGTCGATTCAAAAGAAGACAAATTCACGGGGTTTGTATTTAAGATTCATGCGAACATGGACCCCAAGCACAGGGATCGTCTGGCTTTTGTCAAAGTAGTCTCAGGGGTATTCAGACGAAATACGAATTACCTTCATGTGAAGCTCGGTAAAAAGATGAAATTCTCAAGCCCGAATGCGTTCTTTGCCGAAAAGAAGCAGATCGTCGATGAATCCTTTCCCGGAGACATCGTTGGATTACATGATACGGGGAACTTCAAGATTGGCGACACCCTGACGGAAGGTGAAATATTGGAGTTCAAGGGGATTCCGAGTTTTTCTCCGGAGCACTTCAGGTATGTCAACAATGCCGACCCGATGAAGGCCAAACAGCTTGCCAAAGGACTGGATCAGCTGATGGATGAAGGGGTGGCCCAGCTCTTCACACTAGAGCTCAATGGCAGAAAAGTAATCGGAACCGTAGGTGCGCTGCAGTTCGAGGTCATACAGTACCGATTGGAGCACGAGTACGGCGCGAGCTGCAACTATGAAATGGTCAATGTACACAAGGCTTGCTGGGTAGAGCCAACAGATTCAAACAATGACGAATTCAAGGAATTCAAAAGGGTCAAGCAACGATTTCTTGCACGCGACAAAAGAGGCCAGCTTGTTTTTCTTGCTGACTCTGCTTTTACCGTCCAGATGACCCAGCAGAAATATCCTTCCGTAAAACTTCACTTTGTCAGCGAATATGAAGCTACTGCTTCTCCGGTCTGATCCGCGATAAGCTGAACCGTGGCAGGCTGTTCAACAAGGTGTCAGCGCCTGTATTCCGTTGTCAGCATTTGATAAAAAAGCTTGATGCCATAATTGATCTGGCTGATCTTTAAATTTTCATTGGGGCTGTGCTGGTTGTTGTCCGGATTCACCATGGGTACAATAAACGCAGGTATGTCTAGGGCATTGATAAAGGGAGCAATCGGGACCGTTCCGCCCATTGTTCTGATTTTCACCACATCCTCATTAAAAGAATCGGTTAGAATTTCCTCTAGCCAAATTCCAAAAGGGTTATCCAGGTCCGTGCGAAATGCGTCAGTGACCGAACCCTCCTTGACAAGAACCAAATTGGGCTCTTTGAGTCGCATTTTTTTGTCGGGGATTTGATCGACAATCTCGTAACCCTGGGACTTCAGATAGTCTTTGACCAGCCCTTGCAGACGACGTCCATCCGTCTCAACAACAAGCCGCAGGTCCAGCTCGGCAGTCGCCGATTCCGGTACGATGGTTCGAGCTTCTTTCCCAACCCAGCCCGAAGACATGCCACGTATGTTCAAAGATGGATATTGCAAGGACTCCTGGTAATTCGAACCCACCTTCTCAGGGTCGGCAATCTGCAGTCGCCCGTGGATCGTCGATATGTCATCAGGAACCTGAGCGAGCACCTTTTTGGTTTCGGCGTCTAAAACTATGCCATCGTAATAGCCTTTTATCTTGACAAGTCCCTGGTTATCTTTCATGCCATCGAGCAAATGAATGAGTCTCCAGCCCGGGTTTGGTGCGTAGTTGCCATAATGCCCGCTGTGCTGGGGTACTACGGGTCCGAATGTGGTTATCGTCATAGAGGTGATTCCACGACAACCAAAGACGAGTGTGGGCTTTCCGGAGACGTGAACCGGACCGTCGTTGATCACCAAAAAATCGGATTTCAGAAGTTCCTTGTTCTTCCGGACTGCACCAGGAAGAGGCTTGCTGCTCTTCTCCTCTTCTCCGTCAAGGATCACCTTCACATTGAAGGGAATTTCTTTTTTATCGTATCCGAGCAGGTCAATGGCATTTAGAAACATGACGATTGGACCTTTGTCATCCGAAGTCGACCTGCCAAAGAGTCTCCAGTCGCCATTGACTCCTGAATTGAGTGCCGACCAGGGTTTTTCAACCCACTTTCCTCCTTCATTGGCCTTCAGGGCAATTTTATAGGGATCCTCCTGCTCCCATTTTGTCCTGTCGACGGATTGACCGTCAAAATGCATGTAAAAAAGCAGCGTGGGCTTTTCTTCTGAAGTCTTGAGTTCTGCGTAAAACAAAGGGATCCCCTCTGTCGGCAATAACTTTGTCTTAAATCCCCGGTTGCTGAACGCCTTTACCAGCCAAACCAGGTTCTTGTCGATGTCAGCAGGATTATTCGCGTCATTCGGCAGGGCTATGAAGGACTTCAGTTCCTCGAGGCTCAATCGAACCTGTTTGTCAATGGCCTTTTCGGATTGAGAAAATACGGCAGAGCTGAATGTAATAATGACAATAAGAAAAAGTGCAATACGGGTCATATGAGAATGGATTTTGAAAATTTGATCTCATTAAAAATAAGAATAAAACAGACACCTGCATTCTTAATCACGCGCAAATAACTCTTTCATCTAATCTCAGCAGATGAAACTCAAATATTCATTACTTTTGTTTGCAACACAATAAGAAAAACACCACAATCAGAACCCAATAATTTCAATCCTGGGCATTATGAGATTACTAGTTCCTTTCTTGTTTCTTTGGATCCTGACTTCCTGCGGCTCCTCATCAGGTTCCTCAAAAGCTTATGTAAACCCGCATGCTCAGGCACACGCTCAGATGCACCAGGAACTCTATCAGGAAGAACTCAATAAAGAGATCACCAGACAACTGGAAAAGATTTCAGGGACGTATTCGGGCAACTTGCCCTGTTCCGACTGTGAAGGAATCAAATTCGAACTGGTTCTGAAGCCCGACCTAAGTTATTCATCAAAAGCTGAATATGTAGGAAAGTCACAAGATCCAATAGTCAAGGAGGGTTCGTATGCGGTGAATGAGAACGGGAAAATCAAATTAGATCAAAATACGGGTAACCTCCAGTTTTTTCAGGCTGAGGAAAATAAGCTTAAAGTGCTGGATAAGAACGGTTACGCCATCCCAGGAGAACTGGGGGAAAAGTATTTTCTCAGATACACAGGAAATTAAGCGACAAAGATGGACAAGATGAATTCTAAAATAATAGCCAACGGTATTCTCAGGGCACTGGCAACCATCACCGTAATCCTGTTGGTTTTGTTTTTCCTCTACAAGATTCAGTCTGTGATCGTTTACCTTGTCATTGCCGGAATCCTTTCTTTGATCGGACGGCCGCTTCTGAAGTTGTTGACCGAAAAAATGAGGTTGCCCAGGATTCTCGGGGTTGTCATAGTTATGGTTGTTTTCTTCCTGGCACTTGTCGGGATCATCAGTATGTTCATTCCTTTGATCAAGGAACAGGGACACAACATTTCTCTTTTGAATACGGATGAGTTAAGAAGGCGAATTTTCAACCTTTTTCATGAAATAGACGTTTACTTTTCAGCCCGTAGAATTCATCTTTTCAAAGGCTTAAAAGATGTCGATTTCACACAGAATCTGGCATCGATCCCGAGTTTGTTGAACTCACTGATGAGCGTTGTAGGTTCCTTTAGCATCGGTTTGTTTTCCGTACTTTTCATCACTTTTTTCTTTTTGAAAGACAGCGATATCCCACCACGCATTTTCCATATGCTGACTCCCGATGACAAGGAAGCAAAGATTTCCAAGTCCTTAAAAAAGATCAATGAGCTCCTCTCGAGATATTTCATTGGCTTGATCATACAGATCTCCATTTTGTTCACCATCTATTCATTTACCCTGCTTCTCTTTGATATAAGGAGCGCCGTGGTGATTGCATTCCTTTGTGCCCTGCTGAACCTGATCCCCTACCTGGGTCCGTTGATCGGTGGTGCCCTTATGCTTTTACTCACAATGACCAGCAGCCTGGAATACGACTTCCAAACACATATTCTGCCTGTCACCATCTATGTTCTGATTGGTTACGTTATAGCTCAATTGATCGACAACTTTTTCAGTCAACCCTTTATATTTTCAAAAAGTGTGAAATCACACCCATTGGAGATTTTCCTGGTTATCATTATCGGCGGGCTTCTTTTCGGTATCACGGGCATGGTTTTCGCGGTGCCGTCCTATACCGTGATCAAGGTGATTTTGAAGGAGTTCTTGCCCGACAACCAAATCGTAAAAATCCTGACCCAGGGGCTTGATTAATATTGAATCCGAATATTCTAAATACAGAGGTGCAATCTTTCCTGGAGGAACACCTCGATTCTGACCTCCACCGATTGATCCTCAAAGGATCCCCTTTTGAGAACATCAGCGTGCAGGAACTGGCAGAACAGATACAGTCGCGCAGAAAATGCAGGTTGAAGCTTCCACTTTGGTGGAAGACTCCCGGGGTTTTGTACCCACCCTCCCTGAACATCGAACAGAGTTCTTCGGAAAAGGCCGCCGAATACAAGGCCTCCCTTGTAAGTGGACACAGAATGATCGACCTGACCGGAGGTTTCGGGGTTGACTCTTTTTATTTCTCAAAGAGGTTTGATCACGTGGTATATTTGGAAATAGACAGAGAGCTTCAAGAGATTGTCAAGCACAATCTCATGATCCTGAATGTTGATAATGTAGATTGCATACCGGGTGACAGCATTGAATTCTTGAAATCCAGCGATGAGAAGTTCGATTGGGTCTATGTGGATCCGTCCCGACGGGGGAACGGGCAAGAACGTGTTTTTCGACTTGAAGACTGCACGCCAAACCTTCTCGAGAACCTGGACCTCATCATGTCTAAAGCCGGAAGCGTCCTTCTTAAGCTGGCCCCTTTCATGGATATCAGCCAAGCACTGAATCAACTTAAGAACGTGAAGGAGGTCCATGTGCTGGCCATCGACAATGAGGTGAAAGAGCTCCTGTTTCTGATAAGCGAAAAAGGGGCTGAAACCACGACCATCAAAGCCGTCAATTTGACTCAGAATCGAACCGATGTTGTGGCCAGTGAAATCGGTTCCATGTCAGAAATTGATTACGGCCCCGTCAGCAGCTATCTTTACGAACCCAATGCGGCTCTCCGAAAAGCCGGCTTATACCCGACTCTGTCTTCACAATACAAGCTGGATAAAATCCATCCCAACAGTCACCTGTTTACTGGGAAAGAACTCGTGGATTTTCCTGGGAGAGTTTTTCGTGTCATAAAGCAGATCAAATACAGTCCGAAAAGGGTCAGGAAGGAACTGGGTCTCAAACGAGCCAACATAACCACAAGAAACTTTCAGGAATCGGTGGCCGAGATCCGAAAAAGGACGGGTCTAAAGGAAGGCGGCGAAGATTATTTGTTTTTCACCACGGACCACAAAAATATTTCCATTGTTCTCCAGTGCACTAAAGCTAGTGGAATTGGATCCTAGAAACCTGCCCAAATCAGGTCCATTAGGAATATTTTGTTAACTTTAGTTCAGTAAATTTCTATCAATACATGGCGAACAAGAGCACGAGGTCTTTGTCAGGACGCAAAGGGCTGGAAAATAATTTATTTGAGAACATTTCTAAACTCGCTGTAGCGGATGCAAATGAAAATGAGTTCCAAAAACTTTCACGACAGTATTTGATTGATGATTCCGTCGTCTACGGAACAGCTTCATTTTACGATTTTACCCGGGAGGGAGAAAGGAACAAGAAAATTCGCATCTGCAATGGGACAGCCTGCATGGTGGCCGGAACACAGGATCGTGTCAAGAAATGGGCCGAAGGCTGCTTTTCCAAAGATGAAATCGGTCATGTAGCCTGTGTGGGACACTGTCACTCCAATTCGGCGATTCTCTTCAATGACAGAACATACAGCCCGGGTTCCGAAGAAGAATGGAATCAAATAGTTCAAAACGGAAGCAACAAAAATCGAAATGTATTGAACTATGAGGTGGATTGCAATACCGAGCCTGTTCTAACGGCAACGGTTTCAGATCCGATTTCTTTTTTTAAGCAGTCTGAATGGGTCAGAAATGACAGAAAGAGAGTGATTCAGGATCTCAAGGATTCGGGACTTCGAGGTCGAGGCGGTGCAGGATTCCCTTTCTGGTTCAAATTAGACGCGGTAGCCAAGGAGAATAACGATCAAAAATACGTCGTATGCAATGCAGATGAAGGCGACCCGGGGGCATTCAGTGACATGTATTTGCTTGAGCATCAACCCTACAAGGTGCTCTACGGCATGTACGCCTCAGGCATTTGTATCGGCGCCAATCGAGGAGTACTTTATATTCGTGGCGAATATCCCAATTCCATTCGAGCTATTGAGGAGGCGATCTCCCTACTCGATGAGAACGGTCTTTTGGAAGACTTTGCATTCAAAGTAATTCGAGGCCAGGGAAGCTATATCTGTGGAGAAGAGACTGCTCTTTTGAGCAGCATTGAAGGACTGCGACCTGAAGTTCGAGTCAGACCGCCTTATCCTGCCCAATACGGCTTGTTTGGAAAACCTACCTTGCTCAGTAACGTCGAAACATTTGCCAACCTGCATTGGATTTTAGAAAACGGTGGCAAACAATATGCCTCCCTGGGTACCGAGCGCTCAACAGGAACCAAGCTCGTCTCCTTTGACGGGTTCTTCAACAGACCGGGAATGTTTGAGCTGGAAATGGGAACTTCTCTGCGGGAAGCTATTTTCGACATAGGAAAAGGTTTCAAATCTGAGATCAAAGCGCTTCAGATCGGTGGGCCCCTGGGCGGAATTGTTCCCATTGAAAAAATCGACGAGCTAACCCTGGATTTCGAATCCTTCGATTCAGCAGGCTTCTTGTTGGGACACGCCAGTTTTGTATCAATTCCGAAAAGCTTCCCGATGATCCGCTACCTTGAGCACTTATTGAAGTTCACCGCTGATGAAAGCTGCGGCAAATGTTACCCCTGCCGCATCGGATCACATCGAGGATATGAAATGGTGAAAAAATCACAACAGGAAGACTTCAAAATTGACCGGCAGCTGTTTGACGACCTGATTGAGACCCTGGAGATTGGATCGCTGTGCGCTCTTGGGGGAGGTATACCTCTGCCGCTCAAAAATGCCTTGAATTATTTTCAAGGTGAATTGAGAGAATACTTTGAATCTTGATCAATTAAAAGCTTGAATACAAAGATGATTGCTTACGTAAATGACATGCCCTATGAAATCGAGCCTGGAGAAACCATGCTTGAGTTTCTCAGGAGAACTGATGTTGTAGATCCTGTACCCACCATGTGTCAGGATGATAGACTGGAAAATTTCGGATCCTGCCGTGTCTGTTCTGTAGAAGTGGCCCGAGAAGAAAACGGGACAACGCGAACGATGGCCTCCTGCCACACTCCGGTCTTCGATCAAGCGCGTATTTATCCGCACACGGATCGAATGAAGAGACTAAGACGGAACATACTCGAGCTCGTTCTGACCGATTATCCGCCTGAGAAGGTCTTCCCTGAGGAAGGCAAAAGCCCCACTGAATTTCAAAGGACCATTCAGGAAATCGGGTTGCCGAATGTGCGATATCCTGAAGGTGATAATCATCTGGACATGTCTCTTGACACTTCTCATCCCTACATCAAATCGGATCTTTCCCAGTGCATCAACTGTTACCGCTGCGTGCGAGCCTGCGAGGAGATACAGGGCGAGATGGTTCTGAATATGAGTGGCCGAGGCTTTGCGACAAGCATCATCAAGGGGTTTGACACCGATTTCGACCAGAGTGCCTGTGTTTCCTGTGGTGCCTGTGTACAAACCTGTCCGACTGATGCCCTGCATGACAAATTCGAGACCAAGACCTTGAATCCTGACCGGACCGTCAGAACCACTTGCACCTATTGTGGTGTGGGATGCCAGCTCGATGTCTCCCTGATCGATGATGAGATCCGGGGCATACAGGCTCCGGTCACTGCCGAAGTGAATGAGGGCCACACTTGCCTCAAGGGCAGGTTTGCATTTCAGTTCTACGATCATCCTGACCGACTGAGAGAGCCCCTGATTAAAAGAAACGGAAAATTTGAAGTAGCCACCTGGGATGAAGCCTATGACTACATTACAGAAGGGCTGTTAAAAGTCAAAGAACAACACGGGGCCGATGCCATCGGATGCATATCCTCCTCAAGAGCCACAAACGAGGAGAATTACCTGATGCAAAAAATGACGCGCGTGGCACTAAACACGAACAATATTGACGGATGCGCAAGGGTCTGTCATGCTCCTACTGCATATGGCATGCAAAAATCTTTCGGTACCGGTGCGGCTACAAATTCGATTGAAGATCTCAAACAAACGGATTGCATTTTTCTTTTCGGAGCCAACCCAACGGAAGCACATCCCGTGACCGGAGCACGCATCAAGCAGCTTTTCATGCAGGGAATCACCAGCATTGTGGTGGACCCTGTTCGAACGAGCCTGGCAGAACTGGCGACCTACCACTTGCAGCTCAGGCCGGGGACGAATGTGGCCTTGCTGAACATGATGGGACATTACATTGTTCGAGAGAATCTGGTAAATACCGAATTCATTCAAAAGTTCACGGAACACTTTGAAGACTTCAAGAATCATGTGCTCAGCCTGGATATGGATGAGTTGGAGCTTCTCACAGGTGTTTCAAAAGAACTGGTTCGAGAAGCTGCACTGGCCTATGCCCGGGCAGAGAAATCCATGGAATTTCATGGATTGGGCGTGACGGAGCATTTCCAGGGAAGCAAAACTGTAATGCTGCTCTCAAATCTGGCCATGATGACCGGGAATGTCGGTCAGTCTGGTACGGGACTAAATCCCCTTAGAGGACAGAACAACGTGCAGGGAGCCGCAGACATGGGTGTTCAACCGCACCAGGGCGCAGGATACATGGATGTAAATGATCGGGCCGTGCAGGATTATTATGCCGAGAAATATGGCATTCCTGCCATGCCTGAACGCGAGGGACTGAAGATCCCGGAAATGCTTGAAGCCGCTATTGGCGGAAAGTTCAAAGCTCTTTGGATTATGGGAGAAGACACACTGATGACGGATCCAAATACCTTGCACATTCGAAAAGCCATGGAACAGCTGGACCTTATGGTCGTTCAGGAGCTTTTCATGTCGGCAACGGCCGAAATGGCCGACGTGGTGTTACCAGCGAGCTCGTATTTTGAGAAGAACGGAACCTTTACCAACGGAGAAAGAAGGGTGCAGCGCGTAAACAAGGTGATCGAACCCATTGGCAACACCAAACCCGATGGACAAATCATCATCGACATGATGTACAGACTGGGCTACGAACAACCCACCGGAAAATTGTATGACGCCCCCGCCATTCTCAATGAAATCGCAGAGGTCATTCCCTTTATGAAAGGCATTACCTGGGAGCGCTTGGGCAAGAATGGACTGCAATGGCCGGTAGAAGAAGACGGCACCGACACGCAGATCATACACCGTGATGGAAATTTCAAACGAGGAAAGGGACGTTTTCACCACTTTGATTTTGAGGAGACACCGGAATTACTGGAGCATCGGGAGAAATACCCGTTCATTCTTACAACGGCAAGACAACTTGAGCACTACAACGCGGGTACGATGACGCGAAGAACAGACAATCAGCAGATCTCGCCGATGGATTACCTCGAGGTTAACCCGCTGGATGCGGCCGACAAAGGAATCTCGGCTCATGACACGGTTCGGATCTTCTCGGATCGGGGCAGTGTTCAAATTCCGGTAAAACTCAACTACCTGGTCAAGCCCGGAGTCGTGCGGACCACCTTTCATCAGCCCGAGGTTTTCATCAACATGATCACAGGCAACGTAGGAGATCAATACACGATGACCCCAGAGTACAAAGTGGTCGCCGTTGATTTTGAGAAAGTTTAGTTGAGCACCAAAAGGAATCAGAGACGTATGCTCAATCCGTCATAGGCCAGGAAAACATTTTCAGGCAAATTCTTCGACACCTCCGCGTGCAACCCCAAGTGCTGACTGATATGGGTCAGATAGGTCTTTTTCGGTTTCAGCTTTTCAATGAAGTCAAGCGCCTCCTCCAGGTTGAAATGAGTGCGGTGAGGATCTATGCGCAAGGCGTTCACCACAAGTACATCGAGGTCTCTGAGCTTTTCCATCTCGCTCTCCTCCACCCTTTTGGCATCGGTTATGTAGGCAAAATTGTCAATGCGAAACCCGTATATCTTCATCCACCCATGGAGAACCTCTATGGGAATGATCTTTTTTCCGGACAGTTCGAACGGTTCATTTGAGAATTTCGTGACCTTCAGATTCGGCGCCCCTGCATATCGTCCTTCGGTCGCAAAGATGTAGCCAAACCTTTCCTTTAGGTTCTCAATGACCGACGCATCCGCATAAACATCCAAATGACCGTAGCGGAGCGAATAAGGTCTGACATCGTCCAGACCTGCGGTGTGATCCGCGTGAAAATGCGTAAATAAGATCCCATCGAGCCTGTTGGTCGAAGAATTTAACATCTGCTGGCGAAAATCGGGGCCGCAGTCGATCACGTAAACATGCTCTCCCCAGGAGATCTTGACGGAAGACCGAAGTCTTTTGTCTTTGGGATCTTCCGAAAGGGATACCGGGTGGTCTGATCCTATAACGGGAATTCCCTGTGAAGTTCCGGTGCCCAGGAACGTAATTGCGAGTTTCGACATGAGACAAAAATACTCCAAATACCCCATTTGACCAATGTGTGATTTGTAACACATATTTGGATGACAAATGATTTAAATCAGTATTTTTATGAGATCATCCATGTATTTTTATATTCCATTTCAAATCATCGTCCTATGACCATAGGTATATTGAAAGAAACTCAAAAAGGGGAAAAACGGGTTTCAATCTCACCAAAAATAGCCAAGGCATTTATCGATAAAGGTTTCAACGTAATCGTTGAAGAAGGTGCGGGCAAGTCCTCTAAATACGACAATTCAGATTACAGGGAAGTCGGTGCGAGAGTTGAGAAGAGAGGTGCCGTTTACAAGGAATGTGAGGTGCTCATCAAGATCAATCCCTTCGATGAAGACGGGCTCAAACTCGTCGATGACCATCACATTCTGATCTGTCAGCTCTTCCACAAGTCCAACCCTGAACTCGTCAAGGATATTGCCGCACGGGGGGCAACTGTTCTATCTTTGGACGCTCTGCCCAGGATTACAAGGGCCCAGGACATGGACGTGCTGAGCTCTCAGAACAACCTGGCAGGATACAAGGCCGTGATCAAGGGAGCCTATGAAATGACCAAGATCTTTCCTTTAATGATGACAGCTGCGGGGACCATTACCCCGTCACGTGTTTTGATCTATGGGGTCGGAGTGGCCGGGCTGCAAGCCATCGCCACGGCAAAGAGGCTTGGGGCCATCGTTGAAGCCACGGACATCCGACTCGAAACCAAGGAACAGACCGAGTCCCTGGGTGCTAAATTCATCACCGTGGAAAACGAAGGGGAGGCTTCAGAAAAAGGCTACGCCAAAGCCGCTTCTGAGGATTACGCTCGAAAACAGCGAGAGGCCGTCAATAAATCGCTGTTTCAGGCAGACCTTGTCATAACCACGGCCATGGTTCCGGGAAGAAAGTCTCCTATACTGATTACGACAGAGCAGGTCGACCAGATGAAAAACGGAGCCGTCATAATCGATCTTGCAGCGGCTCAGGGCGGAAACTGTGAGCTGAGCAAAATGAACAAGACGGTCATCCGCAATGGAGTCAAGATCATCGGGACTACCATAGCACCAGAGAGCGTGGCGACAAATGCCAGCGATCTCTATGCACAGAACATGTTCAATTTCATCTCCTACCTTACCGAGGACAATGCTTTCAAATGGGATCTTGAAGACGAGATCACGGATGAAACCCTCATCGTGTACAAGGGAGAAATCAGAAAAACTTAATAAACAAGACTATGGCAGAAATCATGCAATTCTTCAGTGACAACCTGCAAATGATCTACATCGTCATCCTGATGATCTTTGTAGGTGTCGAGGTAATAGGTCACGTTCCGGCGGTACTGCATACGCCACTCATGTCGGGAGCAAACGCTTTGAGTGGTGTGGTAATTATTGGAGCTATCCTGGTTCTTCTCGACACCGATCCGGGTAACTACCTGGGGCTGGCCCTTGGCTTTGTGGCCATAGTCCTGGGTATCCTGAACGTTGTAGGGGGATTCGTAGTAACAGACCGCATGTTAGAAATGTTTAAAAAGAGAAAGTAATGAGTGCAATACTTAGTCTTATCTACCTGATAGCAGCAGTGACATACATTGTAGGCTTAAAAATGCTGGGGAATCCCAAAACGGCGAGAAGAGGTAATCTGATCGCCGCCTCGGGGATGGTCCTGGCTATTCTCGGTACCATTTTCCTCTACGACAAACAGGTTCCCCTTCTGATTCACGGTCTTATATGGTCCGCTATCATTTTGGGCAGCATAGCGGGTTGGATCATCGCTCGAAAGGTGGAAATGACCAAAATGCCTGAGTTGGTCTCCATGTTCAACGGTATGGGAGGTGCAAGTGCAGCTCTCATTGGGATCATTGAATTCCAAAACGGTCCTGACAGCCTGACCTCCACCATTGTCATAGTTGCAGGGGTCATTATTGGAAGCATCTCGCTCTCGGGAAGTTTGATTGCCTGGGCCAAGCTCAACGGCAATATGAAAAGTACAATCCGCCTGCCGAAATACAACATCATTAACAACCTCTTTATTTTGGCAACCCTGGCAATGGGATTCTACATTGTTTGGTCAGGAGGCGCTTCACCGCTTTATATTTATCTTCTTTTCCTCATCGCATTGACTTATGGTGTACTTTTTGTCATTCCCATTGGTGGAGCGGACATGCCCGTGGTCATCTCGCTACTCAATTCCTTTACAGGAATTGCAGCCGCATTCACCGGGTTTCTTTTTGACAACATGGTTATGCTTGCGGGTGGAATACTCGTGGGCTCAGCGGGTCTCATACTGACCTTCGCCATGTGCGAGGCGATGAACCGGCCCTTGAGCAATGTGGTTTTTGGAGCATTTGGCGGGGATGATTCCTCGGCTGGAGAAGCATCTTCGGGTGTCACTCAGGGTTCAATTAAGAAAACCACGCCGAGTGATGCGGCCATATTGATGAACTACGCCAATCGCGTGATCATCGTCCCCGGCTATGGACTTGCCGTGGCCCAGGCTCAACACGTGATTCATGAGCTTGAACTGCTGCTCGAAAGCAAAGGAGTTGAAGTCGCCTACGCCATTCATCCTGTAGCCGGAAGAATGCCCGGTCACATGAATGTCTTGCTCGCAGAGACCAATGTCGATTACGACAAGCTCGTTGAAATGGATGATATCAATCCGGTTTTTTCCAATACGGATGCCGTACTGGTCATAGGTGCCAATGACGTGGTTAACCCGGCGGCGCACAATGACCCCTCCTCTCCTATCTACGGGATGCCCATACTGGAGGCAGAAAATGCCAAAAGCATTATCATCAACAAGCGGACTATGAATCCCGGTTATGCCGGAATTCAAAATGAGCTCTTTTTCAACGCGAAGACCTCTATGCTTTTCGGTGATGCGAAAGACGTGCTTACCAAGTTGGTTCAGGAACTCAAAAACATGTAAGGAAGGAAATCTGTTTTTTAAATGAATCTGCCGAAACTCTGCAAATCTTGTATATTTGTATAAAAATCGGGTAGCATGTCATTGATAAAAGGCGACAGAGAACTGGAACACATTCTCTCCATCAAGCAGAAAACGCTTCGCATTAATCTAAACGAGCATATCTACGGCACATTTGCCGAGATCGGTGCGGGCCAGGAAACTGTGCGGCACTTTTTCAGGGCGGGGGGCGCTTCCGGCACCATTGCCAAGGCCATGTCTGCTTACGACAAAGACTTCTCCGACGCAATTTACGGCATTGAGAAAGATCGACGCTATGTCACCGAGTCACGACTCAGAAAAATGCTTAGGCACGAGGCGGACCTCATCGAGGAACGAATTAGTAGAGACAAACATCCCAACAAGGTTTTCTTCTCTTATGCCAACACGGTGACCACAATCGATTTTGCAAAGAACTTTAAGGGACATGGATGGGTAGGCATACGTTTTCAAATGGATTCTTTGGAGGATTACAACGAAATTGTAATACACGTTCGGTTCAAACAGAATGAATCAAGGCTGCAGCAAGAGACGCTGGGCGTTTTGGGTGCGAATCTTATCTATGGGGCCTTCTATCTCAATGACAACCCCAAAGACCTGATCAAATCCTTCTACGACAATATTGACAAAGACACGATCGAAATTGATATGGTGGACTTTTCAGGTCCGCGCTTCATGTATGTCGATAACCGGCTCATGAGCTTGCATTTGATCAAGAACGGAATGACCAATGCCGTCATGTTCGGGCCGGATGGCAATAACCTTCTGCCTGCTCAACAGCTTTACAAGAAAAACATCCTGGCCTTACGGGGAAGTTACAGACCCGTTACCCTGGTCAATATGGAAATCTACGAGGAGGCGAAGAAGATGTTCTTTGCCGAGCGTCGGGTTACAGAAAGAAACACGCATGTAATTTTCGAGATCACACTGTCAAATCTCACATCAGAAGGAAAAATCAACGAACGAGATTTTCTCGATAGAGCCGAACTCTTATGCTCTCTTGGACAAACGGTTATGATAACCAACTTCCAGGAGTACTACAAGCTTGTGGATTACTTCTCAGAGTTTACCAAGGCGCGTATGGGACTCGCTATGGGTGTTTATAATCTCATTCAGATCTTTGATGAGAAATACTATCGAGATCTCAGCGGCGGTGTGTTGGAAGCATTCGGAAAACTCTTCTACAAGGATTTGAAAATCTATCTCTATCCTCTGCAGGATCAGGAAACCGGAGAGATTATCACAAGCGAGAATTTGAAGGTTCACCCGCGCATGAAGGAGCTCTACAAATACTTCAAATACAACGGACGAATCTCAGACATCACCAAATTCAACCCGGATATTCTGGAAATATTCTCTAGAAAAGTTTTCAAAATGATCACTTCCGGAGAAAACGGATGGGAAGAAATGCTTCCGGAAGGGGTAGCACAAGTCATAAAAGACAAACGACTCTTCGGCTATTCTGCCAGAAAACACAGGCAGAACAAACCCAAAGTCACCCGTTAGATTATAGTATTTGCGCTGCGTGATCCTTGGTCTTCACCTTGGTGATCACCTCTTCTATGACGCCTTTCTCATCGATGACAAATGAGGTTCGGTGAATGCCGTCATACTCCCTGCCCATGAATTTTTTGGGACCCCAAACCCCGTAGGCTTCAATGACTTTTTTATCGGTGTCTGCAAGAAGATTATACGGCAGATCGTACTTTTCACTAAAATTCAGTTGCTTTTTTTCGGTATCGGCACTGGCTCCGATGACTTCGTACCCTTTTTCCAAAAAGGTCTCGTAATTGTCCCTTAAATTACAAGCTTCAGCTGTGCATCCGGGGGTACTGGCTTTAGGATAAAAGAAAAGAAGCACTTTCTTGCCTTTAAAATCACTGAGTCGAACGGTTTCACCTTTTTGATTTACCGCCTCAAATGAGGGAGCTTTGTCTCCCGGTTTTAGTGTTGTCATAATTTGTATTTTTATCTGCTAATTTACCCAAAATATGAACAAAAAGGAAAAAGTTCAGTTTGTCATTGACACCCTGGAAGAGCTTTACCCCAACCCCCCTATCCCACTCCAGCATAAGGACCCATACACACTTTTGATCTCTGTTTTGCTCTCTGCCCAGAGCACGGATGCACGGGTAAACCAGATCACACCAATTCTATTCGCCAAAGCAGACAATCCCTACACCATGATCAAACTAACCGAGGAGGAGATTCGCGAAATCATAAAACCCGTTGGACTCTCCCCGATGAAAGCCAAAGGTATCTACGGCCTTTCTAAAATACTCGTGGAAAAGTACGATGGAGAGGTACCTGCGGATATTGAGGCCTTGGAATCATTGCCTGCCGTCGGGCACAAGACGGCCTCAGTGGTTATGAGTCAGGCTTTCGGCGTACCCAGCTTTCCGGTGGACACGCACATTCACCGGCTCATGTACCGTTGGAATCTCAGCTCCGGCAAGAATGTCGTTCAAACCGAAAAAGATGCCAAAAGACTCTTTCCGCGGGAATTGTGGAACAAGCTTCACTTGCAAATAATTTATTATGGACGTGAATATTCACCCGCCAGGGGCTGGGATATTGACAAGGATGTGATTACCCGAACTGTGGGAAGAAAAAGTTTAATCCAAAAAAAAAGCTCTTAATTTTCGATTAAGAGCCTTTTCCGATTAATTCAAATGAAACATTAAGCTTTCTTTTTCTGTCTTGACCGCTTTGATCGATTTTGAATAATTCAGCAAAAACGATATGGTTTCTGTCTTTGGGTCAAGTTTTTCTTTGAAAAATCTTTCAGTGTAAAGTTTTGCCATAAATCTATTAATGTTTTAGGGATTAATAAGATAACGGACAAAAACAAATATTATTGCATGAAAGAAAAAAAAATTAATATTTCAATTAATTCGTAAGAATAATATTGTTGTTGTCAATCATTTTTCTAAGATTGATCAATGCATATCGCATGCGTCCAAGTGCAGTATTGATGCTTACATTGGTCTGTTCTGAAATCTCCTTGAAGCTCATATCCTTGAAAATTCGCATCATCAGCACCTCTTTCTGATCAACGGGCAATTCTTCGATCAATTTCTTCACGTCTTCGTGAATTTGATTCTTGATCATTTTGCTCTCCGCACTCAGGTTGTTGTCGCTGAGAACTGAGAAGATGTCAAATTCCTCCGTATTCTGGAAAGTGGGCATGCGATTTCCTTTTCGAAAGTGATCGATCACCAAATTGTGTGCGATTCTCATGACCCAAGGCAAGAATTTGCCTTCTTCATTGTACTTGCCCATTTTCAAAGTGTTGATCACTTTGATGAAGGTGTCCTGGAAAATATCCTCAGATACATCCCTGTCCTGTACTTTTGAATAAATAAAACTGAAAATTCGTTGTTTGTGACGTAGAATAAGAATTTCTAAACATCTTTCGTTGCCAGCGATGTATTTGGATACAAGGACGCTGTCGTCTAATTTCTGTGTGTGCATAATTCCCCTTTTTTTATATGAGAATCAGTTATACGATTTGATTCTCACGCATTATTGTTATGAAAAAGTAGAACTATACTATATACAAAAATTTTAAAGTTAGAAATTAGGGGAGACTAGTTCGATTTTTCTAAAAGTCTCGGGACAAATATAAAAACAAAATAATTTCATAAACAAGTTTTTTTTGGATTTATTTTAATTTTTTTAACATTTTTCACTCTTTTATTAACAGTTTTTACTTAGTATCTTTGTCATTCTCTTCTTCACATTCTAAACCTAAAATATTGAAAGACAGTAACTTTAAGGATTTTATCACAATAACGGGAGCTGCGTTGCACAATCTGAAAAATTTAGACGTAAAAATTCCCAGAAATAAGCTTGTAGTGATCACCGGATTGTCCGGATCCGGTAAATCATCCCTGGCTTTTGACACTTTGTACGCCGAAGGTCAGCGACGTTACGTGGAGAGTTTGTCGTCCTATGCAAGGCAGTTTTTAGGGAAACTCAACAAGCCTAAAGTGAGTTCGATCAAGGGTATCTCGCCGGCCATTGCGATTGAGCAAAAAGTCAACAGCACGAACCCGAGATCCACGGTGGGTACAACCACGGAAATCTATGACTATTTGAAGTTGTTGTATGCCCGAGTGGGAAAAACCTTTTCCCCGATCTCAGGAGAGTTGGTCAAGAAAGATACCGTATCAGACGTGATCGACCGGGTACTTTCCATGGATGAAGGCACAAAGTTATTACTATTGTCGCCCATTCACGCTACCGAAGAAAGGGATTTGTCAACCCTGGTTAAAATTATGGAGCAGCAGGGGTTTTCAAGGTTAAAAACCGAGAGCGGCATCGAGCGAATCGATGAATTCAACACGGAATACCAGGGGTTGTTGTACCTGGTTGTCGACAGGGTAGTCGTCCAAAGAGGAGAAGATTTTGTCAATCGTTTGTCGGATTCGGTTCAGACCGCATTTTACGAAGGAAAAGGAGAATGCATTCTTGAAAATATCAAGTCTTCGGATCAGCTCTATTTCAGCAACCGCTTTGAAAAAGACGGTATCACGTTTATGGATCCCAATGTCCATTTTTTCAGTTTCAACAATCCCTATGGGGCCTGCCCCAAATGTGAAGGATACGGAAATACCATTGGTATAGATGAAGATCTTGTGATTCCAAACAATACGCTCTCTATTTATGATGATGCGGTTCTTCCCTGGAAAAGTGACTCCTTCAAACATTTTAAGGAGGACCTTGTTTTGAATGCGTACAAATTCGACTTTCCGATTCACAAACCGGTTTTTGAGTTATCAGATCAGCAATATCAGCTTTTATGGGAAGGCAACGAGTATTTTGAAGGCCTCAACGGATTTTTTTCCTATTTGGAAGAAAAGAGCTACAAAATCCAGTATCGGGTGATGCTATCCAGATACAGGGGAAAGACAAAATGTCCTGAATGCCAGGGCAGAAGACTCAGGAAAGAAGCGGAATACGTCAAAATTGGGGGTAAAAACATAATGGAGCTTGTCGATCTTCCGATCGATGAGGTCCTGGCCTTTTTCAAAAATCTGGCGCTCGACCCCTATCGGGAAAAGATCGCGAAAAGACTGCTGAAAGAGGTGGTCAACCGACTCACCTTCCTGAATGATGTCGGTCTGAGCTATCTGACATTGAACCGGAATTCGAATACGCTATCCGGGGGAGAAAGCCAGCGTATTAATTTGTCTACCTCCTTGGGCAGCAGCCTGGTCGGTTCCATGTATATATTGGATGAACCCAGTATCGGTCTTCATTCCAGGGATACCGAAAAGTTGATCAAAGTATTAAAGAAGCTGCGGGACCTGGGTAACACGGTCATCGTGGTAGAACATGATGAGGACATCATTCGTGTTGCTGACCATATCATTGACATTGGTCCGGAGGCCGGAAGCTTTGGAGGAGAACTCGTCGCAGAGGGCAATTTTGAACAGATCTTAAAATCCGACTCCCTGACAGCCAATTACCTGAACGGTTCTTTGAGAATTGATGTGCCTCCAAAACGACGTACCAAGAAGAAATTCATTGAAATCAAAGGAGCACGGGAGCACAACCTGCAGAATGTGGACGTCCAGATTCCACTCAACTCCTTATCAGTGATCACTGGAGTTTCAGGCAGTGGAAAAAGCACTCTTATCCGGGACATCCTCTATCCTGCCCTCCAGCGGATCATTCACAAGTATGGAGAAAAGGCGGGTCGTTTCACCGAGATTTCAGGGGATTTGGAAACCCTTCAGAATGTGGAATTCATCAACCAGAATCCAATTGGAAGGTCGAGCCGATCGAATCCTGTCACCTATATCAAGGCCTATGACGAGATTCGTGGTTTGTTCACGGATCAAAAACTCTCTCAGGTTCGAGGATACAAGGCCAAACATTTCTCTTTCAATGTTGACGGCGGACGCTGTGATGCCTGCAAGGGTGAGGGCGAAGTAACCATAGAAATGCAATTCATGGCGGATGTTCACATCGAATGTGAAACGTGCAAAGGAAAACGCTTCAAAAAAGAGATTCTCGAAATCGAATTCCATGGCAAGAACATCAACGACATTTTGGAAACGACCGTGGATGAGGCCATCCTTTTCTTTGAAGAGAAAAAACAGAAGAGAATCGTCCAAAAGCTAAAACCTCTGCAAGATGTTGGGCTCGGTTATGTCCAGCTCGGTCAGGCCTCCTCCACCCTTTCAGGAGGAGAAGCACAGCGAATCAAACTGGCCTCTTTTCTCGTCAAGGGATCCAACAGCGACAAAACACTCTTTATATTTGATGAGCCCACGACGGGATTGCACTTTCACGACATCAAAAAGCTTCTTGACTCGTTTGACGCCCTGATAGGAAAAGGACATTCAATTGTTGTCATTGAGCACAACATGGAACTGATCAAATGTGCAGATTACATCATTGATTTGGGGCCCGAGGGAGGCAAGCACGGCGGTCAGATTGTCGGGCAGGGCCAGCCAGAGGAACTCATACTGAATGAAGAATCCTACACAGGCAGGTACCTGAAAGAAAAGCTTGAGATTTAAAACAAAGAACTTTGAGGCAATGGACTATTGGCTCAAAGCCTCGATCTTGTTTTTGGGCAAGATGAAATCAGGCTGGATTGTAAGCGATTTCTGATAGCTCTCTTTCGCCGCATCTATTAAATCCAGTTCCTCTTCGATCAAACCTTTGAGATAGGGAATGGCTCCCAATAATTCGACCTGCTGGGTCTTGTTTTGATTGATCACGAAATTAACCTTATAAGTCCCTGTGTCGTTGATCCCTTCCACCTTTTGAATCGTCTTGTAGGCTTCCTGGTATTTCTTAATACCAAATTGCAATTTGGCCAGACTGTAACCGTGAAAGTTGTTTTGGGTCAGGCTAAACAATTTCTCATACACTTCGGCGCTTTTATCAATGGCTCCAAGTGACTCCAGGGCAACTGCCTTGATCTCTAGCATTTCGAGATGCTCCGGTTCTCGTTGCAGTACTTCATCGGCCATCAGAAAACTGGGAGCGAACTGTCTCGCTGAAAAATAAATATAGGCCAAACTGTCTTTAAAGGTGCTGTTCTCCCCTTCCAGGGCGATGATCCGGTAAAAAGTAGAGGTCACGACTGACGGATCCCCGACACGTTTGGCGAGATCCGCAACTCTGTGTTCCAATTCCAGCTCAGATGCTTTGTCAACCTGAGCAAACACGCCAATTCCTGTCATTAGAGCCAGCATTATTGAATAGATCTTCTTCATGTTATTATGTTTTTAAGATTCTTGTTCCTTTAGAATTCAGAAAGCCAAATCTTGATTGATTTATTTAATGAGCGGTAAAAAAAAACACCCATTGGATCTGGGCGTTCTTTCTTGTCTTGGGTGGAAGACCGGTCTCGAACCGGCGACCTCTAGAACCACAATCTAGCGCTCTAACCAACTGAGCTACAACCACCATTTATTGACGAAATCAGTTCCATCAAATTCGGACGCAAATATAATCCATTTCCCAACTTCTTCAAACAAATTTCAAAAAATATCAAATCAGGTGATCCAAATGATCCACAGCCACATAGCGCTCAGCTGTAAACCCTTCCCCGTGCTCCCTGCCGATCAGTCTGCCAAGGTCTCTTGCCCTGTAGGTGACGCTTTCTAGGAAATTTTTGCTGGAAATCGGAGATTCCGGTTCTTCACTTGACGGATCGTAGAACTGCGACGAATAGGCCAGCACAGCATCTACCTTCTTCTGAATGAACCCCGATACATCAACGACAAAATCAGGTTCCAAATTTTGCCACTGGATGTAGTGATAGACGATGGATGGTCGCCAGGCCTCCTGAGATTCCCCTTCATAATGAGTTTCAATTTTTCGGAGTCCCGAAAGAAAGCACGCGTCAGAAACAAGGCTACTTCCTTTACCATGATCTATATGCCTGTCTTTTATGGCATTGCACAATACTATGTCGGGTCTGAATTTTCGGATTCTCTTGATGATCTCCATTTGGTGCATCTCATCTTTGGTAAAAAATCCGTCTCTGAAATTCAAATTTTCCCTGATCACCACGCCGAGGATCTCAGCTGCCCGCGCCGCTTCCTGATCCCTGAGATCGGCAGAGCCGCGTGTACCCAATTCTCCCCGGGTCAAATCTACGATTCCCACTTTCTTTCCACGGGAAACTTCTTTCGCAACGGTCGCACCGCATCCGAGTTCAACGTCGTCGGGGTGTGCGCCAAAGGCTAAAACATCTAACTTCATCTATTTTTCAATTTATATTGGGATGAATCAGACCTCCAGGGCTTGAATGAGATCTTCTATTATATCTTCTTTGTTCTCGATACCCACAGAGAGTCTGAGCAATTGGTCGGAGATTCCCTGCTTTGACCGTTCTTCAGGAGTCATCAGGGCGTGAGAAGTTAGACTCGGCTGAATCACTGTGCTTTCGACACCGGCTAAACTCATCGCCGGTTTGATCATTTTAAGTCTCTTCTGGTACGCCTTGGCATCAATTGAAGCATGGAGCTCAAAGGACAACATGCCTCCAAAGCCATGCATTTGGGAACGGGCCAAATCATGATTCTTGTGGTTCTCCAGACCCGGGTAGAAAACTTTAGTCACTCCTTTTTGAAGTTCCAGCTGTTCGGCAACATAACCTGCATTTTCATTGTGTTTTTCGATCCGCAGGCCTAGGGTTTTGATGCTTCTCTCAAGCATGTAACACGTGAAGTCGCTCAAACTGCCCCCTAGATTTCGCCCCTTGTGCAGTATTTTTTCAATGTGCTCTTCGCTTCCCGCAACCGCTCCCGCACAGAGGTCGCTGTGCCCACCTAAATACTTGGTTGCGCTGTGAAGAGAAATATCAATTCCAAGGTCGATAGGTGTCTGGTTCACAGGAGAGGCGAATGTGTTGTCTATCACGCTGATGATTCCTCTGGATCGAGCCAAATCCGCCACCGACTTTATATCGGTAATGCTCAGAAGCGGATTCGACGGGGTTTCGATATAGATCACCCGGGTATTGGGTCGAATGGCCTCTTCGAAATCCTGAACTTCAATCCCTCGTGTAAGCGTAAACTCGATGCCATAATTCTGAAATTCCTTATGGATCAAATTGAAGGAACCGCCGTAGATTTCATTTTGAAAAACAGCGTGATCGCCCTGCTTCAGAAAAGACAGGAGAGTGGTGCTTATAGCAGCCATGCCCGAGGAAAAGGGCAATGCCGCTTCGGCTTTCTCCAGTGCGGCGATTTTTTTTGCGATTACCTCCTGATTTGGGGTGTTGAAATAACGTGGATATCGTTTTTCATCCTGATCGATAAACGGATAGGAACTGGCCAAAAAGATGGGAGAAATTGCTCCGCCGAACTGCTCATCGTGAATTTCGCCCTCATGAATGCAAACCGTGTGCTTTCCTCTGCTTTCTTTCATAATTAATGGTATGAGTAATACTTATTTTCTCCAATTGGCTCCTCAAATTTTATTCAAAGAGCTTTCCTGAAATTCCGATGAAACTTAGAAACCAACAGCTTTATCATCCCCTCGAGGATCAGCTCCTCCCTCCAGCTTTCCATCCGGAAGAACCAGGATCGCGTCCACCTTGCCGATAATTGGAGAAGTGCCCTTGCTCAGCGAATACCCTTTGCCTCTCAGTTCCGGAAAGGCCAGGGTGTCAAAACTATTCTCAAAAAGAATCTGATCGGGCAACCACTGATGGTGAAACCTGGGTGCAGAAACCGACTGTTGCATGCCCATCCCGTACTCTACTACATTTAAAATATTTTGAACTACCGAGGTTATGATTGTCGATCCCCCGGGAGATCCCACAACCATGAACAGTTGATCGTCCTTCTCGACGATCGTCGGAGTCATCGAGCTCAGCATCCTCTTTTCAGGCTCAATGGAATTGGCCTCCGCACCGATAAGGCCGAACATGTTCGGCTCACCTGGCTTGGAGCTGAGATCATCCATCTCATTGTTCAGAAAAAACCCGGCTCCATCAACATATACCTTCGAGCCGTAGGCACCATTTAAGGTGTTGGTAACCGAAACCGCATTGCCATAGGTATCGACAATCGAATAATGTGTGGTTTGGTCACTTTCAATAATTTGAATATCGCCGTGGGACACATCTGAAGACAGCGTGGCCCGATCCCAATTGAAATCTGACATCCGGTGGCGATTGTACCCAGCTGATTTCAGGGAGTCCAGGGGTATCACATTAAAATCGGGGTCGCCCAGAAAATATGCCCGATCGGCATAGACACGACGCTCGGCCTCAGCCAGCAATTGAACGTACCTGGCCGAATTGTGCGGATATTGACCTATCTCATAGGGCTCGACGCTCTTGAGGATCTGGGCGACACAAATTCCTCCGCTTGAAGGTGGTGGCATGGAAATTATCCTGTAATCCTTGTATTCGAATACGATGGGCTCCCTCCAAACCGCTTCGTACTTCGCTAAATCCTCCAGCGTCAAAATTCCACCAAGCTTTTTTAAATACTCTACCATCATGAGGCCGGTTTCCCCCTGGTAGAATTCCTCTCGCCCATTGTCTCTGATGCGCTCGAAGGTTTTGGCCAGGTCAGGGTAACGTATAGTGTCACCCTCCTTCCATTCGCGATCCAGGAAAATCGTTCTTTCGTTGGCCTGCTCGAAATACTTCCGGTAACGGTTGAGCCGGTCTGCTTGTTTTTTTGTGACTACAACTCCATTGTTGGCCAGATCGATTGCTGGCTGAATGAGTTCTGAAAAAGGTTTGGTGCCGAATCGCGAATGAATCTCAAATAATCCGGCAATTGTACCAGGAACCCCAACAGCCAGTGCTCCCAGGGTACTCAAACCCGGAATGATCTCCCCGTTTTCATCGAGGTACATGTCGCGATGCGCTGCCAGGGGCGCTTTTTCCCTGTAATCCACACTTCCGATTTCACCTTTATGGGTACGAAAAACGGTGAATCCACCCCCTCCGATATTCCCGGAGAACGGATACGCCACGACCAGGGCCAGATCCGTGGCGATCATGGCGTCGAATGCGTTTCCACCATTTCTAAGAACATCAAGTCCTATCCGCGAAGCTTCCACTCGGGCACTGACCACCATGGCACTGTCGGCGATTACCCCGCGTATGAGGAGATCTTTTTGCTCCCTCTTTTCTCGGCATTGAACCAGGACCAGAAACAGGGAAGTCATGAAAATAACCAATGTAAACTGATAGGATCTACTAATTCGAAAACTGCTCATGTAATTCTTGAAGATTTTGGGAGGAAAAGGTACGCAACTTTTTGAAAAAATGCCGGAAGTCCAACTCGAAATCCTCGTAATGCTCCAGCAGATCTTCGATGGCTCTATCCATTTTTCCGTGCCCGCCTGTACGACGGTTCATTCCGGTAAGAACCTGGCGTATGCCCTCAGGGTCCGCATAACTCGTTAGCCAATCGTTTTGAATCATATATTCGGTCATGTATTTGACCTTTTCAGGTAGCAGGTCCTCATTGGCCTCCAGCGACCGGTAAAACAAGGCTGCATATTCATGAAGAGGCACTGCAGAATAGTCGGCCCAATTAGCTGCCAGCATATGATCGTAAAAAATGTCAATAATGACTCCACGGTACAAACCGTACCTGTCATGTAGCCTCCTTTTGCTCTTCCTGGCTATTTCATTCTGATCCGTGAACCAATCTATTTTTCGGTGCAAAAGGATTCCTTTCTGTACTTCTGTCGGATAGGTCTTGTACCTTGAGCCTTTGACGTGATCCGCCATGAAGTTTCCAATTCGGATTAGTTCCTGATCTTCAGAAAGGTAGATATGTGCCAGGTAGTTCATGTGAGGATTTCGTGTAAAAATAACACAATTGGAAAGAACAGTAAGCCTGAACTTTGAATCCGGACCGCATTTTTACTATTTTTGCCTATCAAGGATGATTTCTCTCCTCAAGAAGGAATTGTACATGTGTCATTCATCCACAGATCCATCTTTTTCTGTGGGGTTCAATTCAAAATTCTATGTTAGTTAAGAATCAAGGAGCGTCTCAGGCAGCCATCGCGATGGAGGATCAGTTCGGAGCGCACAACTACCATCCTTTGCCTGTAGTTCTGCATCGCGGAGAAGGGGTATATGTTTGGGACGTTGAGGGGAAAAAATATTATGATTTTTTATCAGCTTATTCTGCTGTAAATCAAGGTCATTGCCATCCCAGAATCATTAATAAGTTAAAGGAGCAAGCGGAGACTCTGACGCTTACTTCCAGGGCCTTTTACAATGATCGGCTCGGAGTGTATGAGAAGTACGTGACCCAGTATTTCGGATTTGACAAAGTCCTTCCGATGAACACCGGTGCCGAAGCTGTGGAAACCGCAATCAAGATCTGCAGGAAATATGCGTACGAGAAAAAAGGAATACCCGAGCACGATGCGAAAATTATTGTTTGTGAGAACAATTTTCACGGTAGGACGACGACAATTATCTCCTTCTCCAACGATGAAACGGCCAGAAAGAATTTTGGTCCCTACACTCCCGGGTTCATAAAAATTCCTTACGATGATTTAAGCGCGCTTGAGGAGATGCTGAAGAATGAGAAAAATATTGCAGGTTTTCTCGTAGAACCCATCCAGGGTGAAGCCGGCGTCTATGTTCCTGGTGACGGATATTTGAAGGGCGCTAGTGAGCTGTGTGCAGAGTATGATGTGCTCTTCATCGCCGACGAAGTACAGACTGGAATTGCACGAACTGGAAAACTGCTGGCCGTTCATCATGAAGAGGTTCAACCAGACGTTCTGATTCTGGGAAAAGCCCTGTCTGGTGGTGCATACCCGGTTTCTGCGGTGCTTGCAGATAATCACATCATGGAAGTCATCCGTCCTGGGGAGCACGGATCCACTTTTGGAGGCAATCCAATTGCCTCGGCAATCGCAATGGAAGCCCTGGAAGTAGTCAAGGACGAGAAGTTGGCGGAAAACTCAGAAAAACTGGGTCAAATTTTCCGCAGCGAAATGCAAAAGATCGTCGACGAAAGTGAATTGCTGGTGCTTGTTCGGGGTAAAGGACTGCTCAACGCCATTGTGATCAACGATTCAGAAGACAGCTCAACTGCCTGGGACATTTGTATGAAATTAAAGGAGAACGGCCTCTTGGCCAAACCGACTCATGGGAACATCATTCGCTTCGCACCTCCTTTGGTTATGACAGAAGAGCAGCTTCTTGAATGCACTGAAATCATTGCGCGGACCATTCGAACCTTTTCGAAATAAACACCAGAAACATCAAAAGAAAAAAGCCCGCAGTTCTCTACGGGCTTTTTTTATTAATTCAATGTTGTTTGGTTCTTAGTACCCCTCAGTCAGGTGCTGTAATTTCACCTTGTCAGCTATTTTTATCTTTTTCCCCGACAGAATGATATACCCTTCCTTTTTGAACTCCGACAACAGTCGAATTGTTGATTCTGTAGCTGTTCCGATGGCATTGGCAATTTCTTCCCGGGTCAGGGTCACTGATATGAATCCTTCCGCGTCCACTCCAAATATTTTCTCGAAGAATAGCAGGGATTCCGCCAGGCGTTCTCGTACGTTTTTCTGTGCCATATTAGCGATCGACGCGTTGGCCTCATCCAAATCCTCTGCAATTGACTGGGTAATGCCCAGTGAGAAATCTGAATTGTTCTTAAACATATCGAGAATTTCCTGCTTTGGAATAAAACAAACTTCCATATCCTCAAGTGCCGTGACGGTCAAATGGGCCACTGAGTTGCTGATCACTGACCTGTGCCCGACCATTTCTCCTTTTCGTATGAATCTGACGATTTGCTCTTTCCCGTTCGGCGCCAATTTGGTCATTTTGCATTTACCGCTGTGCAAACAATAAACTCCTCGCAAGGTATTGCCCTCGCTGAATATAACTTCTCCTTTCTGGAAATGGATCGTCGATTTTTTGTGATTGATCTCCTTTAGATTATCCGCAGAGACGGTCTTAAGGGAGTTCAAATCACGAACTACGCATTTTTCGCATTCTGGCCTCATAAATGAACTGTTGGGTGGTGCAAATTTATATAAATTCTGCTATCATTCATTTTTTTAAACAATTTTTTTGTGGGAAATTTACGCACTTTTTCAAGTGTTTATGAACAATCCCGATTGTTTTCATTGCGGTACAAAATGTGGTTCAGACCCCATTGTCGTTGAAGATAAGCCTTTTTGCTGTAATGGATGCAAAACGGTCTTTGAGATCCTGAACCAGAACGAGCTGAACGTGTATTACGACCTCGAATCCGCCCCGGGAATGATTCCCAATGAGATCTCCGGGAAATTTGACTACCTGGCGAATCAGGACATCGCCAAGAAGCTGCTTGAATTTGAGGATGAGGAAACAGCTGTGGTCAACTTTTACATTCCGACCATTCATTGCAGCTCTTGTATCTGGGTACTTGAGAATCTGCACAAATTGAACAAGGGGGTTCAAACCACCCTGGTGAACTTTCCCAAGAAAGAGGTCCGAATCACCTTCAAGAAGAACGAAATCAGCCTCCAGGAGTTGGCAGAGCTCATCACCTCCATTGGGTATGAACCCTACATCAGTCTAGAGAGCGCCGATGCAGATGAAACGAGAGTGGATCGAAAGCTCATTTACCAGGTGGCGATCGCCGGGTTTGCATTTGGAAACATCATGATGCTTTCCTTTCCCGAGTACTTTCAGGTAGATGAGTTCTGGCTCAACCGTTTCAAGCCGTTTTTCAGGGGGATCATGCTTGTCATGGCTATCCCGGCGGTCGTCTATTCAGGACGAGATTACCTGATCTCAGCCTTCAAAGGTCTTAAACATGGCATTCTGAACATTGACGTCCCGATTTCACTTGGGATTCTGGTTCTTTTTGTCAGGAGCACCTACGAAGTCATGACGGGTACAGGCCAGGGTTATTTTGACAGTCTTACCGGCTTGATCTTCTTCTTGCTGCTCGGAAAGGTCTTTCAGCAGAAAACCTATAGTTTTCTATCTTTTGAAAGAGATTACAAATCTTATTTCCCGATCGCTGTCACGCAGATCGACAAAGACAAGACCCAACATTCAATCAGTGTCAATGATGTAAAAAAGGGAGATCGGCTCCTGATCAGAAACGAAGAAATCATTCCGGTAGACGGCATACTATTAAACGGCGATGCTTTGATCGACTACAGCTTCGTGACCGGAGAATCCCTTCCCTTGAGCAAAATCTCGGGGGACAAACTCTACGCTGGAGGAAAACAAAAAGGACCGGCCATTGAAATGGAGGCCATTGAATCCGTCAAGCAGAGTTATCTCACCCAGTTGTGGAGCAAGGATATTTTCGGACAGCAGGACAAGGATAATATCAAGTCGCTTACTGATTCAATTTCCAAACAGTTCACCATAATCATCCTCGGAATAGCTTTAGCTGCGGGAATCTTCTGGTATTTCCAGGACAGAAGCATTGCTTTTCAGGTCGTCTCGGCCATATTGATCGTAGCCTGCCCCTGTGCGCTTGCCCTGTCAGCTCCGTTCTCACTCGGCAATATGATTCGGATTTTTGGGAAAGAGAGCTTTTACCTCAAAGATGCCTATGTCATTGAATCCCTGTCAAGGGCGAATACCCTGGTTTTTGATAAAACCGGAACCATAACGGCCAACAACGCCTCTGAAATCAATTATTCGGGAACTCCCCTTTCAAAATCGGAGAAAATGGGGATCAAAGCTGTTCTCAAATCATCAAATCACCCGCTTAGCAGAGCCCTATACGAGCATATTCCGATGAAAGCAGAGCATGAGGCGGCCGGTTTTACCGAACATTTGGGCGAGGGCATTTCAGGGCAAGTTCAGGATATGAAAATTGCATTGGGCTCTGCCCAATTCACCGGAGCGGTGAATCAGAACCCCAATCAGACACAAATTCATGTGAAGATAGATGGCGAGTTGAAAGGTATTTTTCTGGTCAGCAACAATTACAGAAAGGGATTGAACCAGGTCATGGATACTCTTGGCAAGGAATACGAACTCTCGGTACTTACAGGAGACAGCGAGGGAGAAAAGGAAAACCTGGAAAGCATTTTACCTGAAGGATCCCAAATTTTCTTTCGGCAAAAACCCGAAGACAAACTCAACCGTATAAAAGTCTTCCAGGAATCTGAGAAATCAGTCATGATGCTTGGAGACGGCCTCAATGATGCCGGGGCTCTCGTGCAGAGTGACGTGGGAATTGCCATTTCTGAGAACATCAATGTCTTCTCCCCCGCATGTGACGGAATTCTAGATGCACGAAGCTTTTCAAAGCTCCCCTCCTTTCTCAAACTCTCCCAAAAAACGATGTCAATCATCAAGATCAGCTTCGTGATTTCTTTCCTTTACAACATCATAGGATTGCTCTTCGCCATCACGGGCAACCTGTCGCCGATTGTTGCTGCAATATTGATGCCCGTCAGCTCTATTTCGGTCGTCCTGTTTGCTACGTTAGCTACAAATTTCGTTGCCAAAAAAGTACTATATTAGCTTCAGGCAAATCGAGCACAACCGAAAAACTGACAAATGTCATGTTTGTTGGATTGCATAATTCGTTATTTTGTCTCAACTAAAAAAATCAAAGAATGAATATCATCTTCATGCTTATTGCAGCTAGTCTGGTGATTGCCATCCTTTTTTTTATTCTATTCGTCAAGTCGGTGAAGTCAGGGCAGTATGATGACGTCTACACGCCTTCTGTGCGCATGCTTTTTGAAGATGAGCTGGTCAAGCAGAAGACCTCAGAACCAGATAACAATCAAAAATCAGTCAACTAATTATTAACTTTTTCTAAGATGGATAAAGAGCAATTTTATTACGATAACAAAATTGTAAAAATGTTCCTTATCGCGACCGTTCTATGGGGCGTGGTAGGAATGCTGGTGGGACTTATCGTCGCCTTCCTTTTCATTTTCCCAAACATTCTGGAAGGAATTCCATGGCTCAGCTTCGGGCGCTTGAGGCCTCTGCATACCAATGCGGTGATTTTTGCTTTTGTCGGAAACAGCATCTTCATGGGCGTTTATTACTCCATGCAGCGACTTCTCAAATCACGCATGTTCAGTGATGCTCTCAGCAAAATCCACTTCTGGGGCTGGCAGTTGATCATCGTAGCTGCAGCACTCACCTTGCCTTTAGGAATTACGAGCTCCAAGGAATATGCCGAACTCGAATGGCCCATAGATATAGCAATTACGCTGATTTGGGTCGTATTCGGAATCAACATGATCGGAACCATTCTCAAAAGAAGGCAGAGACACATTTATGTGGCTATTTGGTTTTACCTGGCCACGTTTGTAACCGTAGCCGTGCTTCACATTTTCAACAACCTGGAGCTTCCTGTTACAGCCTTCAAGAGTTACTCCATTTATGCTGGGGTTCAGGATGCGCTTGTTCAATGGTGGTACGGTCACAATGCGGTCGCGTTCTTTCTGACCACACCTGTTTTGGGTCTGATGTACTATTTTGTGCCCAAGGTCGCTAATCGACCCGTGTACTCATACAGACTTTCCATAATTCACTTCTGGTCGCTTATTTTTATCTACATATGGGCCGGACCTCACCATTTGCTTTATACAGCCCTTCCCGAATGGGCACAGAATTTGGGAACCGTATTTTCAGTGATGCTCATCTTCCCTTCGTGGGGAGGTATGATCAACGGTCTTCTCACCTTGAGAGGAGCTTGGGACAAGGTGCGAGAAAACCCGGTTTTGAAGTTTTTTGTGGTCGCCATTACCGGATACGGTATGTCAACCTTCGAAGGTCCTATGCTGTCTTTTAAGAACCTCAATGCAATTGCACACTACACTGACTGGATCGTTGCACACGTGCACATTGGAGCCCTGGCGTGGAATGGATTCATGGCGGCAGGTATCATTTATTGGCTGTCAGGTAAACTTTGGAAAACTGAATTGTACAGCACGAAACTTGCCAATATTCATTTTTGGCTGGGTACATTAGGAATACTTTTCTACGCCCTGCCACTCTACGTTGCAGGTTTTACACAGGCGGCCATGTGGAAGCAATTCAATCCGGATGGAACCCTGGTTTACGGCAACTTCCTGGAAACAGTGACACAGATCATGCCGATGTACGCAATGCGTGCCTTTGGAGGCACACTCTACCTCGTAGGTTTCATTCTGCTGGCCTACAACGTGATCATGACTGCCAAAGCCGGATCGGCAGTTGAGGATGAACTGGCCGAAGCAGCTCCGCTGAAACAGATATCAGCCGGAAGAATGGCCGGAGAAGGGTTCCACTCATGGCTCGAAAGAAGAACAATATTGTTCACGGCTCTCATTGTGCTTGCCATCGCAATTGGTGGCGCCGTTGAGATCATTCCGCTGCTCACGGTGGATTCGAATATCCCGAAAATTACTTCGGTCAAACCTTACACTCCATTGGAATTGGAAGGCCGCGACATCTATATTCGCGAAGGCTGTAACAACTGTCACTCACAGATGATCCGCCCCTTCAGATCGGAAGTGGAGAGGTACGGTGAATATTCCAAAGCCGGTGAATTCGTCTATGATTTTCCATTCCTTTGGGGATCCAAAAGAACCGGACCAGACGTGCATCGCGTCGGAGGAAAATACAATGACAACTGGCACTTCAATCACATGATTGATCCGCGTTCGACTTCACCGGGCTCGATCATGCCTCGCTACCCCTGGTTGGTGAAAAACGACCTGGACATCACCAATACCGTGAGCAAGGTAAATGCCATGGTGAAGCTGGGTGTACCTTACAGCCAGTTCGAATTAGACAAGGCCGTTTATCTCCTCCAAAACCAGGCGAAGGAAGTTGAAAGCAATCTTAGACAAGATCCAGAGTTTGTTAAAAATTACGGGGGTTCAAACATCGAGAATAAAGAGATCGTTGCGCTAATTGCCTATCTGCAGCGATTGGGAACTGATATAAATGCGGAGTCCGCAGAATAAAGAAAAACCATGCTAAAGTTCGTTAAACATCATTTAGAAAGCATGTCTGGGGTCGAGATCTATCCCATTATCTCGCTGACCTTGTTCTTCACGGTATTCATTACCATGCTCATTATCGTTTGGAAAATGCCAAAGAAGAATATTGAGGAATTGAGCAACATGCCATTAGACAACCAATCAAACACAATCAACAATGACTGAGAAGAAACAAAAAAGTGCGTGGAAGAAGTTTTTGCAGTCCTTGACCAAGGCCCATGATCTGGGCAAGGAGGAAGAAATAATGATTGCAGACCACGAATACGACGGGATCAAAGAATTGGACAATGTACTTCCTCCCTGGTGGAAATACGGCTTCTACATTACAATTCTCGTAGGTGTCTTTTATTATATCCAGGTCTTCACCAATCAAGAACAATACAGCCAGGAACAGGAGTACCTTGCAGAGGTTGAAAAAGGAAAGGCCGAAGTGGAAGCCTATAAGGCAGCTAATCCGGAACTTTTCAAACTCGATGTAACACTTTTGACCGACAGTGAAAATCTGGCTGCAGGAAAGAAAGTTTTTGGCACCTACTGCGTGGCCTGTCATATGGCAGATGGTGGAGGCGGTATCGGCCCTAACCTTACGGATGACAAGTGGATTCTTGGCGGGGGAATGGAGAATGTTCTCAATACGCTCAACAACGGAGGACGACCCGGAAAGGGTATGATCTCGTGGAAGACCACACTGAACAATACAGAAATGCAACAAGTCGCAAGCTATGTGATATCCCTCAACGGTACAACACCGGCCAACCCAAAGGCGGCCGAAGGGGACATCACTTGGAGTAAACAGTAGTTTCACTATAGTTCTCAGCTCAGGTGAGCTACTGTGTTTTTGATTTTTTTAGTTAGTAGTAGAAAAGGCTACGCTTATCCTTATGGGTGAA